>NZ_BAAGXF010000005.1:0-383585 GCF_054779975.1 Hymenobacter arcticus
AGCCGGAGCCTAGGAACTCCGCTCGCTGCTTACTGGCTCGTTTTCTTTTGGGTTAGCCCCAATTCCTAACACCCTCTTAGCGTCACTTTCGGGCTTTGGTAAAGAATCGGAACTGGGGTTGCCGTTTGCTGGCTGCGGGTAGTGGACGCGATTTTCCCCGAGGCGCACCACAACCCAATACGTTCGTTTTAGGAGACGAGTAATAGTCGAGCAAAAGTGGCCTCGGCTACTCGGATACATGCCTTTTGTTGGCGTCTCATGAATCAATGAATCACTTCAGGATTGCTTGGTGAAATAGCAAAACCCCTACCGTAATTTCTCGCTCTGTTGTAATGAGAACCCCAAATATTATTTATTCTGAGCCTCTAAGCGCTGCCTGAATATCTTCTTGTCTTGCGCTCGATAAAACTTGTACTTTTCCGGAGAGATTTTATTAATTATATCCAAGAATTCTAATAATTCATACACATAATTTACATTCCATAGAAAGCTCCTATTTGCACCAGCCTTAGTGAGTGTGACATTGAGGTGAAAACCATCGTCTACCATGACGGCATCACATTGCTGCTGGATGAGGTCTGGGATGGTGGTGTGCATCGCTTGCTGCATTGCTTGCTGCTGTGCACGGTTCAATATAGTGGTAAATAGAATGGAAGGAACGACTGCAGGTGTTGTCGGCATCTTAGTGATAGTGAGACGAGTAGCATCAAGTCGGTATTCGACTAGGTAAAAACCTATTAAAGTTTGGATGGGGTGGGGAAATTTTATAGAGTCTGCGCCGTACTCTTTCCAGCCATATTCCCGGTATTCTCTGATGAATATAATCTCTTCTTTGCCTAGATTGTAGGCATGTGAGCATTCTACAGCGAACAAAAAGCTTAGTATAAAGAGTATTCTTAATGAACTCGTAAACATAGGAGATAAGCAAATGTGAAACAATTAACTCTCTATGGAAGCAACTACTAGAGGCAGTTAGGTAACTCGCCTGTGACGAAGTCATCAATAGCTTGAATGAAGTCGTTATATTTGCCTTGGTTAGTGATTTCGTCACGAAACCGCGCAGTGCCATCTAAGCCCATCAACGATAAGTAGCTGTATTTAGTGATATCGCTGCCAATCTGAGCATACGTCTGTGGATAGTTAGCCTGAACAAAAGACCGCAGGCCCTCTGCCATTATGCTATTATTATAAGCCATGTAGTTATGTGTGGCGTTTTTCCACTGGGCGTTCGCGCCGGCCGTTGCATCAACATAGCCTACCAATTCCTGGAGTGTCATGTCATTTATTGGCTTCGGCCAGTTTCCAATTACTGTTGTGCCAAACGTGGCAATTGCATATTGCTGTAGCTGGGCATGATATGTTTCATGAAAAAGCGTGGTAGCACCCCAAATGGCATGCTGAAGGTCAAAACTATCTTTATCAATTGTAATATTGGCGGTTGCCGTACCATAGTCCCACGTGCACTTACCAGTGGCACCAAGATTGGAGCCCATACTGAACGATACGTTATACTTGGTAGTATTTCGAAAATTTTTCAGTAACTCATTGAATTGGGCATTGTTCTGCAGTTTAGATAGTACACATTCCGCTTTGGGGTCATTTTGAATCGAAGGCTGTACAATGACTGAAGTGGGAGAGGGTGTACGCTCTTTTTGCGTGAAGCAGGACCTTCTAGCGAATGGCTACGCTGCCGGCTGCGCCCATGCTCGGGCGTTGCGCAGCTGCACCCGGCGGCGCAGCACCAGCAGTAGCTCGCGGGCAAACCGGGCATCGAAGGGCGCACTGAGCAGGGCGCGGGCGGCGCACTTGAGGCCAGTTGCTACCTGGCCCCGGCGGAAGGCATAAAGTGCCCCCTGGCGGGCTTGGTCGAGCGCTAGCTGCCGCCGCAACTGCGGCACCAGCTGCCGCACCTGGCTGAGCCGTTGGGGCAGCGGTAGGGCAGCAAAATCAGGCGTAAGCTGCGTTAGCAACCGCTTGTCCATCAGCCTTTTCTGCGGCTGGCCCCAGTAGTGGTACACCAGCTGGTTGCAGGCCTGCACCGGGCCGCTGGCTTGCAGGGCCAGCGAAAACGCCAGCTGCTCGCATAGAAACCAGCCCGTGCTGGCGTACAGCTCATCTACCAGCGCCAAGATGTCGGGTAGCAACGGGGCCAGCGCCCGCGGCAGCCCCAGCACGCCCGAATTCCACGACGACTGGCCGGCGTGAAACTGCACCAGCTGGCCGCCCAGCGCAAAGGTGCGGCTGGCTAGTAGTGCCAGCAGCTTTTCGGGGTAGTGGGCCTGCCCAAAGCCCGCGTGGATGGCCGCCGCCTCGGCCAGCCGGTACTCGTGCCGGTGCATAAAGGGTATGCCCTGGGCCAAGCGGTGCAGCAGGCCATCGGGTGCGGCCAGGAAAAACGTGTCCGAATCAATAAACAGCAGCTCCTCAGTAGGGTAGTCCAAAAACGCCTGGGCAATGAGCTGCGCTTTCACGCGGTGCACAAAATGCAGCGGCCCTTTGAGTTCGGTTAAATGACTCTCTGATAAGTAGTGGTATTCGACTGGCAGGCCGGCCAAATATGGCTCGAAAAAGCCGGGTTGGTCGGTATAAATTGTGGCCGCCACCGTGGGGCGGGGCTGCCACGCCCAGGCGCTGAGCACGGCAAAAACGGCCCGGCAATACTCGGTCTGTCGGCCGTAGGCCAATAATAACAAACGCGCCATAAGTTATTGATAGACAAATGTTTATGAATAGGCGGGTATAGAATAGTAATCACCGAAATCACCCTATGACTTGGCGGGCCGCAGCCGGCGCAGCACGTTGTCGAGCTGCCCGCGCACCTCCTCGGCCGCCAGCTCGGGCACGCCGCGGAAGTTGATGGGCAGGTAGCGCCGCAGCACCACATAGCCGTAGATAGTGCTGGCAATCAGGGTGAATACCGAAGCCCAGGCGGCCCCGTAGATGCTGCGCGTGAAGTGAATGCAGGCCACATCGGCCACCACGTTCACGGCCAGCGCCAGCACCACCTTCACCAAATTCAGCTGCGGCCGGTTGATGATGTCGAGCGTCACGCCCAAGAACCGCTCCAGCGGAAACAACAGCGAGCACACAATGAGGATGCGGTAGATGTTGGCCGCCTCGGTGCCCACGTATTTGCCCCCGCCAATGAGCCCCACGATAACGTCGGCAAACACCAGCACGCCCACCGTGATGGGGATGAAAAGCAGCGTCAGAAAGCCCACGTAGCGCTTGAGTAGGTCCGACACCTCGGTGTCGCGCTTGCGGTTCACGGCCACCGACATGCTGGGCATAGCCGTGCTGAGGCCGCTGCGCAGCGGTATTTCAATGATTTCGAGCAGGCGCTGCGGCAGGCTGTACACGGCCAGCGCCGCCGGCCCCAGCATAAACTTGATGATGAAGGTGTCGGAGCTGCGCAACAGGTTGGAGCACAAGAAGGTGCCAAAGCTGTATTTGCCGAAGTGAAACAGCTCGGCCACTACCTCGGTGCTGCGGTGCCGCAACGCTTGCAGCTGCGACCACCCCGTAACCACCACCACCACGCTCGACAGCAGCGAGCTACCCAAAAACGCCTGAATGACCCGCGTCAAACTCAGCTCCTTAGTAAGATACAAGATGAAAACCAGCACGATAAACGAGCCCTGGTTGAGCAGCCGCAGATACAGAATGCGGTCGAAGCGCTGCTCGGCCTGCAGTATCCAGATGGCCACGTTGAAGGGTAGCGTGATGGCCAGCGCCAGCCCAAACCAGTGCAGCAGCACCAGCACGCCCACATCCTGAAAGCGGCCGATGAGAGGTATCGCCAGCAGGTTAAGCACCACGAAAATGCCCGTCACGGCCAAACCTAGAAACCACGCCGAGCCCGCTACGCAACGCTGCCGCGCCGCGTCGGCCCCGGCGTAGAACTTGATGAGCGCCGTCTGGAGCAAGCCCGTGCGAAAGGTGTCGAGCAGCAAAAACGAGAACTGAAAAAATATCCAGTTGCCCATGTCAGCCTCTGCCAGAAAGCGAAATAAAATACTGTAGGTCAGCACGCTGAACACGGCCATCACCCCGTTGCCGGTGAGCGACTGGACGTGCCGGTTTTGGAGAATTGCCTTCATACTGCGGGCACCAGTTGGGGGGTGGTGGCTACCGGGCGGGCGGGGGCGGCCCGCCCGGCGTAGTGCGCCGCAATGGCCGCGTAGATGCGGCCCACGCTGTTTTCCCAGGTGTGGGTGGCGGCAAAGCTGCGCCGCGCCTGCTGCCGGCCGGCCCCGTCCTGCGCCAGCGCCAGCTCGATGAGGTCCACGTAGTCTTCCGGGCTTTCGGCCAGGTAGGTGTGCTGGGCAAACACGCTCATGGCCTCGGTGCGGGTGGCCACCACGGGCTTGCCCAGGGCCAGGTACTCATCAATTTTGCGCGGGTAGTTGCCCACCGTGAGCGGGTTCACGAGCTGCGGGTTCAGGCACACGTCGAAGTGCTGCACGTAGGCGGCCAGCTTGGCCGTCGGCTTGGCTCCGAGAAAGTGGATATTGGGCAGTTGGTGTAAGTCGCTGGCTTTGAATACGTCATCTTCGGGGCCTACCAGCACAATGCTCCAATCGGGGCGCTGCATGCTGAGGTGGCGCAGCACCGCCAGGTCGAGGCGGGCGCTGGTAATGGCCCCCACGTAGCCGATTACCGGGCCGGGCAAGCCGCGCAGCCCGGCGGGCGCGCCCGCGCCGGCCGGGGGCGCGGCGGGCGCATCGCAGCCCTGGCCCACGTCGTGCGACTGCGGGTTGTGGCGGCGGCAGTAGCTGGCGAGGTAGCTCGAATTGGCCACGCACACGTCGCTTTTGGCAATGAGGGCGGGCTCCAGGCGCAGGCCGTGCTTGCGCCAGTAGCCGCCGGCTACCACGTAGTCGCGTGAGTAGTAAACGCTTACCTCGGGCTTCAACAGCTCTTTGAGGTAGAAGCTGCGAAAGATGTCGTTGTCGTTGAACAGCAGGAAATCCTGAAAATTGAGCCGGCCTAGCCCAGCCCGAATGGCCCGCGCAAAGCGCCGGTTGTTCAGCTTGTTGGCCAGGGTGTGCAGGCCGCCCACCGGCAGCCAGTTGATGGATTCGAGCACGGTGGCCGGCGACAGCACCCACAGGTTGGGGGCCACGGCTTCCAGGCTGCTGGCTTCGCCGCGCTGCACCCGCAGCCGGGCCTGCACGGCGGGCGAGCTGCGGTGTTGCAGTACGGTGTTGCGGTCGAGCGGCGAGTTGACGTACAGCACCCGGTTGTGGCGGCTGAATTCGAGGGCAATGTCCTTGCAGTTGCTGCCCAGGGCGGTATCCCAGGGCTGCTGGCCAACCACAACAATGTCGCGGCCGTGAATAAGTGGGGTCATGAGCAAAAGCGAAAAAAGGGTGGGAGCGGGGTGGGCTTAGCCGGCCGCCACGGCGCGGGGCTGAAGGCGCAATAACCAGTTGTCCAGTAGGTTAAGAATGCCGGGGTCGTAGTCGGCGTCAAACTTGCGGGCAAACAGCTTGTGGGCGTGGGCCAGCTTGGGAAAGTCGCCGGTGGTGAGCAGCCGGGGGTTGGCCCCGCCCGCCGACCAGTCGATGTAGCGGTAGTTCTCGTTGATGATGCTGCGCTTGAAAGGCGAGTTCATCAGCACCGTCGTAATCAAAAACTCGTCGGAGCCCCAGGTGAACTTGCTGAACCGGCGCAGCTTGGCGTGCGCATCCATAAACTGCACCAGGTAGGCCGCGCAGGCCACGTCGAGCGTCCACCACGAGCCGTCGGAGCCGCCGTACAGGGCGTAGGGCAGCGGAAACTGCCGCCGCGGCAGCAGCCAGTTCACCACTTTTTGCAGCATGTACTGCCCCCGAAAATGGAAGTAGGTGGTGTGGTATTTTTCAACGCGGCTCTTGGCGTGCTGCCACCACGAGGACGACCCATCGCGCTCAAACGACAGAAACGAATACCCCCTGTGCCGCGCAAAAAAGTCGTGGATAGCGCCGGCTGGCTTGATGGGGTAGTCCTGCCCGCTCAGCAAATTGATAAAGCTAAACGACTGTTTAGCAGCCAGAATATCGCGGGTGCACTCGATAATGGCGTTGGTGAAGTGGTACGACGCCCAGCGTACCGCAAAGCGCCGGGCCGTGAACTGCACCCGCGGCCGCTGCGCCAGGTGCTCATAATCAGCTAGTTCACATTTACTATCGAGGTGAATGAAAAAATAAAAATCGTCGTGCTGTAAGGCCGCCAGTAGCCGCCCGAGCTGCTCGGGGTTCTTGTGCGCCATTATCAGGTGGGCGATTTTCATAACGGGGTTTTTAATCGGCAATAGTTTATTAATCAGCGATATGCGCTAGATACATTTTGTGGTAGTCGCCCGCGGAGGGCGCCTCACCCCCTGACCCCCTCTCCGAAAAGGAGAGGGGACACCGGCTTTGCGCGAACGTTTGGCTCCCCTCTCCTCTTCGGAGAGGGGGCTGGGGGGTGAGGTACCTGCGGAGGGCGACTACTTTGTTGATTAAGACGGATTGATAACTGATGACTGGTAAGTGATAATTGGCACCCGGCTGGCCTTGGCCCAGGCGGCGGGCTGGGCCTTGCGCAACCAGCGCCCAAATCCTAGGAACACGGCCACGTTCATGAGGCAGAAAAACAACGGCACCACCAGCGGCTTGGCCGTGCGGCTCGTGCGAGCCGCCTGCTGCCAGCCCACCCAGGCCGACAGATACAGGGCTAACTGCCCCAGCACCAGCGCACTATAGAATAAGGCGGTTAGGCCGGTGGTGCTTAGGGCCAGGCCCAGGCTCAGGGGCAGCAGCAGTAGCAGGGCCACGGGCGTGAGGCTCCAGCGCAGCACCCGGTGCGATACGTAGAGGAACGTTACCACCGGCTGGCGCAGCGGGTTGAGCAGCTGCGGCAGGCGCGTCATCGACTGCCAGCCGCCCGCGCAGATGCGAATTTTGCGCTCCATTTCCTCAGCCAGCGACGCCGAGGCGTCCTCAGTGGCGTAGGCCAGCGGCTCGTACACCACGCGGTAGCCGCGGCCCACAATGCGCAGCGACTGCACAAAATCGTCGAGAATGGTGTCGGCTTCGAGCGGGGCAAACAGCTCGGTGCGGAACGATACCAGCTCGCCGGCCGCGCCCATGAGGCTGTATATCTGCGAGTCGCAACGCTTGAGCAGCGACTCGTATTTCCAGTAAATGCCCTCGCCCGCGCCTGGGGCCGACGCCTGGGGGCGGATTTTTTTCTCGCCTGATACCGCGCCCACCGTGGGGTCCTGGTAGTGCTTCACCAGCTCGCGCACGGCCTCGGGGTTGAGCAGCGTGTTGCAGTCGGTGAATACCACGTAGGGCGTTTGCACGAACGTCATGGCCCGGTTTTCGGCCAGCGACTTGCCGCCGCGCTGGGGCACGTGCAGGTGCTCCACGCGCGGGTGCCGCGCCAGCACCTGCCCCGAGTTGTCGGTCGAGCCATCGGTGATGAACACGAGCCGCAGCTTATCGGCTGGGTAGCTTAAGGCCAAGCAGTTGGCAATTTTCTCTTCCAGAATACTGGCCTCGTTATAAGCGGGCACCACCAGCGTCACGGCCGGCTCAAAGGGGCCCAGCGCAGCCGGCGGGGCCAGCCGCATTTTGACCTTGGCCCACAGCCACACTACCAGTGCGTAGCCCACGTAGGTGTAGAAAACCAGCGCCAGCAGCGCCCAGCAAGCGTATTGAAAATAGAGCATAGAAGTTGTTTTCAGAGCGAGAGGATAGCGTTAGGGGCGCGGCAGGCGCTGGGCCCGCAGCCCGCTGCGGATGCCTAGTATCAGGCAAACCAGCACGGGCAAGGCTATGAGGCTAAAAGGCATGTATTTTAGATGATTAGGTTTAAATCATGCAACGAGTGACCCCACCCCCCGGCCCCCTCCCCTTTGGGAGAGGCGGAGCCACGGCGGCGCAGTCGTTAACTCGTCAGGCTCCCCCTCTCCCAAAGGGGAGGGGGCCGGGGGGTGGGGTCACTCGTTGTTAGTTATCCAGCTGAAAGGCCGTACCTGCCTTATGCGGCGTGGCCAAAAAGGAGGTGCGCGTGCGGCGTATCCGCAACATGGCCAGGCACATGCACCAGATGGCGTAGGGCAGGCTCATCACCGCGGCCAGCACCTGGCGGTTGTAGAGGCGGGCGGGCAAAGCCAGTAGCAGGGTGGCGGCCAGCGTAGCCAGCAGCCCCAGCCACACCAGCGGCGACGGGCCTAGCGGGAGGCCCAGCGCCCAGCTCAGCGTGGAGGTGATTACCAGCAAACCAAGCAAGCCCAGCAGCAGCGTGCGCGGCACCAGAAACGCCTGCACCACTTTGTTGAAAAACTCCACGTTGCCGCGCAGCAGGGCAGGCAGGCCCTGGCCGGCATATTTCTTTAAAAACTCCCACTGCGAGGCCAGCCAGCGGGTGCGCTGCTGGGTGAACACCTGGGCGTTCTCAATCTTCTCGTCGTAGACATAAGCTTTGTCTAAGTAGCAGATTTTCTGCTGGTCGCGGGCAATGCGGAAGTCCAGCTCCTTGTCTTCGCCCACCGTTTCGCCGATGCCGGCCAGCAGGCGCTGCAAGTAGCCGTAGTCGAAGGCCATGCCCGAGCCGATGAGCGCCGCCGACAGCCCCACCGCCGCCGGCCCCCGGCGGTAGATGTGGTTGTTAATCTCCTCGTTGCAGGTATCGAGCAGGGCGAAGGCGGTGCCTTGGTTCTTGGCCGTGCGGTGGGCCTGCACCACCTGGTAGCCGGCGGCAAAGGCGGCATTCACCTCGTTGAGCAGGTTGCGGCCCATGATGTTGTCGGCATCGAGCACCAGGGCCACGTCGAACGCCGCGGCGGGCAGCACCGACAGCGCGTGCAGCAGCGCCTTGCCCTTGGTGCTGCGCGCAAAGCTCACCTCGGCCACGCCAATGCCCTGGCGCTGCATGGCCTGCACGGTGGCAGGCTGTAAGCCATCGGCAATCACAACTACCTGGAAAACACCATCGTACTGATGCGCCAGCGCGGCGCGGCTGCTTTCCAGTATCACGGCATCTTCCTGGTACACGGGCATGAGCACGCAGATGCGGCGCGGCGCGGGGGCACTGGACGGGGCCGGCCGGCGGCGCGCCGGCAAGTGCCCCGCCACGGCAAAAAACAGCAGGTACAGGCAGTTGAGCAGCAGGTAAACCGCCAATGCGTGGAGCAAGCCATCACCAATAAAAAAGAGCAATTCCATAGCGCAGGAAAGAAGCAGAGTAGGGTAAGTTTTAGCGTAAGCCGTTGGCGTGCTGCAAGTTCCAGTGCAGGCCGCGGGCCAGGGCACGCAGGTGCAGCCAGTCGCGCTGGCGGGCGTAGCGCAGCGCCTGCTTGGGCAGGGCGGCGGCCACAAACACCACCGTGCTCGTAAGGCGCGCCCAGCCCCGGCTGTTGCGCCGGATGAACAGCAGCCGGTTGCGGTTCATGTAGTAGGTCTTGAGCACCGATGACTTGCCCACCGACACCGACTCCTTGTGGTACACCGTGGACTCGGCCACGTAGTGGCAGGTAAAGCCCGCATTCTTGATAGCCTCGCACCAGTCAAGCTCTTCATAATAAAGAAAATACAGCTCGGGCATCGTGCCCGCGATGTCTACCACGCGGCGCGGCACCAGCATGGCTGCGCCATCGGCCAGCGCCGTGGCTTGCGAGGCGTTGTGCTGGCCGTGGTCGGCTTCGAGGTGGCCGATGGTGATGCTGCGGCCGCTCCAGGGGTTGATGCCCCGCGAGCCGGCGTACTGAATGAGGTGCTCGCCGTCGTAATACTTGATTTTGGGCGACGCAATGCCAGCCCGTGGATTAGCCTGAAACAGGCGCACCAGCGGCTCCAGAAAGTCGGGCTCCACCTCGGTATCGTTGTTCAGGAAGAGCAGGTACTCGCCCTTAGCTTGAGCAATACCCAGATTATTGCCGCCTGCAAAGCCCAGGTTTTGAGTGGATTTGATGAGCTGAACTTCTGGAAACTGCTCCTTGATAACGTCCGGGTTGTCGGTGGGCGAAGCGTTGTCCACCACAATGATTTCCAGGTTCGGGTACGTGATGCGCCGCAGCGAAGCCACCATGGCGCACGTCACCTGCGCCTGGTTATAGTTGATGGAAATAACGGAAACCAGCGGTAAGCTCATGTTTTGTTGGGTTGAGTTGTCCTCCAGGTGGTCGTCTGCTTCTGCGGCTTCTGCGCAATCTTCTGCGGCCTCTGCGGGCTAAAAAGCACCCGCGCCCCCAGCTTCCTCATCCAGCGTAGGCCCCAAAAACACGAAGGACCACGACAGGTACACGACTAGCGCCGAAGGCATGAAGTTGATAACCTCGTTGCCGTAGCTACAGAAAAAACTGCCCGCAAAGCCGGCCGTGAGGGCAATGAGCTTGGTCTTCAGGCCCGGGTCGCGGATGCGCCACACAATGCTGCCGCACTTGCCCAGCAGGTAGGCCATAATGCCCATCCAAATGGTGAGCCCCACCACGCCGTACATGGCCCATACCTTCACCCAGTAGCTATCGGGCGGAATGGTAGACAGCAGCTTGCCGGGGTTGTAGTGAATGCCCGCGTTGCCGATGGTGCCCACGCCGCCGCCAAACGGCCGGCTGCTGAGGTAGTCGCGCAGCTTGTTCTGATTAAGCAGGCGCACGTTGAGCGACGGGTCGTTGGGGTCCAGGGCCGTGCGCATCCGGTAGATGTTGTAGTTGCTGTCGCCGATGTGCGTGTACTTCAGCACCCCAAAGCCCGCCAGCGCCACCATCGAGCCCAGCACGAAGGCCTTTATATTCTTGCTGATGAGCAATGCCACCGCAATGCCCGCCATGAGCGCAAACAGCGCCCCCCGCGTGCCTGAAATGAACATGCCCACGATGAGCAGCCCCGCCGCTACGGCCAGCAGCACCCGCTTCCAGGGCCGGAAGGGCCCCAGGGCCAGAATGCCCGCCACCAACGCCATGTGCGCCTGCGCCGCCCCAAACTGCCCCGCGTCGCTGTAAAACGAGAACACCCGCAGCTTACCCCAAATGAGGTGAGTTTTGGCGTTGTCGTTCAGGTACAGCTGCTCGCCGTTCGAGAGGCCGATGAACAGCTGCTTGAGCCCGTTGAGCGTGCCCAGCACCGACAAGCCGATGATGAGGATAAGGAACAGGTTGAGGTCGCGCTTCTTATGAAAAAGCAGCATGGCCAGCGGCACCAGCAGCACCCAGTAGAGGGTAGTGCTGCGCATTTCCTGGTACCAGCCCTGGAAGCTGGCCCCGGGGTTCACGATTTCGAGCACGTTGATGCCAAACCATACCACACCCAGCAAACATAGGTCGTTTTGTACGTAGCGCCAGTCGAGCTCGTCGTGCCGAAACGCCACCGCCACCCAGGTCACCACCAGCAGCCCATCCACGGCCATGCCGTAGGGGATGGTGCCGCCCAGCTCCCGCGAAATCAGAAATAGCAGGAAGCAGTAGACTATCAAGGCGATAACTCCTAGCCGCGGCTGCAAAAAGATGCCCGTCAGCAGGGGCCCGCCCACGGCCAGCGCTATCAGCAGCTCCGGTACTACCAGGCCATTACTGGCAGTGAGCCAGCCCACCACCACCGCCGCCAGCAGCCCCACCAGGAGCTGTGGCAGTTTAAAGCGGGTTTCAAAGGCGGGTAAGGGAAGCATGTTTTTTAATGGAGAATTGCAGTTCAACGATTCGCCTCACCCCCCAGCCCCCTCTCCGAAAAGGAGAGGGGGAGCCACGGCGGCATTGACGTGCGAAGTGAGTTGGACTTAATATTTTTTGGTTATTCGGCTCCCCCTCTCCTTTTCGGAGAGGGGGCTGGGGGGTGAGGCGAATCGTTGAACGACCCTAATTCAGCAGCGCCTGCTCGGGGTGGGCCGGTAGCGCGGCGCGGCGCGGGGCCACCGTGGGCCGCAGGCGGGCGCCAATAAACTCGGCCACGTACTCGGGTAGCACGCCATTGAGCACCAGCTCGATGGGGGCTTTGGCCACGGCCTGGATATTTTTGAACACCGTGCGGTCGGCGGGCTGCCAGGCGCGCTCGGCGCGCACTGCTACCAGTATCAGGTCGAGGTCTTGCAGCAGGGAGGCGGGGTAGGCCGTTTCAAGCACCGGCGGAAACTCGATGATGACCACCGAGTCGGTGCCCAGGCCGGGGCCGGTGAGGTCGGCCACGTCGGTGCCGGGGGCCACCGCATTCAGCGGCGAGTACAGCAGCTGGTCGCCGTCGGGGATGATGCGGAACGAATGGTCGTCGGGGAAGAGGTTGACGGTGTGAATGTTGAGCTCGCGCAAGCTGCTAGCCAGGCTGGCGCACACCTCCGTTTTGCCCTCGCCGCTCTGGCTGCTGAGCACCCCAATGGTGTAGGGCTTGCCATCGTGGCGCGGCTGCTGAAACTTGAGCAGCAGCTGGCGCGCCAGGTGGTCTTCGGCGCGCTTGGCGCGGTCGAGCTGCAAGGCGTCGGGGGCGGTGAGCTTGGGAATAATGCCCGCCACCGGGAAGCTGGTGACCTTGGCCGCGTAGGCCGGGCTGTGCAGCGTGGTGTTGAGCAGGCCGGTGCCCGCAATGCCCGCGCCGGTGAGCAAAAACGCCCCCACGAAGCCGCCAATTAGCAGCAGCAGCAGCTTAGAGCCGCTGGCGGTGCTGGGTAGGTAGGGCGGGTCAACCACGCGCAGCTGCGAGGCCATTACGCTGTTTTGCTGCGACAACTTACTCTGTTTCAGGCCCTCAGTTTGGGAGAGGTAGTCCTTCTCGGCCACCTCCACCTCGCGGCGGATTTTGCGGATTTCCGCGCCCAGCGGCACCAACTGGTTATACTGGCCGGCGGCCAGTTCGCGCTGGCGGCGCATCAGGCCCAGCTGGCTTTTGAGGTCTTCTACTTGCAGGTTGTTCTTGGAGTAGTCGGTTACGAGGTCCTTCACGGCCACGCCCTGCGCCGAGTGCGAGTCGCTGTAGTAGCTGTTCACCGTTTCGCCAATCTGGGCGCTCACCTGGGCGGCCTCCTGCTTGGCGGCAGCCAGGCGCGCGGCGGCCGCGGCGCTGGGCTGGGTCTGGTTCATTATTTCCAGCTCCGAGGCCTGGTTGTTGAGGTCGGAGAGCCGGCCGCGCAACCGTATGATTTCCTGGCTCTTGAGGTTAGAAGCCCCGCGCTTGCTCAGGCTGCCCTCCACCGACTTGAGGGTGGAGGAAGCCCCGGCGTACTGCATTTCGAGCTGGGCGTACTTGTCGGCCGCCGCCTGCTTCTCATCCGTGGATGACAGGATTTGCTTGTCGTAGTCCACAATATTGTGCTTCTCGTGGAAGGCCAGCAGGCGCTGCTCGGCCGCCTTCAGCCGCTCGGCGGCCTTCTCCACCGACTTATCAAAGTAGCCGATAACCGACTCATTCTGACCCGTAAACAGCTCCTTGTGCTTACGGATAAACACCTGCGTGAGCAGCTCCAGCGTCTTTTCGCACAGCACCGGGTCCTTGGCCGCGTAGTCGATGCGCAGCAGGTCGCTGTCTTTCACCCGCGCCGCATTAATGGTCAGCAGCGCATTTTCCGAAAACAGCGGGTCCTTGGAATTCACCAGCTTATACACCGGGTTACCCAGGCCCAGCCGGAAAGCCGCCATCACCCGTCGGGTGGTTTCGTCCAGGTTAGGGCCGGTGAGCTGCGCCTTGAGGGTGGGCGTCAGCAGCACGTCAAAGGGCGTTTTTTTCTTGTCCAGCACCTGCGCCTGCACGGTGCCCAGCATGCCGGTGGCCGGGGCCGCCGTGGGCACGGGCGGGCGGCTGGCCTCGTCCTGCAAGCGCCAGGCTAGCAGGCGCAGGGCCACTTCCTCGCGGGTATCGCGCGAGTTGATGAGCGACAGCAGGTTGTCGAAGGCCGTGGCCGTGGCCTGCCAGCCCTGGCCGCTGTCGTTGTTGCCGCCCTCAATCTTATAGCCCGAGGCGATGCCCGTGTACAGCACCGTGTCCGACTCGTACTTCTTATCCTGAAAGCGGGAGAAAAAAAAGATGGACGCGGCCGTAACCAGCGGGATAAATACCAGGAGGGGCCAGTGCCTAAGCAACCGGCGCACAAGCTCTTGCACGTTCATTTGGTAGCGAGTGTGATGGACGTAATGGGCATTCCGATGATGTCTTCGAGCAGCAGCTGGGCGGTTTGGTAGTGGTTGCGGGCTTCCTCGTAGGCCAGCTGGGCCTTGCCGTAGAAGTCCATGGCCGCCATCTGGTCGTCTACCTGGATTTCGCCCTGCTTGAAGCGGCGGTCGGCAATCTGCTTGTTCACGTTGGCCGACTGCATGGCTTCCTGGGCGTTTTGCTGCGTTACGCGGGCCAGGGCCAGTGTTTGGTACTGCACGATAACTACCTGGCGGATAGCGGCTTCCTGGGTGCGGCGCTGGGCCACGGCCTGGTCGGCCACCAGTTGCTGGCGGTCGATGGTGGTGCGGCGGGTAGCCAGCAAGTCGAGCGGCAGCACGAGGTTGATGCCGGTCGAAAACTGCGCCCGCGCCCCCAGGTTGAAGGGATTGGTCTGGTAGGTGGGCGTCACCTGCGAATCGGCGGTGGCGAAGTAGGGCAGCGTACCGTAGGTGTAAGCCCCCGTAATGGCCAGCATGTTAAGTAGCCGCTTGCGGGCCAGCTTCACGTCGGCGTCGGCCACGCCGCGAATGGCGTCGATGCGGGCTATCTCGCCCGAGCGCACAATGGCCGCCTCGTACATGCGGGGCAGCATCACCTCAGGGGCGCTGAAAAAGGCCTGGATGGTGTTGTCGGCCGCCGGAGTTTTGGCCGTGGTTGCCGGAGCCGCCGCCATGGCCAGCGCCGCTTGCGAGCGGCCCGGCAGGGCCGCCCCCAGAGCTAAAAGCGTGAGTAAGAGCGCTTTCATTATACGTTCTCTTGCTGAAAGAGCGCCGGCACCGTCTTGAGCAAAATCGTTAAGTCGCTCTTTAGCGAGTAGTTGCGGGCATACTGCACGTCAAGCGCCTTGCGCTCCTCGGCCGACATACCGCCCTTGCTGCCGCGCTTGCTCACCTGCCACAGCCCCGTAATGCCGGCCGGGGCCAGAAACCGAGCCGCCGACTGGTCGTTGGTCAGCTTCTCGGCCTCGTACAGCGGCAGGGGCCGGTTGCCCACTAGGCTCATATCGCCGATGAGCACGTTGAACAGCTGCGGCAATTCGTCGATGCTGGTGTTGCGCAAAAAAGCGCCGACTTTCGTCACCCGCGGGTCGTTCACAATCTTGATAAACGTGGCCTGCTCGCCGGCGCGCTGCACCTGGCGGTGGCGCTGCTCGCACACCAGTTTGCCTTGTTTGTCAATGAGTTGGCCGCGGCACTGGCCCTGGCAGGCGCAGTCGTCGGCGGTGAGCGGGGCGGCTGGGGCCTGGTACTGGTTTTGGCCTTTCATGGCCGCCAGCAGCTGGTCGGCGTTGGGCCGCATCGAGCGGAATTTCCAGAAGCGGAAGATGCGGTAGTTGGTGCCCACCCGGTACGAGTAGTAGAGCACCGGCCCCGGCGACTCCAGCCAGATGAGCAGGGCCACCACGGCCAGCACCGGCAGCAGCAACAGCAGGGCCACCCCGGCCACCGCCATGTCGAACATACGCTTGGTCATCGGCATCTTAAAGGCCTGAGGCGGGGCCGCCGCCCCAAGCGCCCGGCGCTGGTGCTTTTGGATGGGCTGGCGCAGCAGCCACTTGGGAAATTTGGGAAATAAAGGCGTGGGGTACTGACCCGCCAGCGAGCGGTTGTTTACAGTTGCTTCCATAAGGAGAGAGAGGAGAGTTGAGTAAATAGTTGGCAGTTAGGGTAGTAAGCGCCAGTGGCTACGCGTTCACGCGGGCCATTACTTTCTGAATCCTAATTTCCAGCTCCTCCGGGTTGAAGGGTTTGACGAGGTAATCGTCGGCCCCGGCCTTGAGGCAAATGATTTTTTTGCTGGTTTCGTCGGTGCCCGACAGCACCAGCAGGGGCGTGTTTTCGTGCATGGGCAGCGCCCGCAGCTGCCGAATGAAGTCGAGGCCGTTGAGCACGGGCATCTCGTAGTCGGCCACAATGGCATCGGCTAAGTAGCCTTGGTTCAGCCAGTTGAGGGCTTCCTGGCCATTAGCGGTGAGTACTACCTCGTACTCGCCGGCGAAATAATGCTCCAGAATCAGCCGGATGGCGGGCTCATCATCAATAATGAGCAAGGTTTTTTTCAGGTTGTACATAGAAGTGGCGCATTGGTGAGACTAAGTGAGTAATTCAGAAGCAGCGGAGTGGGAAGGATAGCGTGGTGGGCAAGCGGGGTTGGCTTCAACTAGTGAGGCCGCTATTGTATTGATAATAAAGGCAATAGCAAGCCAGGCTACTAAAAAAAGCAGCAATTTTCGGAGTATTCAACATATGTAGTGGCCAGTGATACCTCGGTAAAAGGCAGTAGCGAGCCAGGCTGCCAAAAAGCAGCGGTACGTCAAAAGCAGTAGTGAGTGAGGGTGGGTGGGAGGGCAGAAACCTAGCAACCAAACATTAGCAACCTAAGGAGTCGCCAATGCAACGTAGCTGCTCACCTCGAAGTCGGGGCAGCCAGCCATACCAACAGAATAGCTGTCAGTAGTAATCGATGTGGAAGATACGCAGGTCCCCTGAAAGTTGGACCACCCAAGTGTGCCCAAAAAAGAAGCAACTGGCCAGCTTTATCGATATGCAAATTGTACAAATTGATGTTTTAATAATGCCAAAAATAATTCTTCTTTAAATCTACTTGTAACAGTATGATAACGTAGGCTTTAGGCCTGAAATAGGCATTTCCGACCTTCCAAACGCATATTATCCACCGTTTTGCTGTTGCAGGTTCAGCCCGAATACCTCGACTAATTGGTTGGTTATCAAGCGCAAGGCGTGTAGTAAGTTTAGAAGATTCTCGGCACTCGGATTTTTTTTCAAAACCGCCTCAATTTTTTTTGCATAGCGCATTCCTTCCCCTATCTGGAGGTTGCCATAGGTTGATTTTAGGTTGTGGCTGAGTTGAATAGCGGCCTCCCAGTCGTGATTGGCCACGGCGGTTTCGAGCTGCCCCAGCTGCCCCGGCACGGTGTCGATAAAGAGCTGCTGCATCTTGCGAATGAAGGTGGCATCGTTGGCCAGCCGGCCCAGGCCCTCGAAGCCGTAGCTGGGCACGGCGGCCGGCACGGTGGCCGCCGGGGTGGCCCGCACGGCGCGCCCGCTGCCGTAGGCAATGGCAAGGTAGAGGCTGTTTTCGTGGTAGGGCTTCACCAGCCAGTCGCTGAAGCCGGCGGCGGCGTAGTCGTCCACCTCCGTTTTCAACGCATTGGCGGTGAGCGCGATAATGGGCTGGTGCTGATTGGGGCCGGGCGTGCGGCGTAGCTGCGCCGTAGCCTCCAGGCCGTTGAGGCGGGGCATCTGAATGTCCATCAGGATGAGGTCGTAGGGCGTGGCCAGGGCCAGGGCCACGGCCTGCTCGCCGTCGGTGGCCACGGTGGTGGGCACCTCCCAGCCTTGCAGCAGGGCGCAGGCCAGCAGCGTGTTCACGGGGTTGTCTTCCACCAATAGCACGCGCAGGCCGCGCAGCAGGCCGGGGGCCACGGGCGCGGCCTCGGGGGCGGCGGGCAGCTGCTCGCTCACGGCGTAGGGCAGGCTGAAAAAGAACCGGCTGCCGCGCCCCGGCTGGCTGTCGAGCCAGATGCGGCCGCCCTGCAACGCCACCAGCCGCTGGCAAATGGCCAGCCCCAGCCCCGTGCCGCCATACAGGCGCGAGGTGCTGCTGGCAGCCTGCCCAAAGCTGCGGAATATCTGGGCAAACTTGTCGGCCGCAATGCCGATGCCCGTGTCGGCCACGCCAAACTCCAGGTGCACCTGCCCGCCCTCGTAGCTGCTCACGGCCACAGTCACGGTAATGCTGCCGGCGTGGGTGAATTTTATCGCATTGTTAATCAGGTTGATAAGTACCTGGCCCAGGCGGCTGGCGTCGCCCAGCACTACGGGTAGCGGGGTAGGCGGCAGTACCACGCGCACCGCCAGGCCCTTGCTTTCGGCCGCGAAGGCCACGGTGCTCACGGCGCGCTGCACGGCGGCCTCCACGGCAAAGGGCAGGGCCTCCAGGTCGATGGTGCCCGACTCGATTTTGGCAAAGTCGAGGATGTCGTTGATGATGACCAGCAGGCCCTCGGCGCTCGTCACGATGCTATCGAGGTAACGCGGGTAGTTGGTGGGCTGCGCGGTTTTTTGCAGCAGCCGCGCCAACCCGATGATGCCGTTGAGCGGCGTCCGAATCTCGTGGCTCATGTTGGCCAAAAAGGCCTCCTTGGCCCGGCCCGACTCCTCGGCCGCCACGCGGGCCTGGTTGAGGGCCAGGCTGTGCACTTGCTGGGCCTGTTTTTCGGCTTCGAGCTGGTGTTGCAGCTGGGCTACTTGGGCACGTAGGGCTTGCAGTTCGGCGGTGGGGTCGGTTGGTTCGGTAGTAATGTTCATAGGTGACTGGGGGCGTAGCAGGTAGCGTGGACTCTGCGAGTCCGCGCGTGGGAACGTTGAACGACCATCGAACAACGATACCACGCGCGGACTCGCAGAGTCCACGCTACCCCCAAGGTAGCTACCGCACGCGCACCACGCCCGCCCCGTTATACGAGTGGTATTCAGCGTTGTACATAGCATCGGCGCTCACGGGGCCCAGCTTGAAGGTGCCCTTGCTCACGGCCCGCACCAGGTAGTAGAACACCTTGGGCTTGGTAGTGGCAGTGGTGAAGAGGTTGAGGCGGTCGTCGCGCACGTCGAGGTAGTCGGGCTGGTCGGCGTTGGCTACGAAGGCGATTTCGCGAGTCACGCCCAGGCGCGGGTTCTCTATTTCGAGGCCGGCGGGCAGCAGGTCGGTCACGGCCACATTCTTGACCTCGCCGGCCGCGTCGGCGGCTTGCAGCGTGAGCTTGACCACCACCAAATCGTTCTGCTTGATGCCGGCCGCGCCCACCGGCTGCCCGGTGCGGGTCAGAAACTGGCGGCGCACCTTCAGGTAGCTGTCTTCTTCGTGTACTTGGCCGCCGGCCGAAATGCCTTCGGCCTCCCAAAAGTAGTAGAGCGCGCCGGCCCCGCTGGCTTTTATGGAAATTTTGCGGTTAGCTACGTTATTCACCGTGAGGTCTTTGCCGGTGAACTTGCCGATTTCCTTGCCATCGGCCAGCAGCGTGGCTACGGCCGTGCTGGCCTGGCTCTTGCGGGCTATTTTGCCCAGCGCCAGCAGGCCGAAGGCGCGCTCCTGGGTGTTGAGGTAGGGGGCCACGCGCATTTGCCGGCTCAGCTGCCGGGCGATGCTGTTCACCTGCGGGTTGGTGGGGTCGGCTTCTAGCAAGGCATTGAGGGCCAGGGCTTCATCGCGAATGGGTGAGGAAAACGAGTCGCCCAGCTGGCGGCCCGACTTCTCGGGCGTGAACTGCGTGGGCAGCACCTCGCGGAAGGCCCGCTGCTGGCCGCCCAGCGCGTAGGTGCAGGCCAGCAGGAAGCGCGCATCGGGCGTGAGCAGGGGGCGGTTGGCCTTGTAGTAGTTGAGGGCCACGGCATCCTGGCGGCCAGCCAGGGCCAGCACGTAGAGCGAGTAGGTGATTTCGCGCTTGGCGATGATGCGCTGGCGGGCCAGCCCATCCACGGTGAAGTACTGGTAAGCCTCCGTTTCGCGCTTCTTGAGGCGCAATTGCAGGTAGCTCAGTACCTTGTTCAAGGTGCTCTGGTTCACGGCGAAACCGGCCTGCTTGGCTTCGAGCAGGAAGTGGGCGGCGTAGGCGGTGGCCCACCAGTTGTCGTAGTCGCCGCCCGGCCAGTAGCTGAGGCTGCCGTTGTAGAGCTGCATGCTCTCGATTTTGCGGATGGCCTCCTGCACGTTGTAGTTGGGGTTGTAGCGCTGGGCCTTGCGGCCGGTGCCCGTTTTCTGGGCCAGCGTGGTCGCCAAATCGCCGAAATACAGCTGCGGGAACGCGGCCGATACGGTTTGCTCCAGGCAGCCGTAGGGGTAGTCGAGCAGGTAGCTCAGGTCCTTGGCAAACTGCGTGAGCGGCGAGCGGCTCAGCACCAGCTTGCTATGCTGGGAGCTGGGCAGGAAGTCGGTGCGCAGATTAAGCGCGGCGGGCGCGCTGGCCGTGGCCTCGCCGCTGCCGGTGCGCTTTTCAAGCGGCGCGGCCGGGCGGATGGGCAGTTCGATGGTTTCGGAGAAGGTTTCGGTGCTGCCTTTCAACCCAGTGACAACAATTTTTACTGTCCCATTGCCAATGCCTTTTGCGCTAACGTGAAAAAGTTGGCGATACTCTGCTCCGGGACGTAGCGGCACAGTCCATTCTTCAGGCCTATACCGTATTCCATGTGGCCCAACAACTTCAGGTTCGGCTGAAACAAGAGGGCCACTAAGCTGCTTAACGACCTTGGCAAAAATCTGATTTTTCGTCGTATTCGTCAGCGTCACCGGTACATCAATTGTATCGCCGGGGCTCATGAATCGCGGCAGCGCCGTGCTAATCACCACCGGGTCAGCCACCTTCATGGTCTGCTCGGCGTTGCCGAAGGCGTCGTCTTTATACGCCACGGCCATCACGCGCAGCGCGCCGCTGAACTGCGGCACCCGGATTTTATAGCGCACCAGCCCCGAGGCGTCGGCCGTTAAAATCCCGCTCCACATGGCCACCAGCTTCACGCGGCGGCTGGGCACGGGCGAAGTGCGCTTGGCCATGTCGGCCGCGTCGCCGCCGCTGCTACTGCTGCCCAGCTCGGGTAGCAGGAAGGGGTAGATGTCGAAGGCCGCTACTTCGAGCGCCCGCTTCTGGTAGAAGTAGCCGTAGGGGTCGGGCGTCTGGTAGTTTTTGCGCTGCAAAATGCCTTCATCCACCACCGCCAGGGTCACCTGGGCGCGGGGGGCTGTGCGCACCTCAATGGTCTGGAAGGTTTGCGAGCGGCTCAGGGCGGCCACTTTCAGGGCTACGGGCAGGTGGGTGCTGGGCTTCTCTACAGTGAGGGGCACGAAGCCGCGGGCCACGGTGAGCGGCAGCGAGTTGTCAGTGATGGGCCGGATGGCGGTGGCCGTGATGTACACGTTGGGCGCGTAGCCCGTGCGGATGGGCACGCTCACCTTGGCCGATTTCTGGTCGGTATCGACGTAAAAATGCTCGAGCACGCGGTTGCGCTCCACCGTCACGAGCACCCGGCCGGGGAAGGGCGTTTTGAGTAGCAATTGGGCCGTTTCGCCGGGCTCGTACTTCGGCTTATCGGCCTCAATGGTCACCTCGCCTTCGTTGTTGACTTCGAAGGAGTTGCCGGCCGTGTCGCCGCTGCCGTAGGCGTAGAAGTGGGCCGCCACGTAGGTGCCCGCGCCAGGCCGCGACAGCCGGATTTCGTACTCGCCCGAGTAAGTGGGCGTGAACGTGAGCGCGCTGTTATTGTCCACCACAACCCCTTGGTTTTGCAGCACTTGCTCGCGCTTCTGCGAGTTGTAAACCAAGCGCCCGCCCTGGCGCTCCAGCACGGTTTCCCAGAGTAGCCGCACTATCTGCACCTGCGCCTCGGCCTGCGTGGGTTTGCCGGCCGGCGTGAGGGCCGCGAGTTTTAGGGATAATTCCTGGCGCGTATTCACCAGGTCGCGCACCTGCTGAATACCGAACATCACAGCCTGCGTCTGCACCTCAAACGTGGCCAGTCGGTTCACGGGCCGGCCCGTTTCGTCGAATAGCGTGGCGAAGGCCACGCCCTCCAGCGTGCCGAGGTCGCGCACGTCGGGCAGGGTGTAGGCGGCGGTGCCGCGCCCGGTGGCGTCGGTTTCGCCCTGGCGCACCTCCTTCTGGAAGCGCTCGGCAATGCCCGACACCGTATTGGCGTTGCGCCCCGTGCCGCTGCGCAGCGAAAAGGAATAGTCCTCATATTTCGGGGCCAAAAAGGTCTTTTCCTTCAGCGAAAACTCCACCTCGAACTTGCGCCCGGCGGCCGGCGGCCCAAACAGGTTTTGGGCCTGCACGGTGGCCGTCACGGTTTCGGCCGAGCGCAGCACGGCGGGCTTCGCGGCCACGGTCACCTTCAGCCGGTCGGGGATAAACTCTTCGACGCTAACTTGTTGTGAGGTGAGTAGCACGTCGTTGCCGGTCAGTACTTCTAGCGAGTATAGCCCCGTCATCACGGTGGCGGGCAGAATAAAGCGCGACTCCACTGCGCCGGTGGCGCTCAGCTTCTCGCCCAGGCTGGCGTATTCCTTGCCGGTGGGCAGCAGTAGGCGCACCTTAATGGGCAGGCCGGCGGGCGGCGTGCGCCAATCGTCGGTGCGCACCACTGCGTTGGTATGAATGGTGTCGCCGGGCCGGTACAAGTCGCGGTCGCCGTATAAAAACGCCTGGTAGTGCGCCGCATTGCTAGTCAGCCCGCCCACCTCAAAGCGGGAAGTTTCGACCCGGCTTTTGGGCAGGCTGAGGAAGGTGAAGTCGCTGCCCTGGGTGGCCGTAATCATGCCCAGCTTCAGGCGGCTGCCGGCCACGCTGTCGTAGCGGGCCACGCCCTGGCCGTTGGTGGTGGCGGTGCCCATCACCTGGTTGCTGGTGCTGATAAAGCGCACCGTGGCCCCGCCCACCGGCCGCGCCGTGCGCAGCGAGTTCAGAAATACAACTGCTTCGCCGCTAGCATTTTGCTTGGTAATCACGCCCAGGTCGGTGAAGGTCACCAGCTTCTCTTCGCGCAGCCACAGGTGCTCAGTGTCCTGCACGCGTATCACGTACAGGCCTTTGAGGGGCGCGCTGAATTCCAGGTCTTTGAGGTTGAAATTGAGCAGATGCATCCCGTTTTGCTTGGCCAGGCCGGCCGTGGCGTAGGTGCGGGTAAAAAGCACGTCGCCGCGGTTTTCCAGCTCGTAGTACTGGTAGCTGTGGTCCACGTATTCGCCATCGCTTTCGCCGCCGCCGCCTTCCTCTCCATCTTCGCCGCCATCGGAGCCGTACTGCTTGTCGCCGCGCAGCACTTCCTGGATGTTGCTGGCGTAAATCTTAGCCACCGTCACCTGCACGTTGGCCACCTCGTTGAGGCGTAAGCCCAGGTTGCGGTTGCCCATTGCATTCAGGTACAAGGCTTTATCAGTGCTGGCAAAGCTGATGCTGGGCTCGCTGTTGCCGAAGCTCACGCTCTGGTTGAACGCCTCCGTAAGCTGCCCGCCCAGCGCCCCGTGCAGGCCCGACTTGATGCTAACCTGGTAATCCTTGCCCACCTCGAAGCCGCCGCGCAGCAGCAGGCCGCTTTCCAACGCCTCCATCTCAAAGGGCACCGCCGGCGACACGCTCAGCAGCGGCTGCATATCAGCCACCGACACCGGCTGGTTGGTAAGGATGGTAACCACGGCCTGGCCGTTGAGCACCTGGCCGGTGAGCTCGCGCACTTGCAGCAGCTGCTGGTCGGGCACTTCGGTATCGGCTTGCAGTGGGCCGGCGGTGGGCTGGCTGCCCGCCACGGCTTGCAGGCCGCCGTCTACCTCAAAGTGCAGCGGCTGGTTGGCATCCACTTCCTGGGTGATGGTGAGGGCTAGGGTGCGGTCGGGCTCGGCGGCGGTGAGGGTGAAGGCCACTGGCCGGCCGCCCTGGCTCAGGTGTAGGCGCGGCCGCAGGTCGGCGGGCCGCACGGCATAATTAAATAACACGTTGGCGCGCAGCTCGGCCCCGCCCGCCCGGCGGCTGCGCCCGTAAAACACCTGCGCGCCCTTCAGCTCCAGAAACGGCGTGTGAAACTTGGTGCGGCTCAGCGTCAGCTTTTGCTTGCCCGAGGGTAGCGTGGCGCTCCGCAAATTGGCCGAAAACGCCGTGCTCGGCCGAAACGGCTCCAGGGGCGAAAACACCAGCTCGCGCCCATCGTTCATCCACTTAAACTTGCCCTTGATGGCCGGCTCAAAGGCTACGTAGCGCGTAGTATCCCAGCGGTTTACCTGGCTGGCATTCACCACCGGCTCCTCAAAGTTGAATACCAGGTTCTGGTACGGGTCAATCTCCTCGCCCACGGCCTGGGTCGCGGCCTCGGCCTGCGTTTGGTCGGTTTTTTTGGAGCAGGAAAAGGTGGCGAGTAAAGCCAAAAAGAGGAGCGGCAGCAGGCGGCGTTGGCGCATAGCAGAGCAATGGATAAGCAGAGCGGGAAAGGTAGCTAAAAAACGCACCTGCCCCGCTAGTTACCCCTTGCCAAAAGGCCGCGCCAGCCCCGCAAATAGCTCCCGGCAGGTATGCTCCACGGCCCCGCGCACGGCCTGCTTGTACTGGCGCTTGCGTAGCGTGCGCGCCCGGTGGTTGGACTTAATGCTCTCAATCGGCTTTTCGGGGGCCGGAATAGCCAGTAAAAACAGCTTGTCGGCCGTCTTCTCACCACCCAGCTGCTCCCAGAAGGCGTTGTAATCAAAGTGGTTAGCCGAGCCATTGCTCAGCTGTTCCTCGGTGCTGATACCCACGGCCTGGCCCACGCGCAGCGCCGTGGCCAGGCCGTAGGCCGCATTCACGAGCAGCGCGGCGGGGGCCACGTCGTGCAGCACTTTGGTAGCGTGCTTGTGCAGCGCCGCCTGGCGGGTGCCCTGCACCTGGCCCATCAGCAGCGTTTGGCCGCCGCCGTGGCCCACCAGCCGGCCGGGCACAATCACGAACGACACCACTTGCAGCAGTATCTCGCCGAGGAACAAGCTCAGCGACAGCTCTCCCTCAAACCCCACGAAAGCCGGGTACGAAAGCACGATGGTGAATGCCTCGTCGCCGTGCTGCTCGCGCCATACCACGGGCTTGGTGGCCACCAGGTCAAAAAAGCCGGCCCCCACGTTCGTGGCCAAAAATTGGTAGTGATTGAGAATCGCCTCTAGCCGCGTGGTGCGCGAAAAGCTCGCCGCCGTGTAGCGCGACAAGTATTTGTAAGAGAAGCGCGGCTGGCGCTCCAGCAGCGGGGCCAGGGGCAGGGTAGCCGCTAGTTTTTTAACGCGCTGAAAATCAGTGTAATCCCACAGCGTCTGAATGCTCCGGATAGTGTGCTTGGCCGCCAGCAAAGCCGGCTGGTTTAGCACATGGCGCACCAAGTCAGGTAGTTGCGTCACGGCTGATGAGGCAAGTAGTTGGGGAGTAGGAGTAGGCCATTGGTTGCGTAAGGTAAAAATTTAGTGAATTTATTAGACGAAATAAAGGTAGCAACGCACTTACGTAAACGGACTAAAATGCTCGCCCTCGGTATGTTAATTTTTTAAGATTCTTTTAAGAAAGCCGATGCCGCCGCCTGGCTTGGCCCGTCGGCACCTCGGTTGCCTACGCGGGCGGGCCGCCGGGGCCGCGTGGCGTTCTTTTGCGCTGGCTTTGCCGTTGGCTCCGTTGTTGTCATGCTTTCCCATCCTCACGAAGTATTTTTAGAAGTGGCTCAGCGCCTGAGCTTTACCAAGGCTGGGCAGGCGCTGTTCATCAGCCAATCGGCGGTGAGCAAGCAGGTGAAAGCCCTGGAGGAGCACTACCAAACCGGCCTCTTCGAGCGGCTGGGCGGCAGCGTGCAGCTCACCCCGGCCGGCCAGAAGCTATATCAGAAGCTATTACAAGCCAAGCAGTTGCAGCAGGAATTGCAGCAGGAAATGAGCGAGCTGAGCCCGGCCTTTGCGCCGGCCGTGCACTTGCTGCTGGGGGCCAGCACCACCATCTCGCTCTACGTGCTGCCGGTGGTGGTGGCGGCCTACCTGCGGCAGCACCCGCAGCACCAGCTCAGCCTCAAAAACCGCAACAGCGACAACATCCTGCGGGCGCTGCTCGACCACGAAATTGAGCTGGGCATCATCGAAGGAATTCATAAAGTCAGCAATGTCACCTACACGCCGCTGCTCACCGATGAAGTAGTAGCAGTGTGCGCCGCCGACAACCCGCTGGCCGGCCGCACGCTGGTAGTCAGCGACTTGCTCAGTATTCCGCTGGCTTTGCGCGAGGTGGGCTCCGGCACGCTGGCCGTGCTCGAAGAGGCCCTGGCCAAGCATCAGCTGCGGCTGGCCGCCCTGCCGGTGCGGGTGCGCCTGGGCGGCACCGAAGCCCTTAAGAATTTTGTGCGCGTGGAAGCTACCTGTCTGGCCTTTTTGCCTCGCCAGGCCGTGCTTAAGGAGCTGGCTAGCGGCGAGCTTAAGCAGGTTATAATCGAAGACTTGCACTTGCAGCGGCAGTTCAACTTCATCCAGCGGCGCGGCACCGAGAATAATGGGCCGTACCGTGATTTCCTGCGTTTCACGCAGCGTTACTATTCCGATAAGGAATAGGCTATGCGAAAACAACATTTCGACAAGGCATAGCAACTCGTATAGGGCTACCTGAACTTTGCCCTATGAACCAAGTAGCCACGTTGCCCCAATCGCGGATTCACGCCCTACACTGCGCCAACTGCGGGGCGGCTTACTCGCCGTTTCAATTGCAAAGCGTGTCGCCCTGCTGCCAGCAGCCCCTGGTGGCCGACTACCATCGGCGCCGGCCACTCAGCCGCGCCGATGGTATCGACCTGGCTGATAGCTCGATGTGGCGCTATGGAGCCCTATTGCCGCTGCTCGACGAGGCCAACAAAGTGACCCTGGGCGAAGGCATGACGCCGCTGTTGAACCTGCCCCAGTTGGCCGCCCGCTACGGCCTCCACGCCCTCACCCTCAAGGATGAAGGCCAGAACCCCACCGGCTCGTTCAAGGCGCGGGGCCTGAGCATGGCCATTTCCAAAGCCAAGGAGCTGGGCGTGACGGGCTGCATCATCCCCACCGCCGGCAACGCGGGCGTGGCCATGGCCGCCTACTGCGCCCGCGGCGGCCTGGCCGCCACCGTGGTCATGCCGCGCCACACACCCGAGGCTTTTAAGGAGGAATGCTATTGGTATGGTGCTCAGGTAGAGCTAGTTGATGGCCTCATCAACGACTGCGCGGCCCGCGTGCGCCAGCTCAACGCCGGCGGCGAGCTGCTCGATATCTCGACCCTCAAGGAGCCCTACCGCCTAGAGGGCAAGAAAACCATGGGCTACGAAATCGCGGAGCAGCTCGACTGGCAGCTGCCCGACGTGCTGCTGTACCCCGCCGGCGGCGGCACCGGCCTCATCGGCATCTGGAAGGCGTTTCAGGAGATGATAGCCCTGGGCTGGCTGGCCCCCGAAACCAAGCTGCCCCGCATGGTGGCCGTGCAGGCCGAAAACTGCTGCCCGCTGCTCGAAACCTACCTCGGCCGCCAGGCCAACTGCCACGCCTACAACGGCCGCCCCACGCTGGCTAATGGCCTGGCCGTGCCCCGCCCCCTAGGCGAACCCTTGATGCTGAGCGTATTGCGCGAATCAAACGGCACCGTACTAGCTATCAGCGAAGAAGGAATGCTGGAAGGCATGCGCGAGCTGGGCCGCCACGAAGGCCTGTTCGTGGCCCCCGAGGGCGCGGCCGTCTGGATGGCCGCCCGCCAGCTGCTGGCCGACGGCTGGCTGCGCGCCGACGAGCGCATCCTGCTCCTCAACACCGGCAACGGCCAGAAATACATGAGCAACGTGGCCGGTCGCGCCTGGGCCTAGCGCAGTAACGTGGACTCTGCGAGTCCGCGCGTGGTATCGTTGTTCAATAGTTGTACAACGACACCACGCGCGGACTCGCAGAGTCCACGTTACTGCCCGACCTTTGCGCCATGCACATTCTGCACGTACTGTCCGCCAATTTTTTTGCTGGCTCCGTGGCCTACGCCGTGGCCCTGGCCGAGGCTCACCACCGGGCGGGCCACCAGGTGTGGCTGGCCTCCGATGCGGCGGCCCTGCCCACGGTGGCCGCGCAGGTGCAGCTGCCCATCAGCCAGCGCAAATACGGCCAGCGGCTGCGCAATATTCAGGCGCTGCGCCAGCTGGTAAAAACCCACCGCATCGACGTGGTACACGCCCACTCGCGGGCGGCCAGCTGGGTGAGCTACTTCGCTTTAAAAGGCCTGAAGGTGCCGCTGGTGAGCACCGTGCACGGCCGTCAGCACCTGCACGCATCTACTTCACTGTTTGATATTTATGGGCAAAAGGTAATTGCCATCTGCGAAAACCTGGCCGAGCACCTGCGCCAAGAAGTGAAGATGGCCCCCGCCAAACTAGTGGTGGTGCCGAATGGCGTGGCCTTTGGAAAAGAAGAATTAAACATAGTTGCTGACGAGTGCGCCGATGCGCCAACAACCATGTTCAATTCCCTTCGCGTAGCCTTCATTGGCCGCTTCAACGGCCCCAAGGGCGAGCGGGCGGCGGCCCTGCTTCAGCACGTGTTTCCGGCGTTGCTACAGGAGTTTGCGCAGCTGCGCGTTACGCTCATCGGCGGCGAGCTAGCGCAGCTACCCGAGGCCGGCAAAGCCGCGTTGGCGCAGCTGCAAAGCCAGTATGGCGAGCGGGTGGAAGTCATTGGCTTTACCGACGACGTGGCGGGCTGGCTGCGCAAAACTGACCTCGCCATTGGGGCGGGCCGCGTGGCGATGGAGGCGCTGGGCGAGGGCCGCGCCGTGCTGGCGTTGGGCGAAGCCCTCTACGCCGGCCCCATTACGGAGGCTAACTACGCCGCCGTAGCCGCCTCCAACTTTGGCGATATCCTGCCCCAACTGCAACCCGGGGCCGGCTTCGACCCGGCCCCGGTGCTGGCCGATGCGCAGGCGTTTTTGCGGCAGCCCCACCGAGTGGCGCCCGCCCTGGCGCAGCGCGTGCGCCACGACTATGGCCTGGCCCGCGTGGCGGCGCGGGTACTAGCCGTGTACGAGTCGGCGCGCATGGCGCTGGCCGTGCCCAGCTTCATGCCGGTGCTCATGTACCACAAAATCCCGGATGCGCCCCTCGCCACCAAGCACCAGATTTTTGTCACGCAGGAGAATTTTGCCAAGCACTTGGTGTATTTCAAAAGCCACGCAATCAGTCCGATAACCTTTCGGGATTACCAGGATTTTGCCAGTGGCCGCCGGCCGCTCACCGAGTTTCCGCGCCGGCCCATCGTGCTCACTTTTGATGATGGCTACACCGATAATTATACCAATCTGCTGCCCCTCATGCGGCAGTACGGCTACCGGGGCGTGCTCTACTTGCTCGGTGATTTTGAGGTGCGCCACAACCAGTGGGACCTCGCCATTGACCCCACCGAGCCGCGCGCCGAGATGATGGACCCCGTCCAAAAGCAAGCCTTTGTGGCGGCGGGCTGGGAAATAGGGGCGCACACCCAAACCCACGCCCACCTCACCCAACTGCCCGCCGCCGCCGCCGCCGCCGAAATCGCCGAAAGCAAAGCCGCCCTGGAACAGCGCCTGGGTACGGAAATCATCTCCTTCGCCTACCCCTACGGCGACCTCAACGCCGCCACCAAAACCCTGGTAGCGCAGGCCGGCTTCCTGTTTGCCGTGGCCACCGACTCGGGCGGCATGCACCTGGAAGACGACCGGATGCAGATATTCCGCATCAACATGTTTCCGCACGAAACAGCCAGCAGCCTGTTCAAGAAAACGTCGGCCTGGTACCGCCGCTACTACCGCTGGAAGCGCAAGAAGTAGCAAGTAGCCAAGGCGTTAACTGGCCGCCGGCACGCGCCGGTTCATCACCCGAAACCAGAGCGGCGGGATGGTGGCCAGCAGCATCATGCCGGGGTAGCCGGTAGGCATTTGGGGGCCGGCCGGGTGGAAGCGCAGCGTTTGGTAGGGCCGGGCCGCCTGGTAGTGGTGGTCGGAGTGGCGCGTGAGCTCATACAGCACAATGCGGCCCAGTAGGTGCTCCGAGTTCCAGGAGTGGTGGGGCTGCACCCGCTCGTAGAGGCCCGCGGCGGTGCGGTGGCGCTGCAAGCCGTAGTGCTCCACGTAGTTAACCAGCTGAAGCAGTACGATGCCCAAGGCGGCGGCCGCCAGCCAGGCTAGCAGGGCCGCTAAGCCAAAGAAATTCAGTACCAGTAGAATAGCCGCCACTTGCGCTAACTGAAACCCCAGCAGCTGGTTGCGGCCCGACCACACCCGCCGCCCAGCGCGCCGCAGGCGAGTGGCCTCCAGCTGCCCAGCCGAGCGGTATTCGCCGGCCAGGGCGCGGGGCAAAAAGGACCAGAACGGCTCGTGCAGGCGCGAGGTGGCGGGGTCGAGGGGCGTGGCCACGTGGCGGTGGTGGCCCCGGTTGTGGGCAATGAAAAAATGCAGGTACAAGCAGCTCAGCAGCAGCACCCACGCCAGGCGCTGCTCGGCGGGGCGGCTGCGGTGGCCCAGCTCGTGCGCCACGTTAATGCCCAGCGCCGCCAGGCAAATGCCCATCGTGGTAATGGCCCCGGCCGTGGCCGCCGGCCCAAAGGCCCCGCTGCGCACGCGCAGCAAAAAATACCCCAGCAGCGCCAGCAGCAGCGGCACGTTGAGGTACAGCAGCCCGTCGAAAAACAAGGAGCGGCGGCCCTGGGGGTCGGCCGGTGGGTGGGCACGGGGGGGCGCAGGGCGCCCCAGCCACTCCAGCAGCGGCATCAGGCCGAAGGTGCAGGCCGGCGCGGCCCACGTCCAGGCTCCGCCCAGGCGCAAACCCAGGCAAGCGGTGGCGGGCAGCACGTAGGCCACCAGGTAGCGCAGGTCGCGGGCGGGCAGGAGCATGGGGGTTGGCTGTTGGCTGCTGGTTATTAGCTTTTGTTCTGACTAACAGAATGTTGTATCCGAAGTAAGGGTAGATTGATTTCGCCTGACTACTGAGCGCCTATCCAAATAGGTGCTCAGCGGGTTGCTGACCTTGGGCCATTACCCTACCCTAAAAAGGATAATTGACTGGGCGAAATACGGTGGGTATTTCCGCATTACCTAATCTGAGCGCGGTCCGTTAAGGTCCTTTTATTTACCAATTACTTATCTGATAATCAATGTTATAAACAGTTTAAAATCTCTCGCTAAAGTCTGCCTTGGCAAACAATAAAGTGGGCCCGCTGGTAGCCTTGGCCCAAGGGTAACCAGAGCGGCGGCCGGCCCCCGCCCTAGCTCAGCGCAAACAACCAAGTGTACGCCACCGTGCCGTACAGAAATGTCATAAATAATTGGTTGTCAAGCTGTCCGCTATTGGTAACACCCAGCATGGCCAGCGCCACGCTCAGCGCGCCCACAGCCGCCAGCGCCCAGCCGGCCCAGCGCGAGTAGCGTTGCCGCTGGGGCTGCCCGGTCAGCCGCTCGGTGCCCACTAGCGGAAACAGCAGCCCCAGCGCCACGAAGGCCAGCGTACCCAGCCCCGGCACCGGCAGCAGCAGCATGCCTAGGCTGGCCGCCGCCGCCAGCCCCAGCAAAGCCAAAAAGTGCGTCGAGTGCAGCGTCTGGGCCGGGCTCAGGGCGTAGCGCCCATAGCGGTTCAGGCGCAGCAGCGAGTTGAACAGCGCGTCCTTAAACCAGCTCAGGTAGGCAAAGACCAGGTACACGGGCAGCAGCAGCGGCACGAAATGCGCCACCGCGTAGGCCCCAATAAATAGCCCGAGCCGCAGCCGCGCGCCCAGCGAGTTCACCCAGTACATGAACCGCATAAACGTGCGGTACACCCAGTGGCGCGCCTTGAGTGCTTCCACCAGCCCCTGGCGGGCAAACTCGGAGGTGGGGTCGAGGCGCAGGGCTTCGCGGAAGTTTTCGAGGGCCTCGGCGGGGCGGTTGGTTTCGAGGGCTACCCAGCCGGCCTGGGCCTGCACGCTGCTGCTTTCGGCCCCGTGGCCCAGGGCGGCGCGGGCGGCGGCGCTGGCCGCGGCCCCGCGGCCCTGGCGGGCCAGCGTGCGGGCTTCCAGGCTGTGCAGGCCGGCGTGCTCACTGTCGAAGCTGAGGCCGGTGCGGGCGGCTTGCAGGGCAGCTGGCAGCTGGCCGCTTTGCAGGCGCAGCGAGCCCAGCAGGTGGTGGTAGTTGGCGTCGGTGGGGTCGAGGGCCAGCGCCTGGTTGATGGCCGCCATGGCCTCCTTGAGCCGGTGCTGCCGGTGCTGCACCAGCGCCAGCGCATAAAAGGCAAAGTCGTACTCCGGGGCCAGGTGAATGGCCAGCTCGGCCTCCTGCTGCGCGGTGGGCAGCTGGGGCTCGTCGTCGAGCAGGCACACGGCCAGCAGGGCGTGGGCCACCGGCTCGTGCGGGTCGCGGGTAAGGTGGCGGCGCAGCTCGCTGGCGGCCTGCTCGGGGCGGCTTTGCTGCATCAGCAGCTGGGCGCGGGCCAGCCAGTCGGAAGAATAGTCCAAGGGAATAAAAGCCTAAACGAAAGCCGTATTATGTAAAATACTGATTTAAAATAACTTATATGGTAACGAGCAAGCCCGCAAGGTGCCCGGTGGCTGCGCTACGCCCCCGGCTTTTTCACCCCCAGATACACCAGAATATCGTCATAGAGGCCGCCCTCATTCGAGTACAGCGCGTAGTTGCGGGCCGTGGCAAACCACTCTTTGGTGCTAGCCTTCACCAGCTTGGCGGCGTCGAGCAAGTCGCTTTGCTCGATGGGCAGCGGGCGGCCGGCGCGCATGGACAGGCGCAGGCGGGTGTCTACCGCGCCATCGACCACGGCCTTGAGGTCGGCCCCGCTGAGGCCGGCGGTGCGGGCCGCTACGGCGGCGGCGTTTACGTTGCCAGCTAAGGGTTTGCCTTTCAATAAGATATCGAGAATACTGGCGCGGGCGGCCTCGTCGGGTGGGGTTACAAGCACAATTTTGTCGAAGCGGCCGGGGCGGCGAAATGCGGGGTCGAGGTGCCAGGGCGCGTTGGTGGCGGCCATCACCAGCACCCCTTCATTGGAAGCCGACACGCCATCGAGCTCCTCCAAAAACTGGTTGATGACCGTGCGGCCGGCGCTCTGGCGCAGGTCGTGGCGGTTGGCAGCCAGGGCATCCACCTCGTCAAAAAACAGCACGCACGGCGCCTGCGCCCGCGCCAGCTCAAATAGCTGGTGCAGGTTTTTCTCGCTGTTGCCCAGCCACATATCCAGTATTTCGGCAATGCCCACGCTCAGGAAGTTGGCCTGCACCTCGCCGGCCGTGGCGCGGGCCAGGTAGGTTTTGCCGCAGCCGGGCGGGCCATACAGCAGCAGCCCGCCGCCGCTGGCCTTGCCAAAGGCCTTGTACAAATCGGGAAAGTGTAGCGGATGAATGATTTTGAGCCGAATCTCCTCTTTCACCGTCTCCATGCCGCCCACGTCGGCAAAGTTGATTTTGGGTTTTTCGAGGCCCGCACCCAGCGCGCTCGGCGGTAGGGTGGGGAAGGGGTCGCCGGCCCCGGTTTCGGGGCCGCTGGCGGGCACCCGGCGCGGGGCGTTGGTTTGCAGCTCCTGGTCCAGGGCGGCGTCGGCCAGGCTGAGGTCGAGGCGCAGGGCCTGAGCGTATGCCTCGCGGGCGGCCTCCAGCTGCTGGGTGGCGGCCAGCAGGCGGGCGTGCAGCAGGTGCGCCGGCCCCAGTCTATCATGCTGATTCAGAAGCTCTTCCACTACCACGAAAGCGGCCGAGGTTTTGTCCAGCGCGAAGTAGGCATCGGCCAAGCCCAGCTGCAAGGCGGCATCGGTGGGGTGGTAGCGCAGGCCCTCGCGGTACAGCTCCTCGGCTTGCTGGTGTTGGCCGGCCTGGCGCAGCAGCCCGCCCAGGTGCTGGCGCAGCGGCAGGTTATCGGGCGAAAATTGCAGGGCGGCGAGCAGCGGTTGCAGCGTAGCGTCGGACATAAGGCAGCAGGGTCAAAAACGGACCTGCGAAAGTACGGCCGCGGGCTGCCCGGCGCGTCAGGCGCGGTAGCGGGCCAGTATGGCGGCCCCAGCCTCGTCGCTCAATCCACTTATCTCCACCTTCTTGAAAGGGGCAGTGTGGCCGCTCAGCAGCGTAACATCACGCTTGGCCACGCCAAATACGTCGGCCAAAAACGCCACTAGCACGGCATTGGCCTGGCCATCCTGGGGCGGCGCGGCCAGCCGCACGAGCCAGCGCCCGGCGGGGCCGGGTAGCAGCTGGTTGTGGCGCGCATTAGGCTTGGCCTGAAGGTGGAGAACCAAAATAGTAGCTAATAATAGGCAAATCAATTGGTTGTCCTTGCGAGCGCAACGCAGTGGAGCGCGGCAATCGCACCTGAACAACTAGCTAAACGAGTCGTTCTGATGCGATTGCCGCGCTCCACTGCGTTGCGCTCGCAAGGACAAACGATTAAATGGACTCACTACTCACTTACTCCCCATTCACTTTTGCTTGCCCCACCGGGCACACGTCCAGCATCACGCAGCGCCCGCAGGCGGGCGAATGGTAAAAGCAGCACTTTTGCCCGTGAAACATGAGCGCCTCGTGGTGGTCGTACACCAGCTGGGCCGTCCAGTCGGGCGGGAGCAAGGCGGCCAGCAGAGCGTGGGCCGGGCCTTCGCCCACCTTGGGGCCAATGAGGCCCAGCCGCTGCGCCACCCGGTGGTGGTGGCTATCGACGGGCATAGCGGGCAAACGCAAGGTGCTGAATAGCAGCGTGGCCGCGCTAGTTTTGGGTCCCACGCCCGTGATGCTTTCGAGCCAGGTGCGGGCCTCGGGAATGGGCCGGTCGGCCAGAAAATCGAGTGAGCAGGGCGGCAGATTTTCGTCGCCGCAGCGGCGGCTGATTTCGAGTAGCACGGCCTGAATGCGGGGTGCCTTTTGCTCGGGCCAGGTGCAGGCGCTCAGGGCGCGCTGTACGTCGAGGGTGGGGGCATCGCGCACGGCTTCCCAGGTGGGAAAGGTGGCGCGCAGCTGCTGGTAGGCGCGGTGCGAATCGGTGTTTTTGGTGCGGTGCGAAAGCAAGGCGCTTATCAACTCGCTCAGCGGGTCTTTGTCGCTGAAAAACGGAAATGGCGCGCCGTACGCGGCGCACAGCCGCTTGTGGGCCAGCAGGGCCAGCGCGCGGCGTGCCTCAAAAACAACGGAATCGACGGGCGCGGCCGGGCGGGGAGAAGGCATAAAAAAGCGTACTGCAAACGCCGGGTCGAGGTTCGCAGTACGCCCGCTTTAAGCATCGGAAAACCCGGCTTACCGTGCCCCGCTGTTATACAGCGCAATGGCCTGGCGCTGCGCCGAAGCCTGCTTGCCTTGCAGTACCAGCGGCACAATGAGCACCGGAATAGCCGCGTAGAGCGCCGGCGAAACCCCCGTGCTATTGGCCTGAAACGACTGGAGCGCCCCGTACACCAGCAGCGCGCCGCCTGCTACGTAGGCCGCAATCACGCCCTGCTGCGAGCGCCGGGCCTGGGCCAGCAGCGCCTGCGCGCCGGCATTGTCGGTGGTGGCCAGGGCCAGGTTGCGGGTGTTGAGGCTCTGCACCGGGCCGTTGTCTTTGGAAAAATACTCCGTTTTGGTGGTGCGGTAGCCGCCGTAGGGCGAGCCCCCGAAGCCGCCGTAGCCCACGCCGCCAAAGCCGCCGTAGCCGTAGCCCGGCATGCCAAAGCCGCCCGGCGAATAGCTGGTATTGTAGGTGGCATACAGGCTGATGCGGCCGGTTTTTTCGCGGCGCAGCGTGGCCTCACGCGAGGAGCGCGGCAGGGTGGTGCGCACAAAGTGGCCGTTCTCGTTTTCGTAGAAGCCCACCTCCGTCATATCTACCCGGCGCTGGCCGTCGAGCAGCAGAAAATTGCGCCCAAACAGCGGCTGCTTCACTTCCACGTCGTACACGTTGTAGAGCGCCCCGCTTTTGAGGCCCACCTGGTAGCGTGTAGGGCGCGTGGAGCCGCCCATAATGTAGGGCCGGTTGAAGGGGCTTTCGCCGGGCTGCGGCGGTTGCGGCTCCGCGGCTGGGGGCACGGCCGCGGGCGTGGCAACTACCGGGGCCGGCCGGGCCGAATCGGGTGCGGCTACGGCGGCGGCGGGCACGGCCTCCAGCTGCCGGGGCTGCGGGGCGGGCGCAGCTTGGCGCGGGGCGGGCATGGGCGCAGTGGGCGCCCCGCCGAGCTGCCGCGGCGCATCCTGGGCCAGGGCCGGAAGCCCGGCGGCGCTCAGGCCCAGGCCCAGCACCGCAACAAACGGAAATTTCATGCAGGCAAATAAAAGCTACATCGGCCAACTGCGGCCGGTGAGTGGCTAACGACGCCCTGCCGCGCAAAAGTGCCCGCGCCGAAGCGAACTATTTCATTCAGCAAACGCACAGGTTGCGCGTTTTATAACTATTTGCTAATAAGTTACTTAAGCAATTTCTCCAATAAGCTCAGGCTGTCGGCCAGGTCGTCGCCGCTGGCGAAGTCGAGGGGCTTTAAAATGTAGCCGCTCACGCCCAGGCGGGTGGCCGTGTCGCGGTCCAGGTCGAGGCCCGACGTGGTGGTGATGAACACCGGAATGTGCGCCAGCGCGGGCGTGGCCCGCAGCACCTCCAAAAACTCGAAGCCGTTCATGCGGGGCATGTTTAGGTCGAGCAAAATGACTTCGGGCAGCGGCTCCACGGCGGGCGCGCCGTTGCGGCCCAGCAGCATGTCCAGCGCCTCCTCGCCATTAAAAGCCGTGAGCAGCTCGTGCGGCACGCTGAAGCGGCCGAAGGACTTCTGCGCCATCATGGTATCAAAAACGTCGTCTTCTACTAATAATACGCTGCGCATGCGGTCAATTGTGAATGAGTGAGTTGTGAATAGATAAATTGTCATTGCGAGCGCAGCGAAGCAATCGCATCCGCACGATACCCGAACGATTCCGTTCTGATGCGATTGCTTCGCTGTGCTCGCAATGACAGCCACTTTTAATCAGCAGCTAGGAGCCCTTCGGCCAGGTAAACACGAACGCCGCGCCCTGCCCCACGGCCGACTCGACCCGGATGCTGCCCTGCTGGTCGTCGATGAGCTTCTTCACGATGCTCAGGCCGATGCCGGTGCTTTCGGCGGTATTCCGGTCGCGCAGGGTTTGGAAGAGCAGAAATATTTTCTGGTGGTGCTCGGGCGCAATGCCGGGGCCATTGTCCTGTACCCGAAACTCGTAGGCGCGGCCCAGGTCCTGGGCGCTCACCGCAATGCGCCCGCCACTGTCACCCACGTAGTACTTCACGGCGTTGCTGAGCAGGTTGGTGAATACCTGCTGCAAGCTCAGGCGGTCGGCCACAAAGGTAGGCAGGTCGGGGGCCAGCACCAGGGCAAAGCTGGGGGGCACTACCAGCTCGGCCACCTCGCGCACCAGCTCGGCCACGGCCACGGGTGCCAGCTGGCGCTCGGTGCGGCTGGCGCGGGCGTAGGCCAGCAGGCCGTTGATGAGGTCGTCGAGGCGGCTCAGGCGGCCCTTCATCTGGTCGAGGTAGGTGCGCAGCTGCGGCGACAACTCATTATCAAGCTCTTCCTCAATCCATTGCACAATAGTAGTGAGGCCGCGCAGCGGGGCCTTCAGGTCGTGCGAGGCCACGTAGGCAAACTGGTCCAGCTCTTTGTTGCGGTTTTCGAGCGCCCCAAAGGCCGTGTCGAGCGCCTGGGTCATCTGGTTGAGCAGGGCGGCCAGCGAGGCCAGCCGGTCGGGCTGCTGCCCGGTATCGGTAATCTTGACGGTGTAATCGCCCTGCACCACCTGCCGCGTCAGGTATTCCATGGCCCGGATGCGCTGGGCGGTTTCCAGGTTGGTGCGGGTAAGGGTGAGGCGCAGCTCGTCGTTGGCCCGCAACTCATTGACTATCTTGCTAAACAGCCACAGCACAATAATCGCCGCCAGAATAGCCGACACCACAATGGCCGACGGGGCCAGCTTCTGAAACAGCCCCTGCTGGCGGTTGCGCTTGCGCAGCAGGTCGTCTTCGTACAGCCGCAGGCGGCCTATCACGCCCTTGATAGTGGTAAGTGGGCCTTGCTCACGTAGTTGCAGCGACTGCGCCGCCGGGGGGGTAGGGGCAAAGGTGCGAAAAGTGGCCAGCTCGCGCAGCTGCCCCGTGATGAGCCAGCGCAGCGAGTCGGTGCGGGCGTGCTGGGTGGGGTCGTCCACCACCAGCGAGTCCAGGGCGCGCACTTCCTGGCGCGCCAGCCGCGCGTTGAGGCGGTACACGCTGAGGTACGAGCTATCGGCCAGCAGCAAATAGTTGCGCACGCCACTCTGCGCATCGCGAATGCTAATGCGTAGGTCGCCAGTCTGTTGTAATACCTGGTACGAGTGCTCCACCAGCTTAGTGTAGCGGCTCAGCTGCTGAATGGCCACGTAGGAGGTGAGCGACGTGCCCACCAGCACCGACAGGGCAATGGCAAAGCCGAGTAAAATCTTGGTATTAAGCCGAATAGCCACTACAACACGAATAAAGTAAGAAATCCGCCCGGCCCGCGCCCGGCGAAGTTAGGCGGCGGCCGGCCCCGCCGGGCCCCGGTAGCCTGCCCCACCCCGTAACTTTGCCCCATGTACGCCGCCCGCCCCACTCAGCCCGACCGCATCACCAGCCTGCACAACCCGCGCGTGAAAGATGTGCTGCGCCTGCAAGAAAAATCGGCTGAGCGCCGCCGGCAGGGCCTCACCCTGGTGGAGGGCTACCGCGAGCTGGCCAACGCCCGCCAGGCCGGCTGGGGGGTGGCCACGCTCTTCGTGTGCGAGGAACTGGCCGGCCCCGACATCACCCAGGAGCTGCTGGCCCCCGCGCAGCTCGTGCCGCGCCCCTACGAGTACCTGCCCGTAAGCGCCGCCGTGTTTGCCAAGCTGGCCGTGCGCGAGCGTTCCGATGGGGTGCTGGCTGTGCTGCGTACCCCCACCCGCACCCTGGCCGACTTGCAGCTGCCGGCCAACCCGCTGCTCCTCGTGCTCGAAGCCGTGGAAAAGCCCGGCAACCTCGGGGCCATCCTGCGCACCGCCGATGCCGCGCCCGCCCACGCCGTGCTGGTCGGCGACCCGCGCACCGACCTCTACAACCCCAACGTTATCCGGGCCAGCCTGGGCGGCATCTTCACGGTGCCCACCGTGGCCGCGCCGATGGTCGAAATCCTGGCTTTCCTGAAGCAAAAAGGCATCCGCACCTTCGCCGCCGCCCTAGCCGACGATGCCAAAAGCTACACCGCCAGCAACTTCAGCGGCCCCACGGCGCTGGTGCTCGGCACCGAAGCCGACGGCCTCACGCCCGCCACCCGCGCCGCCTGCGACGAAACCGTCATCATCCCCATGCGCGGCGTGCTCGACTCGCTCAACGTGAGCGTGGCGGCCGCCGTGCTCACGTTTGAGGCCGTACGGCAGCGGGGGTAACGCCTCCCCCGCTGCTGGACTAGTACGACTTGTAGGGCAAAAACTTGCCGCTCATCACAATGCTTACCCGGTCGCCGTTGGCGTGGGGCTCGCGGGTGAGGTCCATCGAAAAGTCGATGGCGCTCATGATGCCATCGCCAAACTCTTCGTTAATCAACTCCTTGAACGTGAGGCCGTACACGCTTACCAGCTCGTAGAAGCGGTAGATGAGCGGGTCGGTGGGCACGGCCGTGGGCAGCGAGCCTTTGTAGGGCACTATTTGCAGCCAAGCGGTTTCCTCCTCATCCAGCCCAAACAGGCGCTTAGCTACGGCCGCCTGGGCCGCCGTCAGCTTCATCTGGCCGAGCAGGGCGGCGGTAGTCCACTCCTTGCTGTGGCCGATTTCCTGGGCAATATCGGCCCAGCGCAGGCCTTGCTTCACTTTGGCAGCAAGTATTTTTTGGGTGACGGTAGCGCGGTCCATAAACTGCAAGGGGCTAAGAAGGGGAAAAATCAGTAGCCCAACCACGCGCCCGGCTACTTGTTCAATATACCGTTACGCCAAAACCCAGCTCCTGGGCTAGCTGGCGAGTTTCCTCAGCCTGCGCCTCGGCCACCACGCTCAGCGGGTAGGCATCGCTATCCAGCGTCAGCAGCACCAGCGCCAGGCCCAGCGGCTCCAGGGCCTCCTGCAAGGCGTCGAGCGCCTCGGGGCCCTTGCCTGCTGCCGCCACCCGCAGACGCTCGGGCCGTTTTTGGTGTTCCAGAATGTCATTCAGGCCCTCAGCTATTTCGGCGGCGGGGTCCTGGTAGTCGCTCTCCCACAGCAAGTCCTCGCTCAACAGCGCATCGATAAGTGCTACATCGCGCAGCTCCTGCGCGGGCAGCGCTGCTTCCATGCCGCGTTCAGCTAGTTCTTCGGCGTATTGCCCTTGGTAGGCCGCTGGGTCACGCAGTACCAGTGCTAGCCGCGTCTCCATGCGCTGGGTAGCCGCTCCATCTGCCAGAGTGAAAAATTGAATAAACTGCGTAAGATTAGCCTGACTCATAAAAAACGATTGTTACTCAATGGAAAAAGAAAAAGGCGCGACCAAAGCCGCGCCTCTCTCAAAAACAACTCACGCCTGAATCTGCGAAATCACAAAAATCAGTGTCAATCTGCGATTTACTCGGCCGTCTTGGCGTAGCGCAGGCGCTCGTTTTCGTCGAGCAAAATCTTACGCATCCGTACCGACTTTGGCGTTACTTCCAGGTACTCATCCTTCTGGATGTATTCCATGGCTTCCTCCAGCGAGAACTGACGCTTGGGAACAATTTTAGCGTTGTCATCCGTACCCGAGGCACGCATGTTGGTCAGCTTCTTGCCCTTCTGAATGTTGATGGTCAAGTCGTTGGGGCGGGTGTGCTCGCCGATAACCTGGCCAGCGTATACTTCTTCACCTGGGTCCACGAAGAACGAGCCGCGGTCCTGCATCTTGTCGATGGTGTAGGCAGTGCCGGGGCCTGTTTCGAGCGAAATCAGCGAACCAGCAATCCGGCCCGGAATCGGACCCTTGTGCTCTTCGTAGTCTACGAAGCGGTGGTTCATGATAGCCTCGCCGCCGGTGGCCGTCAGCACGTTGTTACGCAGGCCGATGAGGCCGCGCGACGGGATGCTGAACTCCAGGTGCTGCAAGTCGCCCTTCGGCTCCATGATGCTCATTTCGCCTTTGCGCATGCTCACCAGCTCAATCACCTTGCCGGCCGATTCTTCGGGCACATCCACTACCAGCAGCTCGATGGGCTCAAGGCGCTTGCCGTTTTCGTCTTCCTTGAACAACACCTGGGGCTGGCCCACTTGCAGCTCGTAGCCTTCGCGGCGCATCGTTTCGATGAGTACCGACAAGTGAAGAATACCGCGGCCAAACACGAGGAAGGTATCCTCCTTGTCGGTCGTCTCCACGCGCAGGGCGAGGTTTTTCTCAGTCTCCTTGAACAGACGGTCACGCAAGTGACGCGAAGTCACGAACTTACCTTCCTTACCGAAGAACGGCGAGTTGTTGATGGTGAACAGCATGTTCATCGTCGGCTCGTCGATGCTGATGCGCTCCAGCTGCTCGGGATTGTCGAAGTCGGCCAGCGTATCGCCGATGTCGAAGCCTTCGATACCCGAAACGGCGCAAATTTCGCCGCTGCTCACTGAGTCTACTTTCACGCGGCCCAGGCCTTCAAATACGTGCAATTCACGCACTTTTACTTTTTTCACACTGCCATCAGCCTTCATCAGGCTCATGTTCGTGCCTTCTTTCAGCGTACCGCGGTGCACGCGGCCGATGGCGATACGGCCTACGAACGCCGAGTAGTCGAGCGACGTAATCTGCATCTGGGGCGTGCCTTCCAGCACCGGAGCGGGCGGGATGGACGCTACCACTGCGTCGAGCAGCGGAATGAGGTTGTCGGTTTTTACTTTCCAATCGGTGCTCATCCAGCCTTGCTTCGACGAGCCGTACAGCGTCACGAAATCAAGTTGGTCTTCGGTAGCCCCGAGGTTGAACATGAGGTCGAAAACCTGCTCATGCACCTCGTCGGGACGGCAGTTTTCCTTGTCCACTTTGTTCACTACCACGATGGGCTTGAGGCCCAAGTCGATGGCTTTGCCCAGCACGAAGCGGGTCTGCGGCATGGCGCCTTCGAAGGCATCCACGAGCAGCAGTACGCCGTCGGCTAGCTTCAACACGCGCTCTACCTCGCCACCGAAGTCGGCGTGACCAGGCGTGTCGATGATGTTGATTTTCACGCCATTATAGCGTACCGACACGTTCTTCGATACGATGGTAATGCCGCGCTCGCGCTCCAGAGGGTTGTCGTCGAGGATGAGGTCGTCGAAGTGCTGGTGGGCATCAAAAATCTTGGATGCGTGGATAATCTTATCCACCAAAGTCGTCTTGCCGTGGTCAACGTGGGCAATGATGGCGATATTCCGAATGTTCTGGGTCATACGTAAGTTTTTGCGGCCGCAAAGGTACGGAGTTTCCGCTAAGAAACCGAGTTGCGTTTTTATTATCCTGAAAATCAACGCCTGGCGGGCAACCAAACGTTCCGACTTGAGGCTGTGCGCATTGGCGCCCAGCCCGGCCCTGGCTTCACTAAGTTACGACGGCCGCCGCATCCGAACGCGCGGGCGGCTACGTTTGTTAGGAGGTAATTCTTTCCCAGCTTCGTCTTTCCCATGCGTTTCTCCCTGCTTTCTCTTCTGCTTAGCGTAGCCGCCCTCACCCCGGCCTGCTCGCAAAGCCACGCCGACCAGCCCAAAACCGTGGCGGCCGTGCCCACTGGCCCCAAAGGTGCCACCGTTACCACCGCCAAATACCCGCAGCCGCTGCCCGTTACGGGCAAGCCGGGTGAGTACGCAGTGGTAAAAACCGATGCCGAGTGGAAAAAACAACTCACGCCCGACCAGTATTACATCCTGCGTGAAGAGGGTACCGAGCGGCCCTTCACTGGCAAATACCACGACAACCACGCGGCCGGTACCTACTACTGCGCCGCCGACCACAACCTGCTGTTTTCCAGCGATACTAAGTTTGAGTCGGGCACCGGCTGGCCCAGCTTCTTTGCCCCGGCCACGGTAGCCAGCGTCAAGGTGAAGTCAGACGAAAGCTTCGGCATGAGCCGCGACGAAATCGTGTGCGCCAAGTGCGGCGGCCACCTCGGCCACGTCTTCGACGATGGCCCCAAGCCCACCGGCCAACGCTACTGCATGGACGGTAATGCACTCACGTTTGAGTCGAAAAAATAACGGTCAACTACCGTGCCCGCAATCCGTTAGATACAAGGCGGCCTACTACGGGCCGCCTTTTTGCTGCTCCTCATGTTCCTTCGCTATTCTTTGCGCGCTGCCGCCTTGGGCCTGCCGCTGCTATTGGCCGCCTGCACCGCCTCCGAGCGCACCGCCGAAAACGCCGCCCCGCGCTCCATCCCCACCGAGGTGACCACCGATGCCGACCGCCGCGCCATCTACAACGCCAACGCGCCGCGCGGGGCCTCCACCACCAGCCCCGCGCCCGATGCCACCCCCAACACCCTGCGCCTGGGCGAGCAGGCCTCCGACATCAACCGCGTTAAGCGCCCCGAAACGCTGAATACCAACGACGCCAACAATACCACCACCGAAACCCGCCTGCAGCGCATCGACCAGACCATTCCGGACCCTGCGCCCCGGCCGTAAGCAGAAGCATTTGAACACAAAATAAATAGGGGGTTGCTGCCAGTATCGGCAGCAACCCCCTATTTATTTTGTGTTCAAGCAGTTACCTAAACGTTGTCTACGGCTACGCTGTCGTTGCTGGTACCCACGGGGGTGTTAAGCTCCGAGGAACCGTCAACTGCCTCGGAAGCCGAGGAGGTTTTGGGGCGGCCGGGGCCCCGGCTTGTAGCGGGGGCGACTTTGGGGGCCTTGCTCGTGCTGCCTACGGGGCGGCCGGCACCCTTTTTGGCCGCGATTGGGGCGGCTGGCTTGGCCGCGCTGGCTTTGCTGGGAGCTGGTTTTTTGGAGCTGCTGGTAGCGGCCGTGGCGGGGGTGTCGGCATCATCTTCGGCGGCGGTAGGGGCGGGCAGGTTGATGTCGGTGGTGCGGCCGGGGGCAATGGAGTCGTAGTGGCGCACAATAGTGTGCAGGGCCTGCTCAAACATGCGCTCGGTATCCACATCGAGGCGGCGCGTGGCATCCTTCACCACTTCCTTTAGCTTGGCTTTCGTTTCTTTGCGAATGCGGGCTACCACCTCGCTCATGCGCGTATCCAACTCCTTTTGCAGCTGCTTGGCCGCCGACTTTAGGGTCTGTTTCTGGTTGGCTTTCTTCTCGGCGCGGTCGTCGTTCAGCGATTTGGTGGCGCGCTGACCGGCTTTATCCGCTTTGCGCTGCGCTTTTTCCTCGGTGGTGCGTTTGGCAGGGGCGGCCGGGGCCGAAGCTTCTGCGTTGGTTTTTTTGGCCATGAGTACGAGAGGGGTTTGGAAAGAAAAGAGAAATCAATTACTGCCGAGTGGCAGCACCAATTTGCCAAATATAAATTTAATTAATTGGCAAACGCGCTCCCAGAATTTTTGTTAGCGTCGGGTGTAGTATTTTAAGGCCAACTACCTGCCCGCCACCGTTTTTCGCCAGGGCTACTCGAGCTAAGGCGCACCGAATTTACACGTATTTCCGCCGCTCTATTTCAAGCGTGCGGCATTGCCCCGCCACCAGCGGTTATTTATTAGTAATGAACACACTACCAAAGCGTTACACCGTAACGGCCGCCCTGCCCTACGCCAATGGCCCCGTGCATATTGGCCACTTGGCCGGCGTTTATTTACCCGCTGATATTTACGTGCGCTATTTGCGCGCCCAAAACCGCGACGTAAAATTTATTTGCGGCTCCGACGAGCACGGCGTGCCCATTACCATTCGGGCGCAGAAGGAAGGCGTGACGCCCCAGCAGGTAGTGGATAAATACCACGCCATTATCCGCGACTCATTCCAGGATTTCAACGTGTCGTTCGACGTGTATTCGCGCACGTCGTCCGCAACGCACGCCGAGGTTTCGAGCGAGTTTTTCAAGAAATTGTACGCTGATAATAAATTCATCGAGCAAACCACCCAGCAGCTCTATGATGAGCAGGCCGGCCAATTTCTGGCCGACCGCTACGTGGTAGGCACCTGCCCCAACTGTGGCAACGAAAACGCCTACGGTGACCAGTGCGAGCGTTGCGGCAGCTCGCTTAGCCCGACGGAATTAATTAATCCGCGTTCCATGCTCAGCGGTAACACGCCAGTGCTGCGCGATACCAAGCACTGGTTTTTGCCCCTCGACCAGTACGAGCCCTGGCTGCGCGAGTGGATAGTAGAAGGCCACAAAAGCGACTGGAAAACCAACGTGTATGGCCAGTGCAAATCCTGGATTGACCAGGGCCTGCACGCCCGCGCCGTAACCCGCGACCTCGACTGGGGCGTGCCCGTGCCGGTGCCCGGTGCTGAGGGTAAAGTGCTCTACGTATGGTTTGATGCGCCCATTGGCTACATATCAGCCACTAAGGAAGGTTTTCCTGATGAGTGGGAGAAATACTGGCAGGACCCCGAAACCAAGCTGGTACATTTTATCGGCAAGGATAATATTGTTTTTCACTGCATTATTTTCCCGGTGATGCTGAAGGCGCACGGCGATTATATCCTGCCGGATAACGTGCCCGCCAACGAGTTTCTAAACCTGGAAGGCGACAAAATCAGTACCTCGCGCAACTGGGCCGTGTGGCTGCACGAGTACTTGCAGGATTTCCCCGGCCAGGCCGACGTGCTGCGCTACGTGCTCTGCGCCAACGCCCCCGAAACCAAGGATAACGACTTCACCTGGAAGGACTTCCAGGCGCGCAATAATAACGAGCTGGTAGCCACGCTCGGCAATTTTGTGAACCGGGCGGCGGTGCTGACGCAGAAATTCTTCGAAGGCAAAGTGCCTGAGCGCGGCGAATTATTGGAAATTGATGAAGAGGTATTCCGCCAGCTAGCTGAATTTCCGGCGCGCATCGGGGACCTCATCGAGAATTACCGTTTCCGTGACGCGCTGGCCGAATTAATGAACTTGGCGCGCGTCGGCAATAAATACCTGGCCGAAACCGAGCCTTGGAAACTCATCAAAACCGATGCGGCACGCACGGGCACGGTGCTACACGTGGCCTTGCAGGTAACGGCCGCGCTGGTGCCGCTGCTTACGCCCTTCCTGCCCGACTCGGCTGCTAAGCTGGCCGCCATGCTCAATTTTGAGCCCGGCGACTGGCAGAGCGCCGCCCGAGCCGAGCAACTGCCCACCGGCCACCAACTGCAAGAGCCCGCACTGCTGTTTGCCAAAATCGATGACGCCGTGGTACAAGCTCAAGTGCAAAAACTGCTCGATACCAAGCAAGCTAATACCTTGGCTTCTACGCCCGTTACGGAGAGTAAAGAAAATGTGAGCTTCGATGATTTTGGCAAAATGGACCTGCGCGTGGGCACCATTGTCGCCGCCGAAAAAGTACCCAAAACTAAAAAGCTGCTCAAACTCACTATCGACACTGGCCTCGACCAGCGCACCATCGTGAGTGGCATTGCCGAGTCGTTTATTCTGGAGGCGCTCATCGGTCAGCAAGCCATGGTATTGCTGAATTTGGCGCCTCGCGAAATCAAAGGAATTCAGAGCCAAGGCATGTTGCTGCTAGCCGAAAATGCCGATGGCACGCTGGCGCTGATGCAGCCCGGCAGCGCCGTGCGCAACGGTAGCAGTATTTTGTAATCAAGTAAGAAGTAAAAATCGTAAAAGCCGGCTGTCATGCTGAGTTTACGAAGCATCCTGTCGCGCCAGAACAAGTCGTTCACGCCTGATAAGATGCTTCGTAAACTCAGCATGACAGCCGGCTTTTTAAGCGTGAGTGATTAACAACCACCGCGCGTTCCCGACTTACTTCACATTAACAATATTCATCGCACGCTCCAATCCCATTGCCCCGAAGGCCAGCACAGCCTCGCCGGCTTTTTCGATGCGCAACGGCAAATCAATGCGCTCATCAGCCGAAAACGGGTCGAGCACATAATCAACCTGCCGGCCCTTCGGAAAATTAGCGTCCACGCCGAAGCGCAGGCGAGCGTACACATCGTTGCCCAGCGTGGCTTGCACGTCTTTCAGCCCGTTGTGCCCGCCTGCTGAGCCCTGGCCTTTCAGCCGCAGTTTGCCGAAGGGCAGTGCCAGGTCATCGGTTATCACCAGCATGTGCTCAGGCCCTATTTTGAGGGTGCTCAGCCAGTGCGCGGCGGCCTTGCCACTGAGGTTCATGTAGGTGGTGGGTTTTACCAGCACGTAGGTGTGGCCTTTGCTTTTAAATTCAGTGGTAAACGCGTGGCGGCCCAACTCAAAGCGCGGGGCCTCAAACTTAACCGCTAAATAATCGGCCACCATAAACCCGATATTATGCCGGGTATCGGCGTACTCGGGTCCAATATTGCCGAGGCAAAGAATCAAGAACTTCATAAAATCGCAGATTTAGACAGATTGCGCGGATTTCGCAGATTCGACTGGCGCGGGAGTGGGATAGAAGGAGTATTTGGCCCGTTTCCGGTTGGCATTAGACAGCAAAAAAGGTGCTCCAAACGAAGCACCTTTTTTGGGTAAGCGAGCAATAAGCTGACGGCCGAATCTGTGAAATCTGCGCAATCAGCTAAATCTGCGATTATTACTTGTTGCCGGCCAGTTCGCCTTTCAGGGCGCGCGGTACGGTTACGGTAGCAATGGGAGCCTGGGCGCTGGTGAGGATGGTGTAGTTTTTGGGAACTACGGCCCCTACTTTCACCGACTTGCCGAGTTCGAGGGTGCTGATGTCAACCTCCACGTAGTCGGGCAGGTTCTCCGACGAAGCCTTCACGCGCACCTTGCGGAGCTTGCTAGCCAGCTTGCCACCAGCCAGTACGCCCGGCGATACGCCGATGTACTTCACGGGGATGTCCATTTTCACTTCTTTGCCGTCCTCAATTTCCAGGAAGTCAACATGCAACAGCATTTCGTTAACGGGGTGGAACTGAGCATCTTGAACGATAGCGCGGAACATGGTGCCTTCTACGTTCAGGTCCACGATGTGGGCCTCTGGGGTATATAGCAACTCGCGGAACAAGATAGCGGGCACCGAGAAGTGCACTGTGTCTTTGCCACCGTACAGTACGCATGGCACCTGCGCATCGAGGCGCAGCGCTTTCGCGTCCGTCTTGCCGAGATTCGCTCTTTTAAACCCTACAATCTCCAGGCTTTTCATAAAAGAAGTTGATTTGGAATGAATTATCCGCCCGGCAACCCTTGCCGAAACGGGCCGCAAAGGTACGGATTTAAGCTGAGAATTAAAAGCTGGCTGACTTATTAATCGCCTGTCATTGCGAGCCTGCGAAGCAATCGCACCAAAATGATACTCGCAACGACTCGTTCTGGTGCGATTGCTTCGCAGGCTCGCAATGACAGGCGATTGCTCGCAAACACAAACAGTCTGCTAACTAAACAGCGAGCTAATGCTCTCGTGCGTCACCACGTTGCGGATAGCCTGCGCAAAGAGTGGGGCCAGCGAAATCACGCGCACCTTCTCGTTCTCCTCACGCTGCGGAATGGTATCCGTCGTAATCAATTCGGTGAGGGCCGAGGCGCGGATGCGGCTGTGCGCCGGGCCGCTAAGCAACGGGTGCGTAATCACGGCGCGCACCGAGTTGGCGCCGCGCTCCATCACCAAGTCAGCAGCTTTGCAGATGGTGCCGGCGGTGTCCACCATGTCGTCCACAAATACTACGTCCATACCCTTCACATCGCCGATGATTTGCATGGAGGCGATTTCGTTGGCCCGCAGGCGCATCTTGTCGCAGACCACAATCTCGGCCCCGAATTTCTTGGCGAAGGCCCGGGTGCGCACCACGCCGCCCACGTCGGGCGAGGCGAAGATGAGATTCTCTAGGTTCAGCGACTTGATGTAGGGCGCCGTGACGGTGGCGCCGTCTAAGTGGTCTACCGGAATGTCGAAAAAGCCCTGGATTTGGCCGGCGTGCAGGTCGCAGGTCATCAGGCGGTCGGTCCCCACGCTTTGGATGATGTTGGCCACCACCTTGGCCCCGATGCTCACGCGGGGCTTGTCCTTGCGGTCCTGGCGGGCGTAGCCCATGTAGGGCATCACGATATTGACCTTGTGGGCCGAGGCACGCTTGCAGGCGTCCACCATCAGCATGAGCTCCATGAGGTGTTCGGAGGGCGGAAAGGTGCTTTGGATGAGGAACACCTCACAGCCGCGTACGCTCTCGTCGAAGCTCGGGCTGAGCTCATCGTCGGCGAAACGCTGGAGGGTAAGGTCGCCCAAGGGCTGACCAAACGCGGCGGCAATTTTGTGGCCAAGCTCTTGCGAGGCGCTGCCGGCAAATATTTTAGCGTGCGGGTCCATACAGGAAGGTAAAGCAAAACCGCCTGTTACGCTGGGCTTAGCAGAACAACAGGCGGCGAACGGAGGAGAAATAAATAGCGAAAGGCGCTGACTTACTCCCGAGGAGGGAGAAGCCAGCGCCTTTGCTAAAGTTGTCGAGCGGTGTCGAAGTTGTCCGACCAGGGCTCGAACCTGGACTTTCTTGAATCAAAATCAAGCGTGTTGCCAGTTACACCATCGGACAATTTCCCGGGTTGCGATGTGCTGTTCGGGGCTGCAAAGGTACTAAAAGAATAATACGACGCAAGCGGGAGAGCAAAAAAAATAAAAAAAGTGTGCCGGGGTGGTGCGCAGTCCCCTTTCCGGCCCGCCGGGGTGGGGGCCGCATTCACCAGTGCTTCAGCTTTGAAAAGAAGGGTTTGAGGCGTACTTTTGCACCCTCAAAAGCATATTAACTTAGTAAAGCAAAACCAAATGGCGAATTCGGGCAAAATCACCCAGGTTATCGGCCCCGTGGTGGACGTAAGCTTCGCGGGCGAGGCAGACCTCCCCAACATCTTCGACGCAATGGAGGTGACCAAAGAGAACGGCCAGGTGGTAGTGCTGGAATGCCAGCAGCACCTGGGCGAGGACCGGGTGCGCACCATCGCCATGGACTCGACGGAAGGCATGACCCGTGGCGCGGAAGTACGCAGCCTGGGCCGCCCCATCACGATGCCCACCGGCGACGGCGTGAAAGGTCGCTTGTTCAACGTTATCGGTCAGGCCATTGACGGCATTCCGCAGCCGGTGACCACCGGTGGCTTGCCCATTCACCGCAACGCCCCGGCGTTTGAGGACCTGGCTACGTCGTCGGAAGTATTCTTCACCGGCATCAAAGTAATCGACTTGCTGGCTCCTTATGTAAAGGGTGGTAAAATCGGTCTGTTTGGTGGTGCTGGCGTAGGCAAAACCGTTCTGATTCAGGAGCTTATCAACAACGTGGCCAAGGCCTATTCGGGCCTGTCGGTGTTTGCCGGTGTGGGTGAGCGTACCCGCGAGGGCAACGACTTGCTGCGCGAATTCATCGAAGCCAACATCATTCGCTACGGCGAGGCCTTCAAGCACTCGATGGAAGAGGGCGGCTGGGACCTCACCAAGGTGGACATGGCCGAGATGGAGAAGTCGCAGGCAACCCTGGTGTTTGGCCAGATGAACGAGCCTCCCGGAGCCCGTGCCCGCGTAGCCCTGTCGGGCCTCACCATTGCCGAGAGCTTCCGCGATGGCGACGGCACCGGCGCTGGCCGCGACATCCTGTTCTTTATCGACAACATCTTCCGCTTCACGCAGGCGGGTTCGGAAGTATCAGCTCTCTTGGGCCGGATGCCGTCGGCCGTGGGTTACCAGCCCACGCTGGCCACCGAGATGGGTGCCATGCAGGAGCGCATTACTTCGACCAAGCGTGGTTCAATTACCTCGGTACAGGCCGTTTACGTGCCTGCCGATGACTTGACTGACCCGGCCCCGGCCAACACGTTTGCCCACCTGGATGCCACGACGGTACTGAGCCGCAAAATTGCCGAGCTGGGTATCTACCCCGCCGTTGACCCGCTGGACTCGACCTCGCGTATTCTGGATGCGACCATCCTGGGTGCCGAGCACTATAACACCGCCCAGCGCGTGAAGGAGATTTTGCAGCGCTATAAGGAGCTGCAAGACATCATCGCCATCTTGGGTATGGACGAGCTTTCGGAAGAGGACAAGCAGACCGTGAACCGCGCTCGCCGCGTGCAGCGCTTCCTGTCGCAGCCCTTCTTCGTGGCCGAGCAGTTCACCGGCCTCAAAGGCGTGCTGGTTGACATCAAGGACACCATCAAAGGCTTCAACGAAATCATTGACGGTAAGTACGACCACCTGCCCGAGTCGGCGTTCAACCTGGTAGGCAACATCGAGGATGCCGTGGCCAAGGGCGAGCGCCTGATGGCTGAGGCTCAGTAAACAGAAATAAGAGAACGTCATGCTGAACAAAGTGAAGCATCTCGCTCACGCCGTTTGATTAGTAATCCAACGATTCGAACGAGATGCTTCACTTTGCTCAGCATGACGTTCTCTTAGGTTATTAGCTTATTCAATAGCTCAAAATCATGCATTTAGAAATCATCACCCCCGACCGGAAAGTATATGAAGGCGAAGCAACGTCGGTGCGGTTTCCGGGCACCGATGGCTCGTTTGAAGTGCTCAACAACCATGCGCCGCTGATTGCGGCCCTCAAGGAGGGCGATATCACGGTGACGGGCGCGGGCGGCGGCACGTTTCACATCAGCGGTGGTATTGTGGAAGTACTTCGTAACCAAGTAGTTGTGCTGGCTGAGTCGGCTTCGGCTTAGTAGCCTTTTCAAGAAAATACGGGAGCGCCCGTGCTGGCTTTGGCTGGCACGGGCGCTTTGCGTTTGGGAGCTACCAGGCGAGAAAATAGGCTGTTTTGCGGCTGGGCTAGCCATTTGCGGCTGGTTTTCGTTCAGGCAATACTCATCAATTTATTCGCCTACCGAATCGCGCTATGCCGCACCTTGCCGAACCCAATATTTATTCTCCCCGCCAGCGTTTTGTGCTGCTCATTATCACGCTGGTGCTGCTGGGGCTGCTGGCCTTCTTTGGCCTGCTTCAATACCTCACTGCTTTCTTAGGAGCTGGTATTCTGTATGTTGTGCTGCGGCCGTGGTTTACGGCGCTGGTGCACCGGCGCAACTGGAACCGCACCCTCGTAACGGTGCTGCTGCTTGTGTTTGCAATAGTGGTGCTGGTAATACCCTTTTTCGCCCTCACCTCGCTGCTCATCGACCGGGTAGCGACGCTGGCCCGCAACACCGACCAGATACTGCTGGTGGTGCAGCGCATCGAGCGCAAAGTGGGCATGCAGGTAACCCAGGAAAACCAGGTGCGCCAGCTGCTGCAACAAGGCGCGGCCAAGGTGAGCCAGTGGATACCCACGCTAGCCAGCAGCGTGCTCAACGTCATCGTCATCGTGGGCTTGATGCTGTTTACGCTCTATTACCTGTTTATGCAGGAGGAAGCGTTTTTGGCGGGACTGCGCCGCTACTTGCCCTTCCGCGAAAAGACGCTGGAAGAACTGAGCGGCTCGCTGAAAAACAACGTGAACGCCAACGTGCTGGGGCAAGGTATTGTGGCGTTGGTGCAGGGCCTACTCACGGGGGCCACGCTCTGGATTTTTCAGGTACCCGACCCCATGTTCTGGACGGTGATTGCCATTTTCATGGCTTTTATTCCGGTGCTGGGCACGCCGCTGGTGTGGGGGCCGGCGGCCATCTACCAGTTTGCGCAGAACCATAACCCGCAGGGGATTGGCATTTTACTGGTGGGTATTATTGTTATCATCAACGTTGACAACGTGTTACGTATCTGGCTGGCTAAAAGCATGGGCGATATTCACCCGTGGGTAACGCTGGTGGGCCTCACGCTGGGAGTGGAGATTTTTGGCATCGTGGGACTGGTAATCGGGCCACTGCTGCTGTCTTATTTCATTGTGCTGATGCAGGTTTTTGCCCGCGAAAACGTGGCTTTGCAATACCTGCTTCCCGATGGCCTCATGGGCCAGGCCGAAAAGGCCGTGGAGGCTGAAACAGCGCAAAAAAGCGAAGCTAGCGAGATTCGGCGCGTACAATAGTGCACTATGGTAAGTGCCCCGGCGCTACCTTCGCCTTCCTATGGACCTGACCCCAATACACCCCAAAGTCACCCCGATTTATCAGACTTCGGTCTTCAAATTCAGCTCGCTGGCTGAGCTCGAAGAGTACTACACGGCCCCCGACCACGGCGGGCGCTACGGCTACTCGCGCTCCGAGCACCCCAATTCGGATGAGCTGGTGGCCGAAGTGGCCAAACTGGAAGGAGCCGTTGGCGGCGTGGCCACCGGCGCGGGCCTGGCCGGGCTGCTGGCCGCCGTGCTGGCCGTGTGCCAGGCTGGTGACCACGTGCTGTGCCCCGCTGAGCTGTATGGCGGCTCGGTAGTGCTGCTGTCCAACGAGTTGACGCGCCTGGGCATAGCAACCAGCTACGTGCCGCTGGCCGACCTCTACGACATTGCCAAGCACCGCCAGCCCAACACCAAGCTGGTGCTGGCCGAGGTGCTCAGCAACCCGCTGCTGGTGGTGCTCGATGGCCCGCGCCTTGCCCAGGCTTGCCAAGAGCAAGGTATTTTATTGCTGATTGACAGCTCGTTTACCTCGCCCATGCTGACCCAGCCGCTGAGTTGGGGAGCCGATATGGTGTGGCACTCGGCTACTAAGTACCTGGCGGGCCACTCCGACGTGACAGCCGGCGTGGTGGTAGCCCGCGACCCAGCCATTGCCAAAAATCTGCGCCGCCTGGCTACCAACCTGGGCCTCATGCTGGCCCCGCTGGATAGCTGGCTGGCCGTGCGCGGCCTCAAAACGTTGCGCCTGCGCATGCGCCAGCACTCCGAAAATGCCATGTCGCTGGCCCGCTTCCTGGCCGATAGTCCGGCCGTAGCGCAGGTGTTTTACCCTGGTTTGGAGAGCCACCCCGGCCACGCCCTGGCGGCGCACCAGCTGCTGGGCGGCCTCTACGGGGGCATGCTGAGCATCCGGCTGGCCGATGACTCGGTGGCGGCCGTGGAGGATTTCATTCAGAAAACCAAGCTCTTTCCGCTGGCGCCGTCGCTGGCGGGCGTGGCCTCTTCGTGCTCGTACCCGGCCGCTACTTCGCACCGGGGCCTCACGCCGGCGCAGCGGGCTTCGCTGGGCATCACACCGGGCGTGCTACGCCTGAGCGTAGGCATTGAGGAAGTAGCCGACCTACTCGTGGATTTGGAGCACGCGTTGGGAGAGGAATGAGTTGAACGATTAAGTTGTTAAAAAGCAGCCGGTTACTTGAAAATGATTTTCAAGTAACCGGCTGCTTTTTGTAGTGGGCCATTCTGTCCCTTCTGGTGGCTGATTGGGGGCTTGCGCCCGACCTTTGCCCTGATGCACACTCTTGCCCAACTCCGCGCCGGCCAGCTGGCCGGCGCCCGCCGCCTCGACCTGGCGGCCGGCCTCACCGAGTTTCCCGAAGAAATATTTGACCTTGCTGACACGCTAGAAGTCCTCAACTTGTCGGGCAATCAATTGTCATCGTTGCCGGCTGACCTAGGTCGGCTGCGCAAGCTACAAGTCCTATTTTGCTCTGATAATCAATTTGATACCGTGCCGGAGGTGCTGGGCGATTGCCCGCAGCTGAGTATGGTAGGCTTCAAGGCCAACCGCATTCGCACCTTGCCGGCGGCGGCGCTCATGCCTGCGCTTCGTTGGCTGATTCTTACTGATAACCAACTCGCAAGCCTGCCGCCCGAAATCGGCCAGTGCCGCCAGTTGCAAAAGCTGATGCTGGCGGGCAACCAGCTGCGCGAGCTGCCCGCTGAGCTGGCCCAATGCACCAACCTGGAATTGCTGCGCGTTGCTGCCAACCAACTCACCGAGCTGCCGGGCTGGCTGCTGGCCATGCCGCGCTTGGCGTGGCTGGCCTACGCCGGCAATCCTTTTGGTGTGGCGGCCGAGGCGGCGGCGGTGGTCCGGTACCCCATCGGTGCCATCGCCTGGTCTGAGTTGGCGGTGGAGGAGCAATTGGGCGAAGGCGCATCAGGCGTTATTTACCGGGCGCACTGGCAGCGGGCTGCTAAAAAAGTGGCTGTCAAGCTGTTCAAAGGTGAGGTAACTAGTGATGGCTTGCCGCACAGCGAAATGGTTGCCTGCATCAGCGCGGGCCAACACCCTAACCTGATTGAGGTAGAAGGTAAGCTAGCGCAACACCCGGCCGGGGCCGAAGGCTTGGTGTTGGAGCTGATAGCGCCGGTTTTTGGCAACCTGGCGGGGCCGCCCAGCTTGGCTACCTGCACCCGCGATGTGTACGCGCCCGGCACTACGTTCAGCCTAGCGTCGGCCCTGCGGTTGGCCCACGGCATGGCCTCGGCGGCGGCGCACTTGCACGAGCGAGGAATTTTGCACGGCGACTTCTACGCTCACAATATCCTGGCCACGGCCGCCGGCGATGCGCTACTTGGCGACTTTGGCGCGGCAAGTTTCTTTGATACGGCTACACCCGCCGCGGCGGGCTTGCAGCGGCTGGAAGTCCGTGCATTCGGCTGCTTGCTGGAGGAATTACTGATGCATTGCCCAACTAGCGATGCGGCAATGCTGCGCACCCTGGCCGACTTGCAGCAGCGCTGCATGCAGCCTGTGGTTGCTGAGCGGCCCACGCTAGCCGAGGTAGAAAAGAAATTGTTTAACTTATTGTGTAATAAATAATTAAGTCTAAATGTGTAGCAGGCTTAGGTGGGCTGGCGAAAAGCCGGCAAACTGCCTAAACAGATACGCTTTTACCGGCTAGCGGTAGTGGGGCTGTGGGCCAGCTGGTGAAACTCCTTGGCCGTGAGTACCGTCACGGCGTCGGCGCTCACCAGCCAGAGGCGCTGCTGGGCATCGAGGTGCAGTAGGGTAGGGGTAGTGCTGCCGGCGGGGTTGGGCACGGGGCGCAGTAGTTGCTTGGTTTCGACCTTATCGGTGGCGGGGGCGAAGCTGGCGGCGGGCTCGGTGGGCAGCAGTAATAGGCCCATGGCCGTGGCAAACAGGCGGCCCTCGCCGCGCAGGTAGGCCACCCCGAACACTTCGTTGCCGGGCTGGCCCAGGTAGCGCACCGTGGGCAGCTCGGCTTCGGCGGCCGCGCGCTGGCCCAGGCCTTCAAATACGCAGATGCCGCCCGACATGATAACCCACAGGTTGCCAGCATTATCAGGTAGCAGCTTCTCCACGATGTTGTCGGGGATTTCGTTGTTGGCCACGCCTTCTTCGTTGTAGCGCATCCACTCGGAGCCCCGGCGGCGGCTCAGGCCAATGTTGGTGGCAATCCATACCGAGCTATCGGCCGTGGCCACGCCGCTGTTGATGGAGGGCGTGCGCAGCTCGGGCACCAGCGCGCCATCGGCGGCCTGCCGGAATACGCCCTGGCCGTTGGCCCCCACCCACAGCGCGCCCCGCGCATCGCGGAAGAGCGCCGTGATATTAGCCTCGGCAGCGGGGCCGGGGAGAGGTAGCGAATGTGGAGTAAAGCGGCGCGTGCCCAGCGCTACTACGCCCTGCCGGGTGCCCAGCCACAGCACGGTATCGGCGGCGGCGGCGGCGCACTGCACGGGGCTAGTGCTCTGATACTTGCGGATGAATTTTGACCCTTCGAGCTGCCACACGCTGTGCTCGGTTACTACCAGCGTGGCTTTGCCGACGTGCAGCAGCGCCACTGGCTTTTCGTGGCCGGTGAGCGGGTAGCTGGGCCGGGGCCGCGCCAGCAGCGGAGTGCCGGGCGCTAGGGAAAATGCCAGCAGCAAGCCCGCGCAAAAGGGGCGAAAAACGGGGGCTAGGCGGAAGCGCATTGGGCTAAAAAAGAAGCGGATAAGTACGGGCAAAGGTAGCTTTACCTAGGATAAGTAGCTGTTTGTGTTAATGTTACCAATTTATGTCATGAAAGAGAAATTGATAATGCAGCCATGACTGCCCGGTAATGGTGGCCTCACGGTGGGCTGGCAATTTTGTGGCCGATTACCAGGTTCCTTTTTCACCCTCTCACCGGTTTTATGAACCCTAAACTTTTACTCGCGGGCAGCTTACTGCTAGCCGCCACCACGGGCCAACGGGTGCATGCGCAGGCCGCGGCCACCAATAATAACGTCATTCTCTACATCGGCGATGGCTTTGGGCTAGCCCCCAAAACGGCCGCTCGCATGGCCATGGGCCAGGGCCGCGACGGCAAGCGCTTCACCTCCGATGCGGGTTTTCAAGTGCTGGCGCTCGATAAGCTCAAGTACAACGCCACCGTTACCACGCACTCGCTCAACTCCTGGATTACCGACTCGGCCCCCGGCGCGTCGGTGTACGCTTGCGGCAAACCCGGCAAGCAAGACAACGAGGTAATTGCCCTGAACCCCGGCTCGGGCGAGGCCATCCAGACCATTTTGGAGGCGGCCAAGAAGCAGGGCTACGCGGTGGGCCTGGTGAGCACGGCGCGCATTACGCACGCTACGCCGGCTTCGTTTGCCAGCCACATCTGGTTTCGCGACCTGGAGGACTACATTTCGGCTCAGTACATTGCCTCTACGCAGACGCAGTATGAGGCCATTTTCAATTCCAGCCCCACGGCTTCGTACCGCTATACGGCCGCTCGCGACTGGGTATTGCCCACCCCCAAGGTGGGTGTGGAGCTCGATGTAATGCTCGGCGGCGGTGCCCGGCACTTCCTGCCCCGCAACGCGGCCAGCCAATATAAAGCGGTGGTAAATGCCGCCGGCGCGCCCATCACCAACGCGGCCGGCGCGGCCGTGACGCTCGGTGGCACCCGCGCCGACGACGTGGACCTGGTGAAGTACGCCGTGGAGCAGCGCGACTACAACTACGTGAACAGCCGCGACGCGCTGCTCAACGTCAGCACCAACATTGCGCAGTATGGCGTGGGCGGCAAAAAGCTGCTGGGTTTGTTCAACGCCAGCCACGCCAGCTACGAGCAGGACCGCCAAACCAGCGCCGCCTGGGAGCCCTCGCTGGCTGACATGACGCGCATCGCCATTCAGGTATTGCAGGCTAAAAGCAACGGCAAGGGCTTTTTCCTAATGGTGGAGGCCGGCCGCATCGACCACCTGGAGCATTCTAACACCGGCGGTATTTCGGTGGTAGCCGGCTCGGGCACCACCAACCAGTACGTGGTGGACGCCGACCGCCCCACCTACGTGGGCACCGGCGATGCCGGCGTAACGGCCACGCTCACCACGGCCCGCACCAGCAACGTGTACGGCTCCGACTACATGATTAAGGAGGTGATGGCCTTCGACTACGCCGTGGCCGAAGGGCGCTCGCTGCTGGCCGCGCCGGCTAATGGCAAAACGCTCATCTTCAGCACGTCCGACCACGAGTGCGGCGGCTTTGCCGTAACGGGCCTGCACGATGAGGCCGATGCCAACCGCAACACCACCAAAATCCGAACCTACTCGGGTCAGATTGGGAAATCGGTAGCCGCCGAGGCGGGCTACGCCACGCCCACCAACTTGGTGCGCGGCGACGGCGGGGCCAATGGCTGGTTCCCGGACTATGTAATGAATACCTTCCAGGGCAAAGACTACCCGCAACCCGCCTCGGCCACCGGCCGCCGCATTGTGGTGGCCTACGCCTCCAACCCCCTTACCAACGGCAACGGCACCAACCAGACCGGCAATGTGGGCAACCACACCCCCCAAGACGTGTGGGTAGCCGCCGAAGACAATACCGATACGCACGCCAAACAACTCACCGGCCGCGGCTTGCTCGATAATACCTCCATCACCCCGCTGATGGCCGATTTCATGAACCTCTCGCTGTTTGCGTCTACGCTCAGCGTGCGCGGCGGCAACGCCCCGCAGGCCCCGCTCGATGGCCTGCAGCTCAGCCCGGTGCCGTTCGAGAACCAGTTTCAGGTGAGCTTTACGCTGCCCACCGCCGGCCCCGTTACCGTGGAGCTGTTCAATGAGATGGGCCAGAAAGTGCAGACCGTGGAAGCCGGCAAGTCGTTTGCGCCCGGCGCGCACGTGCTTGCCGTGGATGGCTCGCGCCTGAAAACTGGGCTTTACATAGCCACCGTGACCATGAGCGGCCAGGTAGTTTCCAAGAAAACTATCAAGCTGTAAACGTGTAGGGTAGGGTAAGCTTTAGCTTGCCGCGCTGCTGAGGATGTAGGGTAAGCTTTAGCTTGCCGTGTTGGCGGCTACGGCGGCCAAGCGGCAAGCTAAAGCTTACCCTACTTGCATTCCTTCGCGCACGGCCTTGGCCACGCGGTGCAGCTCCTCGTCGCCCATGGCGGTGCCGCTGGGCAGGCACAGGCCGTGGGCAAAAAGGCCCGCGCACACCGCGCCGCCATACATGGGCGCATCGGCAAAAAGCGGCTGCAAGTGCATGGGTTTCCAGAGCGGGCGGCTCTCGATGTTGCGCGTTTCAAGGTGCTGGCGCAGGGCTTCGGGCGTGGCGGTAGTCTCGGCTGGGTCGAGGAGCAGCGTGGTGAGCCAGCGGTTGGCGCGGCTGCCGGCGGGCTCGGTGGCGGGAGCCAGCGCGAGGCTGGGCATGCCCGCCAGGTGCTCGCGGTACCAGTTGAAAATCTCGCGGCGGCGCTTCACGCGGTCGGCCAGTAGTTCCATCTGGCCCCGGCCAATGCCGGCTAATAGGTTGGATAACCGATAGTTGAAGCCCATTTCCGAGTGTTGGTAGTGCGGGGCCGCCTCCTTGGCCTGGGTGGCCAGGAAGCGCGCCCGCGCGGCTAGCTCTTGGCTATGGGTTACCAGCGCGCCGCCGCCGCTGGTCGTCAGAATTTTATTGCCGTTAAACGAAAACACGCCCACTTGCCCAAAGCTGCCCAGCGGCTGCTGTTGCCAGCTGGCCCCCAGCGCCTCGGCGGCATCTTCCAGAATGGGAATCCCGAATTCTTTAGCAATGGCCAGAATTTCAGTGAGTTGAGCGGGCATACCGTAGAGGTGCACTAAAAGCAGGGCCTTGGGCTTTTTGCCCACCCTGATGCGGTCGGCAATGGCCTCGCGCAGGCGCTGGGGGCACATGTTCCAGGTAACGGGCTCGCTATCAACGAAGACGGGGCTGGCCCCGCAGTATAGAATGGCATTGGCCGTGGCCACAAACGTGAAGGAGGGGCACAGCACCTCATCGCCCGGCCCCACGCCCAGCAGCAGCAGCCCCAGATGCAGGGCGGCGGTGCCCGAGTTGAGGGCTACGCAGTAGGGCACGCCCACGGCCGCGCAAATGTCGGCCTCAAAGCCATCGAGGTTGGGACCGATGGGCGCTACCCAATTGTCTTCTACCGCTTTATGCAGGTAGTTGAGCTCGTGGCGGCCCAGGTGCGGCGGCGAAAGGTAAATGCGGTCCAACGTAGTGAGCAGTTAATAATGAGCAATGAATATTGAGTAACAGGCTGAGGAACAAGCGAATTGCTCCCTATTCATTACTCATTATTAATTGCCCTCGCGGGTACGCCCACGGCGGTGCAATGGGCGGGTAGGTCGCGCACCACTACGGCCCCGGCCCCCACGGTGGTAGCGGCCCCAATGTGAATTTGGTGGATAACGGTGGCGTTGGTGCCCAGGTACACGCCCGCTTCCAGGTGAGCTGCGCCGCCCACGTTGGCGTGGGGCATCAGCGAGCAAAAGTCTTCTAGCACAACATCATGACCCACAGTACAGCCGAGGTTAAGTAGCACGAAGCGACCCAGTGTAATGTCACAGGTGAGGATACAGCCGCGCTGGATGAGGCAGCCCGCGCCCAGGGCCACGCGCTGCCCGGGGAGCAGCGCCACCTGCGGGTGCACCAGCGCCGGAAACGAGAGCTGGGCCGAGGTGAGCCGGGCCACCACGGTGGCGCGGCTGGCGCTGCTGCCCACGGCTACTGCCACGGCCAGTGGCGTGGCCGTAGCATTGAGGTCGGCTACGGTGCCGAGGTAGGGCAGGTCGCCCACGGTGGGTATGGCGGGGGCACGGTCGTCGTAGAAGCCACGCAGTTCCCAGTTGACTCCGGCCCGAACAAGCTGGGCGACGAGCAGGGCTATTTCGCGGCCCAGGCCCCCCGCGCCCACAATAACCAGGGGCTGGGGCGTGGTAGGAAGGTCGGGGTCAGCGTCGTATTCCGAGAAAAATAATTGCGTCATGGGGAGCAGCGCACCGGGCGCGCTGCCGGGCAAGTATTAGGCGGCCAGCATGGTTTCGCCGTGCTGGCTGGTGTCGAGGCCGTGGGTTTCGTTCTCGGCGTTTACCCGAATGGGCACGATAAAGTTAGTGACCCGGTACAAAAGCCACGAGCCGCCGAACGTGAACACGCCCACTACCAGCAGCGTAAGCAGGTGGTAATAGAGTAGCGTGGGCCCACCGCCCGTGAATAAACCACCCTTTTGGGCGAAGAGCGCGGTGGCCAGCATCCCCACGATGCCGCCCACGCCGTGGCACGGAAACACGTCGAGCGTATCGTCAAGCGTGGTGCGGTTCTTCAGAATAACGGCCCCGAAGCTCACGCCCGACGCCAGAATGCCGATGGCAATGGCCGGCCCGTAGGCCACAAAGCCCGCCGCCGGCGTAATGGCCACCAAGCCCACCACGGCCCCCACGGCCGCGCCCATGGCCGAGGGCCGCTGCCCGCGGGCAGCTTCCAGCACCATCCAAGTGAGCATGGCGGCGGCCGAGGCAAAGTGGGTAGTTACGAAGGCCTGCACCGCCTGGGCATTGGCCCCCATAGCCGAGCCGGCATTGAAGCCAAACCAGCCGAACCATAGCAAACCGGTGCCCAGAATAACGAACGGAATGTTGACCGGCGCGTGGGCGTGCCCATCGAGGTGCGAGCGGCGGCGGCCAATGGCCAGCGCGCCCGCCAGCGCCGCAAAGCCCGCCGAAATGTGCACCACCGTGCCACCCGCAAAGTCGAGTACGCCCCACTGGGCCAAAAAGCCGTTGGGGTGCCAGGCCCAGTGCGCTAACGGGCAGTAAATGAGCAAGCTAAAGAGGCAGATGAAAATCAGGTAGCCCCAAAACCGGATGCGCTCGGCAAAGCCGCCCGTAATAAGCGCTGGCGTAATGATGGCAAACTTGAGCTGAAACGCCGCAAACAGCACTAGCGGCAGCCCCGCCCCCAGCGTAGGGTGCGGCGCGGTGCCCACGTTGTTGAACATGAAAAACGTGCGCGGGTCACCGATTACGCCCCCGATGTCATCGCCAAACGCCAGCGAGAAGCCCACCACATACCACAGCAACGAGATGACCCCCAGCGAGATAAAGCTCTGGAGCATGGTGGAGATGATGTTGCCCCGGTTGACCATGCCGCCGTAGAAGAAGGCCAGGCCCGGCGTCATCAGCAGTACCAGCGCCGTCGAAACGAGCATCCAGGCTATGTCGGCGGCTTTGAGCGCGCCGGTGGCGGCATCGGGGTGGTGGTGGGGCACAAAGGCGGCCGCCAAGGCCAGTACCACGAGCAATGCCAGCGCAGGGCGGGCGAGTAGTTGTTTGCGAGACATAATCAATAAAATAGCGAAATGACCTAAGCGAAGATAGGGGTTATCGTTAGTTTATGATAATTTTTACTATAATGACCCTCGATATTAGGGGCATTGCAGCTAATTTAATTAAAAATTTGTTTTGTACTCATTGATTTTAAGTAATGCCGATTGCTGCCTGGTAAAACCCTGATGCGCTTGGCAAAGTATTCAATCGGCAAGCTTACGTTCATCCCATTGCGCATCAATTCCTATGACACACAAGAAAAAATGGCTGCTGCTGGCCCCCGGCGGCCTCCTACTCATCGGCGCGGGCGCGTGCCTGGTAGGGTGGGCTAACACGCTTAAAACGCAGGGTAGCCCGCCCGCCAAGTGGATAGCCGCCGGCACCGTGGCCCTGGCTACCCTCAACGCCGGCGTGAGCGTGGTGGGCCAAAGCGTGATTGAGAAGGTGCTGCACGAGCTACGCGAGCAGCCAGCCCCCATTCAAAAAGCGCCGTAACCTTGCCGCTGCCTACTGCGCACCAAACGCAAAAAAGCCCTGACCGAGGCCAGGGCTTTTGTTTTATAGCAAGCAGCGAAATTACTCGGCCGACTTAGCTTCCATCTCTTTGGTGCTGGTTTTTGCCTTGCGGCCAGCCTTTTGGGTGCCGCTCTTGATTTTGCGACCGGTTTTTTTGGCTACGTTGCCAGCGGCATCAGCCGTGTTTTCGAGGGCAGCGCCCACGTTGGTTTTGCCGGTTTTGGTGACTACTTTCTTGGTGCCATTGTCGCGCACTTTCACCTCAGTTTCGGGGGTGGTTTGGGCGAATGCGGTGGTAGCGAAGGCGCAGGTGACGAGGAGCAGGATTACTTTTTTCATGACTGAAAATTGAGGAAAGGTATTTTCGGGTTGTTTTACGCGGCAGCTTCAACTGAGTTGCGCAACCACGCAGTCATCTTTTCAAAGCCCGTGCCAAAACTGACTTAGCTGGTCGGTTACCGGGTCAATCAGGGCAAAAGCAACGACGAGTCGCCGTAGCTTAAAAAGCGGTAGCCGTGGCGCAGGGCGTGGTCGTACACGGTGCACCAGCCGGGCCCCAGCAGCGCCGATACTAAGAGGAGCAGCGTGCTTTCGGGCTGGTGAAAATTGGTAATCAGCCCCTGCACCAGCCGGAAGTGGTAGCCAGGCGCAATGAGCAGCTGCGTGCTGGCCTCAATGGCCGCCGAGCCGGTGGCCTCCAGGTGCGCCAATAGGGCTTGCAGGGCGGCTTCGGGCGTAACTTCTTCCTCGCCGGGCAGTAGCTCGGCGTAGGGCTGCCATTGGCTCACGCGCAGCCCGGCGGCTGAGTCGGCCGGTTGGCGGGCCAGGGCCGCGCCCAGCCAGTAGAGGCTTTCGAGGGTGCGCAGGCTGGTGGTGCCCACAGCAATAACCGGCTGCGGCCGGTGCGTCAGCAGCTGCCGCAATAGGCTGGCCTGCACAATGATAGGCTCGGCGTGCATGGGGTGCTCGGCCATCGTGTCGGCCTTTACGGGCTGGAAGGTGCCAGCCCCTACGTGTAGCGTAACCTGGCCAGTAGCAATACCGCGGTCGGCTAGCTCGGTCAGTAACTCGGGGGTGAAGTGCAGGCCGGCGGTGGGGGCGGCCACCGCGCCCTCGTGGGCGGCATACACGGTTTGGTAGCGCACGGCGTCGGTGGCGGTGTCGGGGCGGTGCAGGTAGGGCGGCAGGGGCAGGTGGCCAGCCGCCCGCAGCACCTCAGCAAACGGCAGCGAGCTGGGCGTCCAACTGAAGTCAATGAGGCTCTCGCCGCTGGCCTCGTGAGCCTGGCGCACGGCGGTGAGGGTGGCGGGCTGGCCGGCAAACTGAAACTCCAGGCTTACCGGGCCGCTTTTCCAGCGGCGGCCGTTGCCCACCAGGCAGCGCCAGGTGCAGGCGGCGGTTTGCTGTAAAGCCAGCTCCAGGGTGCGGTGCGGGGCCACGGGCTCCAGGCAAAACAGCTCGACCACGCCGCCCGTGGGCCGCTGCGTCAGCAGCCGGGCGCGCACCACGCGGGTATCGTTGAAAATGAGCAGGCTGCCGGGCGGCAGCTCGCCGGGCAAGTCGCGAAACGTTTTGTCGGTGAGCGCACCGTGGCGACTCACCAGCAGGCGGCTGGCGGCGCGGTCGGCCAGGGGCTCGGGCGCGATGCGGTCGGCCGGCAGCTCGTAGTGAAAATCCTGGATGCGCAGCTGGTGCGGGTCGGTAGGGGCGGGCATGGGAGGCAGCTTGAAGCGGCAAAGGTCGGGCCGCCCGCGTTACTTGCGGCTTCAACTTCGTGCCCTATGCGCCCGCTCTCCCTGCTTTTTGCTGCGCTGCCGCTGCTCGCGGCCGCCGCGCCACCCGCCCATCCCTACGCCGATGCCACGCGCCGCCGCATCGCCACTGCCCAAGATGGCCGCCAAACGGCCGTGCTGCTGCCCTTCCTCACCAATAAAAACGCCCTCTACCGCGCCGCCGCCGCCGAGGCCCTGGCTTCGGTGCAGGACAAAAAAGCCGTGCCCGCCCTCCTACCGCTGCTGCACGACGCCCGCCCCGCCGTGCGCCGCGCGGCCGCCTACGCCCTGGGCCAAACCGGCGACAGCACGGCCGTGCCCGCCCTAACCCAGCGCTTGGCCCAGCCCGAAGCCAACGCTCCCGCCCGCTACGCCACGTATGAGGCCCTTGGTCGCTGCGTTACCAAGCAGTCAATCAATACGTTGTGGAAGGTGAAGCTGCCGGTGCCCGACTCGGCCGCCGCGCCCGGCCAGGCCTGGGCGCTGTACCGGGCCAGCCTGCGCGGCCTGGCCACGCCCGAAGTGGTGCGACACGCCGTGACTTTGCTGGCGCAGCCTGGCGCGCCGCTATTGGCGCGGACTGGCGCCTCGGCTGCCCTCACCCGCATGCGGGGCCAGGATTCGACGCTGGCGCAAGTAGCGCTACCCGCTTTGGTGAGGCTACTGGCGAGCGACCCCAACTACTTTGTGCGGGAGAATTGTGCGTCGGCCCTGGGCCGGGTGGCGCGGCCGGCCGCGCTGGCAGCCCTGCTAAAAGCGGCCAGCCAGGATGCCGACTACCGGGTGCGCATTGCGGCGGTGCGGGCGCTGCCCACCAACGCCATCATGGTGGTATCGGCTACGCAACGGCCAGGTAATAAGCCCAATGAGGTAGTGCGTACGCTCAAAACGCGAGCGGCCGACAGCCTGCGGGTGCGCTGCGCCGGCCGGGTGCTAGGGGCGCGGCTGCCGCAGGAGTCGCTCACCGCGGCCGAGTGGTTTCTGAAAACCACCCACGACACTTCCACCGCCGACAACGTGCTGGATTGGGCGCGCTACGTGGAAGGCATCCGGTATTCGGCGCGGGTGGCCACGCACTGGCGCACTCGCTCCACGCTGCTGCAAGCGGCCCTGCGCCACGCCCCCGCCCGGCAGCGCCCGGCCTTTGCCGATACCATTCGGCAGCGCTACCAAGCTACTAAAAATCAGTATGAAAAAGCTGCCCTGCTCACTGCGCTTAGCGAAGACCTGGCGCAGCTTGATTTCTTGGCCAAAGAAGCAGCCCTCACCACTAGCCCGGCCATTGTGCCCGGTACGGCGCTAGCTGCGCTGGTGAGCCTGCGGGGCAACAAAAGCTTCCCCGCCGCCCGGCAGGCCGATTTTACGGCGGCGCTACGCCGGGCGCTGGCCGGCGGCGACGTGGCCCAGCTCGGCACGGCCGCCGAGGCTTTTGCCAACCCGGCCGTGGTGCCCGCGCCCCAGCCTGAAGACCTGGCCGCCCTGCGCCAGGCCCAAAGCAAGCTGACCCTGCCCCGCGAAATTGAGGCGTGGCTGGGCTTGCAGCAGGCCCTCGATAAGCTCGCCAAGGCCCCTACGCCCACGCCGGCCCCCGTGGGCCCCGCCAGCCAGCACCCCATCGACTGGGCCCTGGTGCAAACCGTTCCGGTGGGCCAACGCGTGCGCATGACTACCAGTAAGGGGTTGATTGTGTTGGAGTTGAAAATTGTGGAAGCGCCCGGCTCGGTAGCCAGCTTCGTGAGTTTGCTGAACCAGCATTTCTACGACGGGCTCTATTTTCACCGGGTAGTGCCCGATTTCGTAGCCCAGGGCGGCGACCCGCGTGGCGATGGCTCGGGCAGCACGCCCTACAACCTGCGCTCCGAATTGGCGCAGCTCCACTACGGCGCGGGTGCGGTGGGCCTGGCCTCGGCCGGTAAGGATACGGAGAGCTGCCAGTTCTTTTTCACCCACCAGCCCACCCCGCACCTCGACGGCCGCTACACCATTTTTGCCCAAGTGGTGCAGGGCATAGACGTGGTGCAGCAGCTCGAAATCGGGGATAAAATCCTGACCGCCACGCTCAGCAAATAAGGATATGGTAGTGCGGCCGCCTCAGTGTTGCGCTGGGGCAGCCTGCAAGGCCCACACGCGAAACCTGCCTACGCGCTTCACCTCGCGAGCTAGGTTAGGCTGTAGTTTGGGGTCACTCAGGCCCAGCGTATCGGTGGTGTAGAGGTAACGGGCCCCACCGGCCACGCAATCGGCCAGGTAGGTATTGCCGCTATAAGTGCTGGCTGCCAACTGCCCCGGCTCGTCGAAGCCAAAGCCTTTTTTATGTAAGAAATAGAAGCTGATGCACCCCGAATCGTCGGGCCCTACCACGCAGCGCGCGCCGGGCGGGGTGGCCGCTGCCAGCGCTGCACGGGTGGCGGGGTCGAACAGCTCCGGGGCTACATCGGGGCTATGGTTGACCCACCGCCCCCAGTCAATGCGCGCCACGGCCCACAGCGGCTGAATCAGCAGCGCAACCACCAGCAGGGGGCGGGCCCGCGGAAACCGGCGCAGCCACGCGCCGCCCCACGCCGCCAGCAGCAGCAGCACGGGCAGCAGCGGCAACAGGTAGTAGGCATGGCTGCGCATTTGGTTTAACTCGATAAAGTAGTAGGCCAGTAGCCCCGCGCCCCAGGCCAGCCCCGGCCCAAACCACGGGTGCTGCATGGGCGCCCGGCGCACTAAGCGCCACAGCCCCACCACAAACAACACCAGCGAGCCGTAACCCAAAATGACTTCGGGCAGGTCCGATATCAGGTTGCGCTTGAGGATAAACCAGCCAGTAGCCAGGTCGGGGGCCGGCCGGATTTCGAGGCCAAAATCGGCCAGCCCCGAGCTGGCAATGAGCCGGAGCGCATACGCATACCAAGCCAACGTGACACCCACCGACACCACGGCATAGCCCACCAGCTGCGCCACTTGTAGCCCCGAGTAGCGCCGCTGAAGCAAATCGCGCAGCACAAAAACGGCAATCGGGAAGCCAATTACCAAAAATTGCAGCTTGGTGAGGCCGGCCAGGGTAACAAATAATAAGCTGATTACTAAGGTAGTAACGCGCTTGTTTTCGCGCCAGCGTCCAAACCATAGTAGGCCTGCTAGGGAGGCCGTGAGCGCTAAAATATCGGGCAGGGCATTCACGCCGTGGTAATACACTTCGGGGCTCCACGCCAAGCCCCACGCGCCTACCGCGCCCAGCCACACGCTACCGCTCACCTGCTTGGCCAGGTGGTAGAACGCCACCACTCCTAGCATATAAATCACCCAGTTGATAAGGCGTGGTAGCGCCTCATGAAAGCCAACTACTTGATAGCCAATAGCTACTAGATACTCATAGGAAGGAAATTGCATGCCCGTTACCCCATCCGTAGTGTTGCGCCGGTCCACACGCGGCGCTAAGATGTTCATGCTTTCCTCGTAAAAATTACGCGCCACGGCCATCGTGTTGCACTGCCGCCATACGTGCAGGCTCATGGGCGGCAACTGGAAAAAAGGGGCGTGCAACAAAAAATTCAGTCCTATCACCACCGGCCAAAACCAGCGGGGAAGCCGTTGCGCCTGTAAAATGCTACTCAAATTCATGTCCGCAAGGTAATGATAAAGGCAGGGAATGAGAATTTTAAAACTATATTACTCAATAATGCAGTTAACTTAAATTTTCTGTTAAGTGACAATATTAATTCCGCGGTGCCACGGGCAAACGCGGTTCCCTACTACCCGACCCTAAAATCCTTATCTGCCGTAAGTACTAGCTTGCCCACGCTAGTCCTGTTTGCCCTATGCCCTTGCCCGACGTGCTTTCGCTCTCTCAGTTAACCATTTACACCGAACGCCTGACGAGCCTGGTGGTGCTCTACCTGCCCCGGCTACTGTCGGCGCTGTTGCTGCTGGTAGTGGGCTGGTGGGTCATTGGCTGGGCCAGCCGGCTGGTAGCGGCGGCCATCGCGCATTTCGACGTCTCGCTCCGCTCGTTTCTGGGCAGTATGTTCAGCATCGCGCTCAAGGTGCTGCTGCTCATTTCGGCGGCGGGCATGGCGGGCTTCGAAACGACTTCGTTTGTAGCCATTCTGGGGGCGGCGGGCCTGGCTGTGGGCCTAGCCTTGCAGGGCACGCTGGCCAACTTTGCGGGTGGGGTACTTATCCTGATTTTCAAGCCTTTCACCGTGGGTGATGTTATTGAAAGTCAGGGCAAAAGCGGTACCGTGTTAGCCATTCAGATATTCAACACGCTGCTGCTTACGCCCCAGGGCGACACCATTATCTTGCCCAATGGTGCTACCTCCAACGGCGTTATTACCAACAAGGCGCATCCGCAACGGGCGCAGGTCGAAATTCAGCTGGAGTTGGACAGCGCCACCGACCTCGATGCCCTGCGCCAGCAGGCCGTGCCACTCCTCGCGCAAGACGAGCAGGTGCTGGCCGAGCCTACGCCACAGGTGGTGCTCATTAGCCTAAAACCGGGTGCTACCATGATGGTGGCCTTTCGCGCCTACACCCAGCCTGGCCAGGAGGATGCCCTGCGCAACCGATTGATTGAGAAGCTACAACAGCTGTTTGCGAAGCAGCAGATGGAAAAATAGCTGAACGTCATGCAGGTGTTATTTTCGGGGTTTATGTTTAGCTAGCCATTGCTGTCTGGCAGTTCGGCATTGCTCACAATACAATAATCTCTCTTGAGTGACTGCACCGACTACACAGCCGCCTAGTATCGCGTTATTACTATTAGGAAACAATTTTTGCTCAGCTTTTATGTAGCTTATGTCAATGTCCGGCAGACCGTACTTAATAGGGACTGTTGTTGACTGCAACATCACGTGATGCACCGCGCATTGCTTAAGTGAATCGCTGGAAGCAAATGGAGCGTTTCCACGGCTCGCTATCAGTAGAAAACTTAGGACCGCTGCATACATCAGTTGGCTTGCTACTATGTTGGTACTGAGTTTACACCGGCACTACTACTACCTTTTTCGTCTCGAAAAATTCTTCCTCGTAGAAGTCGGGTAGGTTCTCTACTCGCGCTACGAGGCCGCTTTCGGCGATTTCTTCGGTGAGGTCGCCGCCTTTGAGGTAATAGAGGCCCGCGCCCGGCGCGGGGTGTTTTTTGTAGCTATGCATAATCCAGGGGTGGAAGGTGGCTAGGCGGGCCACGGCGCGGCTCACCACGAAGTCGAACTTCTCGCGCACATCCTCGGCCCGAATCTGGTCGGCCGTTACATTACTTAGGCCCAGGTCGGCGGCCATGAACTGCACGGCCCGAATCTTTTTGCCGATGCTATCGACGAGGTGAAATTTCACTTCGGGAAATAGGATGGCTAGCGGCAGGCCTGGCAGGCCGCCGCCGGTGCCCACATCAAGCACGGAACTGCCTGCCGGAAACTGCACCACTTTGGCAATGCCCAGCGAGTGCAGAATATGGCGCTCCAGCAAGTTATCGGTATCGGTGCGGGCCACCAGGTTTATCTGCGCGTTCCAGGCTTTGAACTCAGTTTCGAGGCGCGCAAACTGCGCTAGCTGGTGCTTGGTAAGGTTGGGGAAGTACTTGGTAAGCAGTGACATATAATAAAAATTGTCATTGCCAGCCTGCGAAGCAATCGCACCAGAACGAGTAGCGGTCGGGCTTTTAGTGGCTCGTGCTAGGTAGCTCGTTCTGGTGCGATTGCTTCGCAGGCTGGCAATGACAAACGGTTTTAATTGGGCTGAATTAAATGAACTCCTTTTTGTCTTTCACCATGTCATAGAGCAGTTCGCGGGCGCGGTGCAGCTGGGCTTTCACGGTGCCGAGCGGAGCTTTGAGCTCGGTGGCGATTTCCTCGTAGCTCAGCTCGTCGAAGTAGCGCAGGCTCACGAGGCGCTGGTATTTATCGGGCAGGCGCGACACCACGTGGCGCATAATTTCGATTTTCTGGTTCTTAATAGTGGTGTCGGCCGGGTTGAGGTCGTTGTCTCTGAATTCGAGCTGAATCTCGTCGCCATCGCCCATTTTCACGGCCGAGTCGATGCTCATTGTCTTGATTTTATTCTTGCGAATAAAGTCGATGCAATTGTTGGTGGCAATGCGGAAGAGCCAAGTGCTGAACGCAAACTCGGGGTTGAATTTGTGCAGGTTCTTAAACGCCTTGGCAAAGGCCTCGATGGTGAGGTCCTCGGCATCGTCGGGGTTGCGCACCATCTTGAGTACCACGTGAAACACGGGCTTTTTGTAGATGTGCATCAGCTCGGCGTAGGCCTTCTCGTCGCCGTGGTCCACGGCGGCGCGAATCAGCTTAAAGTCGTGCTTGGCTTTAGTCGAAAATTGCTTCTGGATATCGGCGGGATTTACTTCCATTGGAGCGGGCGGCGCCGGACCAGGGAGAGGCCCCAGGCGCAGTAAAAGGCAAAGTAGAAAAAATCGAGCACTGGCAGGGCCAGCGGGGGTAGCGCGGTGCGCAGGCGGCGCGCAAGCGGTACGTAAGCTGCCAGCACCAACAATGTTCGCGCCAACCAGATTATTCCCAAAGATACCAAGTTTTCCCGGCTCAATCCAACTGCCAGAACGACCGGCGTGCCCAAATAAAATAGCACGTTGCTACCCATAAACAGGGCCAGGCGGCGGCGGTCGGCGGCCCGGTAGCGGCCCCCGGCCGAGAGGTGCCGCCGCTTCTGGCGCCACCAGGCGGCCCAGGTATTGGCAGGCTCACTCAGGGTTTGGGCTTCAGGGTCAGCTACTACGGCGGCGCGCGCGCCGGCGGCTACCGCGTCTTGCACCAGCAGGTCGTCGTCGCCACTCAGCCGCCGAATGTGGCTAGCAAACCCCTTGGTGCTGTGAAAGGTAGCCTTGGTATAGGCCAGGTTACGGCCCACGCCCATGTAGGGCCGGCCGGCCCAGGCCAGGCCCAGGTATTGCGCGCCGGTGAGCAGCGTTTCGTAGCGAATAAGCTGGTTGAGCAGGCCCGGCGCTTCGGCGTAGCCCGAGAAGCCGAGCACCATGCCGGCCCCTTTTTGCTCGGTGAAGCCGCGCTGCATCAGCCGCAGCCAGTCGGGGCTGACAGGCCGGCAATCGGCATCGGTAAACAGCAGGCGCTCGTGGCGGGCCGCTTTTATGCCCAGCGTGAGCGCATATTTTTTGGGTGAGAAGCCGGCCGGCGTGCGCGTCACGGTCACGAGCCGGAAGCGGCCGGGGTAATACTGGCTGAGCTGCTGGGTAAAAAGATAGGTATCATCCTGGCTGCGGTCGTCGATAAGCACCAGCTCAAACCCGGCCGGGTACTCTTGGCGCAGCAGCAGCGGCACCAGCTCGCGCAGGTTGGCGAGCTCGTTGTGGGCGCACAGGATAATGGACACCGGCTCGGTATCCGGCCCCGGCTCCGTGGCGGTGGCCTCGGCCGGCCGGCGCACAAAGGGCCGGAAATAACGCAGCCAAAACCACGCCTGCACCAGCAGCAGCGGCAGCAAAAGCAGGGCAGGCGGAAAGTGGGGGAGCGGGGGTAACAACACGGGACGGGCCCACAAAGGTAAGCCGGCGGTAATTTTGTAGGAATGACTTTTGACCTCCAAGCGCAAGACCCCGGCACCAAGGCCCGCGCCGGCCGCCTCACCACGGCGCACGGCACCATCGAGACGCCCATTTTTATGCCCGTGGGCACGGCCGGCACCGTGAAGGGCGTGGGCCAGCGCGAGCTGAAGGCCGACGTGCAGGCCCAGATTATCCTCGGCAACACGTATCACCTTTTCCTGCGCCCGGGCCTCGACGTGCTGCAAGCCGCTGGCGGCCTGCACAAGTTCAACGGTTGGGACGGGCCAATTCTCACCGATAGTGGTGGCTACCAGGTTTTTTCGCTCAGCGGTACCCGCAAGATTAAGGAAGAGGGCGTCACGTTTCGCTCGCACATCGACGGCAGCAAGCACCTGTTTTCGCCCGAGGGCGTGATGGATATTCAGCGCCGCATCGGGGCCGATATCATCATGGCTTTTGACGAATGCACGCCCTGGCCCTGCGAGTACGACTACGCCCGCCGCTCCTTGGACATGACGCACCGCTGGCTGAAGCGCTGCATCACGCGCCTCGACAGCACCGAGCCGCTCTACGGCTACGAGCAAACGCTGTTTCCCATCGTGCAAGGCAGCACCTTTAAGGACCTGCGGGTGCAGTCGGCCGAGTTTATCGCCGCGCAGGGCCGCGCCGGCAACGCCATCGGTGGCCTGAGCGTGGGCGAGCCCGCCGAGCTCATGTACGAGATGACGGAGCTGGTCTGCGACATCTTGCCCAAGGATAAGCCGCGCTACCTCATGGGCGTGGGCACGCCGGCTAACATATTGGAAAACATTTCGTTAGGTATCGACATGTTCGACTGCGTGCTGCCGACCCGCAACGCCCGCAACGGTATGCTCTTCACTACGCAAGGCATTATCAACGTGACCAATAAGAAGTGGGCCGATGACTTTTCGCCCATCGACGAGGAGCTGGGCGGCTACGCCAGCACGTTCTATACCAAGGCCTACATGCGCCACCTGCTGCAAGCCAAGGAAATGCTGGGTGCGCAGATTGCTTCTATGCACAACCTCACCTTTTACCTCTGGCTGGTGAAGGAGGCGCGCAAGCAAATCGTGGCCGGCACGTTTGGGCTGTGGAAGGATGTGATGGTGGAGAAGCTGATGCGCCGGTTGTAAGTAGTCTGGGCCGCCCGCGCCGCCTGTCATTGCGAGCGCAACGCGGCAATCGCACCCGCACGATGCCCGCGCCGCCCACGCCGCCCGTCATTGCGAGCGCAGCGAAGCAATCGCACCCGAACGACCCCGTATGAACACTTACTACGTTTACATTCTCACTAATCCTTACCATACGGTGCTCTACATCGGGGTCACGAACAATTTGGAGCGCCGGGTGAGCCAACACAAAGCGGGCGCGCAGGAAGGATTTACCAAAAAATACAACGTGACAAAGCTGGTTTATTTCGAACAATCGCCCGATGTCAAGCAAGCCATTGAGCGCGAAAAGCAGTTAAAAGCAGGTTCGCGAGCGAAAAAACTGGCGTTAATCAACGAGCTGAATCCTACCTGGCAAGACTTGATGGTGGAATACTAAACAAGCGGCACGGGTTTCGTTCAGGTGCGATTGCTTCGCGGTGCTCGCAATGACAACGATTTTGACTGGCACTAACAAGCGGCACGGGTTTCGTTCTGGTGCGATTGCTTCGCGGTGCTCGCAATGACAACGATTTTGACCGGCCCTCAACTAAATGAAAATCCTCGATAAATACATCATCAGCAAGTTTCTCACCGCGTTTTTTTTCACGGTGCTGATGCTCGTGTCGGTGATTTGCGTGATTGACTATACGGAGAAGAACGACGATTTTCTGCACCACAACCTCACGTTCTGGCACGTACTCACGCACTACTACGTGTACCTGTTTCCGTATTTTGCTAATCTGCTGGCGCCCATTACCATTTTTATTGCGGTGGTGTTTGTGACGTCGCGGCTGGCGGCGCGCACCGAGCTGGTGGCCATGCTGTCGAGCGGCATGAGCTTCGAGCGGCTGCTGCTGCCCTACACCATGGGGGCGGCCATTATCGGGGCGCTCACGTTTGGCCTCATCAGCTGGATTATCCCGAAGGGCACCAAGGAAATCGTGAAGTTTGAGAATCTGCACGTGCAGGAACCCTGGAAGTACGAGGGCCGCAATATCCACGTCAAAATCGGGCCGCGCACCTACGCCTACCTGGAGAGCTACGATGCCACGCACAACATCGGCTACCGCTTTGCCCTCGAAACCATCGACAGCACCATCCTGCGCCGCCGCCTCACGGCCGATGCCATCACCTGGGACTCGGTGAAGCAGGCCTGGAAAATGACCACCCAATCGGTGCGCACCTTTCATGGCCAAACCAATGAAACCCTCCTCAGCCTGCCCGCCCGCGACACCACGCTCAACCTCTACCCCAAGGACTTTTCGAGCACCTACCGCCTGGCCGAAACGCTCACATCGCCCGAGCTGGCCGACCTGATTGACAACAAGATACTGCGCGGGGCCAACGACACGGCCCAGTACCTAAGCGTTAAATACGAGCGCTACGCTTACCCCTTCGACACCATTATTCTGACCCTCATCGGCGTGGTGCTGAGCGCCCGCAAGAGCCGCGCCGGCGTGGGTGGGCAAATTGCGCTGGGCTTCGTGCTAGCCTTCGTGTTCATCATATTCGTGATGCTCTCGCGCAACCTGGCCTCGGTGGGCAGCGTGCCGCCCATTGTGGCCGCCTGGATACCGGGGGCCGTGTTTTCGACCATCGGGCTGTTTTTGTACCGGGTGGTGCCTAAATAGCCCGTTGTCATGCTGACGAAGGAAGCATCTTATCACGGCTACCTAGCGTCAAATTTAGTAACCGTAACGGCGCGGGCGTGATAAGGTCCTTCGCTGTGCTCAGGATGACAAACTGTGTTAAAAGACTACCTCAAACTGCATTTTATCGTCCTGCTGTGGGGCTTCACGGCCATCTTGGGCAAATTGCTGACGGTGCCGCCGGTGGAGCTGGTGTTTTGGCGCACGCTGCTGGCCAGCACGGGGCTGGCGGGGCTGCTGCTGGCGCGGCGCACCGGCTGGCGCGTGGCCCCCGCCGAAGCCCTGAAGCTGCTGGGCGTGGGCGCGCTGGTGGCCGCGCACTGGATTACGTTTTTCCTGGCCGCGCGCCTGTCATCGGTGAGCGTGTGCCTGGCTGGGCTGGCCACGCTGGCCCTGTGGACCTCGCTGCTGGAGCCGCTGCTGTTGTGGCGGCGCGTGCGGCCCTACGAGGTGGGCCTGGGTTTGCTAGCCATGCTGGGGTTGTACTTGATTTCGCAGGCCGAGCTGACGCAGCTCACCGGGCTGCTGGTGGCGGTGGCCTCGGCGGGGTTGTCGGCGCTGTTTAGCGTGCTCAATTCGCAGCTGGTGAAGCGGCACGCGCCCACGCGGCTCACGTTTTATGAGATGCTGGGGGCCTGCCTGAGCATCGTGCTGTTCTTCCCTATTTACAGCCGGTATTTCACGCAGGGGCAGGGTTTGCAGCTGGCCTGGCACGGGTTCGACTGGCTGTGGCTGCTACTGCTGGCTGGCGTGTGCACGGTGTACGCCTTCTCTACCTCGGTGGAATTGATGAAGCGGATTTCGGCCTTTGTCGTGAATCTAACCATCAACCTGGAGCCGGTTTATGGCATTGTGCTGGCGCAAATCATGTTTGTGCTGCGCGTGCCGGGCTTCGGGCAGGAGCGCATGTCGGGCGGCTTTTACGTGGGCACGGTGCTCATTCTGGCCAGCGTACTGGTGCACCCCGTGCTCGACCGCTGGAACCAGCGCCGTGCCCGCCTGGCTGCCGCCGCCGACGTAGTGATTTAGCTAGCCCTCATAGGTTACCCTGCCACACTAAGTACTCGCTGGGCCACGGCAGGGTAGGGGCTGCTGCATCAGGGAATAATCCATAAACTGCTGAACCCGAGCCAGATAGGCTGGCATAGGCCGCGCCCGCGTCGTAGAGCTGCTGCTTGATGGCCGCCAGCACGGGGTGCGTAGGAGCCAGCGAGGTTTCGAAGTCATTTAGCACTGTATCACGCCAAGTAGCCAGGGGCTGCGCGAGGGCCGCCCGCAGGGGCTGGGCTGGCGCTTGCGGCACAATGCCCGCAAAGGCCTGCGCCGTGCTGATGTGCAGCCCCGGATAAACCACTACGCAGGCTACGCCTTTCAAATTCAACTCGATAGGCTCAAAAACGTCGCCTTTACCATGCGCCAGCCGGGGCGTATTCTGGATGAAAAAGGCGCAGTCGGCCCCCAACTGGCGGGCGTAGCCCTCCAGCGCTTCCGTCGATACCCCCAGCCTGAATACCTCGCCGATGGCTCGCAACGCAAATGCCGCATCGGCCGAGCCGCCGCCCAGGCCCGCGCCGATGGGCACTATTTTGTGCAAGTGCAGCTGCGCGGCCGGCAAGTCAGGGAAATCGGCTTTTAAAAGCTGATAGGCCTTGAGGCACAGGTTGGTAGCTACATCGCCGGGAATAGGCCGGCCGGTGAGCGTGAGGTCGGTGCCCGCCTGCCCCTTGGGGGCGGGCAGCACCTCTAGCACGTCGGCCCAGGGCAGGGGCAAAAACACGGTTTCCAGCTCGTGGTAGCCGTCGGGCCGCCGGGCCGTTACGTAAAGGCCTAGGTTGAGCTTGGCGTTGGGGAAGGTGAGCAAGCTTTAAGGAGCAATGAGCAATGAGCAGTGAGCAGTGCGGTATCAGCCGGGTAGCCCCTTTCTTCGTGCAAAGAAAAGCAGATTACCGCCTCACGGCTGAACTGCTCATTGCTCATTGCTCACTGCTCACTGAAAAAATGTACCCTGGCAAGCGCCTGCTCGACCTGGCCGTGGCCCTGCCGCTGGTGGTGCTCACCGCCCCGCTGCTGGCGGTGGGCGCGGCCCTGGCGGCCTACCAGAATGGCGGTGCCTGGCTGTTCAGGCAGCAGCGACCGGGGCTGGGTGGGCGACTGTTTGGCTTGTATAAGCTGCAAACCATGACCAGCGCCCGCGACCCAGCCACCGGCCAGCTGCTGCCCGACGCCCGGCGCCTGCCGCCGGTAGGCACTTGGCTGCGAGCCACTTCGCTCGATGAGCTGCCGCAGCTCTGGAATATTGTGCGCGGCGACATGAGCCTGGTGGGGCCCCGGCCGTTGCTGCCGCAATACCTGCCCCTGTACTCGCCCGCCCAGGCCCGGCGGCATCTGGTGCGGCCCGGCCTCACGGGCTGGGCGCAGGTAAATGGCCGCAACGCCATTAGTTGGGAAGAAAAATTTGCCTTCGATGTGTGGTACGTGGACCACGAAAGCCTGGGGCTCGACCTGCGCATCTTATGGCGCACGGCGGGGCGGGTGCTGGGCCGGCGCGGCATTGCGGCCGCCGGCGAAGCCACAATGCCACCCTTTCGCGGCAGTGCGCCGCCAAAGGATGGCATCGGTGGCTAGCAAGGCTTTGCTACGACAAGGCCGCGCGGCTTTATTTCACAGCCAGGGGCAATTGCCACTGCTGGCCGTTCTGGCTCAGGCGCAACCGGTACGCCCCCGCGGGCAGGCTGCGCAGGTTAAGCGCTAAGTGCACGCGGCCGCCCGGTAGCCCCCGCCAGGTGTGGCTGGCTACCGGGCTGGTGCCTGCGCCCAGCACGTCGGCCGTGAGCGGGGCCGTGGTGGGCAGCACGCCAGCCAGCGACAGCCACCCGGGCGTACCGTTGGGCACCAGCACCAGCGGGGCGGTGGCCTCGCTGGCCAGGTGGGTGGGCGCCGCCGCCGGGCGCCCCAGCACCGGGGGCGTACTGTGGCTCTGGTGGGCCAGCAGCAGCAGGCAGAGAAGGGCCGCGCCCTGCGGCAAGTAAGCAAGCTTGTTCATAGTCAGAAAGAGGTAGCGTGTGGGGCAAAGGTCCGTTGCTAAGTAGCTAGTGCGCAATAGCATAAACATGCTAGGTATAAATACCTGGTCGGCCTCGCCCACCCCAATCGTTTCGGGCTGCGTGAGTAGGGTATTTAATGCACATCTAACTGGTTTATTGCTTGTTATGGGTTAATAGGTAGTATTTTTGAAGCTGCCCGTAACGAACGGCCAGTGGGCCCGGTACCCACCGCATCAACTCCCTATTCTTTCAGTACCTACCATGAAAAATCTCCCCTTCGCTGCCTTATTGTGGCTGCTGGCCCTGGTGCCCGCCCTGGCCCAAACTGCCCAAGTGCGCCCGGTAGCCGCGTTCACCGCCATTAATGTGGGCACGGGCATCGAGCTGACGCTCACGGCGGGCTCGGCGCAGCGGGTGGAGGTGAGCGCCAGCGCCGCCGAGTACCGCGACCGCATCGAAACCACCGTGGAAAACGGCGTACTCACGCTGCGCTACAAAAACCCCGACGACCGCTATAACCGCGACCGCACCAACAAGCAGCTGCGCGCCAGCGTCACGGCCGACCAGCTCCGGGCCCTCACGGCCAACAGCGGCTCCACGGTGCGCACCAGCGGCAGCTTTGCGGCCCCCCAGGAATTTCGGCTCGATGTATCGTCGGGCGCATCGGTGAAGGCCGACCTGGCCACCGCGGCCCTCACCGTGCACCAGAGCAGCGGCAGCACCATCGACCTCAGCGGCCGCGCCGCCCGCCTCGACCTGGAAAGCAGCAGCGGCTCCACGTTTGACGGCGAAAAGCTGCACGCCGACCATTGCCGGGCCGAGGCCAGCAGCGGCAGCTCGGTGCGCATCGCCGTGAAGGAAGACCTCGTGGCCGAAGCCAGCAGCGGCGGCAGCGTGCGCTACTACGGTGCCCCCGCGCTCACCAAGCGCACCAGCAGCGGCGGCAGCGTGAGCGGCAAGTAGCGGTAGCTGGCCCAAAACCCCATTTCTTTGTGGGCGTAAGGCTTTAGCTGTTCACTTTCCCGCGTTTTGGTATGAAAAAGTATGTGTTGTCGGCCCTGTTGGGGCTATTGGTCGCCGCCCCGGCCCTGGCCCAAACCGAACCCCAGGTGCGCGCCGTTGAGAAGTTTCACGCCATCAACGTGAGCACGGGCGTGTCGCTGGTGCTCACCGGCGGCCCTGCGCAGCGGGTGGAAGTGAGTGCCCTCACGGCCGACCTGCGCGACCATATCATGGTGAAAGTGGTGGCCGGCGTGCTCAGCATTCAGTACGAAGACCTGGACGAGAGTGACCGTGAGCGCAAGGATAAGAAGCTGGCCAGGCTCGATAAGAAGCTGCGCGTAGCCATCACGGCCGACCAGCTCACTTCCCTGCTGGCCAACAGCGGGGCCAGCGTAACGGCCACCGGTGCCTACGCCGCCCCCGATTTTCAACTCGATGTGTCATCGGGGGCCAGCCTGCGGGCCGATATCAACGTGGGCGTGCTCATCGTGCGCCAAAGCAGCGGCAGCACCGTAGCCCTCAGCGGCCAGGCTCCGCGCTTCGACCTGCGCCTCAGCAGCGGCTCCACCTTCGACGGTAGCGGCCTGCAAACCAACCGCAGCCAGATAGAAGCCGCCAGCGGCAGCACCGCCAAGCTGGCCGTGCGCGAAGTGCTGATGGCCGAAGCCACCGGCGGCGCCAACGTCCGCTACATCGGCTCGCCCGAGCTCACCAAAACCGTGAGCAGCGGCGGCAGCATAAGCAGTGGCAAATAGTAAATGAGTAGGTGAGTAAATGAGTGATGTCGCACAATCGCTGGAACGACAGTACTCATTTACTCACCTACTCATTTACTATTTGCCCCAGGCAAATACTGCCGGGCGCTTATGCAGGGTGGGCAGCTCGGGCAGGCGGCGCCAATCGGCCACCGATAAGGTGCGCAGGTACTCGGTGGGCGCAGTGAGGTCGGTGGCTACGCATAGGCGGGTGCCGGGTGCCAGTTGCGCGAGCAAGTCACTGAATAATTGGTCGTTGCGGTAAGGGGTTTCAATGCACAGCTGGCTTTGGTCGCGCTGAAAAGCTTCTTTTTCCAGCGACTTGATGGCCGCAATGCGGGCTCCCTTCTCAATGGGCAAGTACCCGTGAAACGCAAACCGCTGCCCATTGAGCCCCGAGCCCATGAGAGCCAGTAAAATGGACGACGGCCCCACCAGCGGGCGCACCGGCAGCCCCAGGCGGTGTGCCTCCTGAGCCAGGGCCGCGCCGGGGTCGGCAATGCCGGGGCAGCCCGCCTCGGAGAGCACGCCGGCCTCCAGCTTTTCTTTTACCAGGGGCTCCAGCGCCGCTTTCACCTGGGCGGGCGTGCTGTCCTTGTCAATCAGCACGAAGCGAATTTCCTCGATAACGCGGTGCGGGGCCACCTCCTTCACGAAGCGCCGGGCGGTGCGCAGGTTTTCGACCAGGAAATAGGTTAGCCGGGCTACGGCAGCCACTACTTGCGGCGGCAGCACCTGCGGCGTGGTGTCCTCGGCCAGCGGGGTCGGAATTAAATAAAGCATAGGTAACTAACAGTGAGCAATTAACAGGGAGGAGTGCGCGGCACCTCAGCGAGCTATTACGGACGTCCGGTTGCTGGCGTGCTGCTCATGAGCACAAAGCTCTTCACCAGGTCAAATACCTCGTCGGGCTTTTCGGCGTGCAGCCAGTGGCCGGCGTCGGCCACGGTGGCTACCTGTGAGTTGGGAAACAGGGCCGGGATACCGTGCAGCTTATCGTCGGGCGTGATGTAGTTGGACTTGCCGCCGCGCACGAATAGCGTGGGCTTGAGAAACGGCTGGGCCGAGGTGATTTCCTCGCCCACGGCCGCCAGGTTGGCTACCAGCGCGGGCAGGTTGATGCGCCAGGCAAAGGCATTATCGTCGGTGCGGTACAGGTTTTTGAGCAAAAACTGCCGCACGCCGGGCTGCGGAATAAGGGGTGTGAGCGCCGCCTCGGCCTGCTGCCGGGTTTGGATGCTGGCCAGGTCCACGGCCTGCAAGCCGGCAATAATATCGTCCTGGTGCTCCATGTCGGAAAAGCGCGGGGCAATGTCCATCACAATGAGCTGGGCCAGGCGCGCGGGGTAGCCCAGGGCCAGGCACATGGCCACCTTGCCGCCCATGCTGTGGCCCAGTACCGTGAGGCGGGCGGGGTCGAGGGCCAGGTGGTCGAGTACCGCTAGTATATCCTGCGCCATTAGCGCGTAGCTGTGTTCGGGCGAGTGAAACGAGCGCCCGTGGTTGCGCAAATCAACGGAGATAACCCGCAGCCCGGCTTCCTCGGCCCAGCGGCGGCCCAGCGTCTGCCAGTTGTCGAGGGTGCCAAACAGGCCGTGCAAAATGACGAGCGGCGGGGCAGTAGGCGCGCCTTGCTCAATAAAATGTAAAAGAGGCATTGGTAATGAATTAAGAATTTTGAATGAAGAATGATGAATAATAAGGAAAGCAAGCAGCCATTTAGGTTTTCGTCAGCACGTCATGCTGAACGCAGTGAAGCATCTCTACCGCTTCGTTGAACGGCTCAAATGAAGCAGTAGAGATGCTTCACTGCGTTCAGCATGACGTGCTGACATAGCCCGACGCCAAGCTCAACATCCAATATCCCCATTCAACTCACACCCAGGCCCAGCCACGGCGGCGCTCCACTACCACTATGCCGAAGTGGCGCAGGTAGCGCACCAGGGTGTGCATGTCTTTGATTACTAAGGAAGTAAGAATGATGTCGCCCTGGGGCAAGGGTAGGCGCAGGTACTCATAGGGCCGCCAGAATACGCCGGGCCAGCGGCAGCGGCTCCACTCCACGGCTTCGGGGCCGGGCCAGCCCTGGCGGGCGGGGTCGTAGGCAAGTAGTTCATCCAAAGCCACTTGCAATCGTCCTTCGAGTGGGTCAAATACCAGCGTGGTGGCCGCGTTGAGCGTGTAGTAGCGCAGGTGCAGCAGCAGCGCGGGCGCGGCCAGCGCCAGCACCGCCAGCAGCAGCCCCCAAGCCAGCCAGTGCTCAACCGAAGTGGTGGCCACCAAACCCGGCGCGGCGGTGGCCAGGCCAGTGCCCACTGCCAGCAGTGGCCAGGTGAGCAGGGCCAGCTGCCGGGCCGGAGTGGCGCGGTACACGGTAGTTTTTTTGCCGAAAAGCCCCAGCGCCCAGCGCGCCAGACCCAGCAATACCACCATCGTGACGGCGGCTTCGAGCAGCGTGCGAAGAAGATTCATTGCCCCAAAATACGGGCATACACCGCCGCAAACGCCCGCCCCACCGCCGGGTAGCTGAATTGAGCCACCGCCCGCGCTCGCAGTCCCGCCTCACTGAAGTGCCCGGCAGAGGCGGTGAGCAACGTGATAATAGACTCACCAAGAGCTACTTCGTCCTGGGCGGGCACCAGCAGGCCGGCCGTGCCATCGGCGGGTAGCAACTCGGGCACGCCATTCACGCGGGTAGCCACGGCGGGCAGTCCGCTGGCCTGCGCTTCGATGAGCACGCAAGGCAGGTTTTCGTAGTTGGAAAACAGCACGAAGCCCGTGGCCTGGCGCATTTCGGCGGCTACCTGGGCCAGGGTAAGCTTACCCAAAAACTCCACCGTGCCAGCGGCCAGCAGGCCTAACTCATTGGCTAACTGATGCATGGCCGCCTCCGCCGGGCCGTAGCCCGCAATGCGCAGGTGCAGGCCCGGTAGGCTGGGGTACGCGGTGCGCAACCGGGCCACGGTGCGCAGCAAGCCACTCAGGTTCTTGGCCTGCTCGTTGAAGGCGGCCACGTTAAGCAGCCCGTGGCGCACCACCGGGGTAGGGGAGGGGTGAAATAGCTCAGTGTCAACTACATTAGGAATGATAACGGTGTGGGCATTGGTGCCGCCCAGCGCCGCCAGCGCCCGCCGCAAGTCGTCCGACACGGGCGTGTAGGCGGCGGCCTGCCGCACCAGAAAACCCGCCAGCCCGCGCCGCACCCAACCCAGCTGCCCCGCATTGGCGGGCTGAAAAATAGTCCAGTGCTCGGTAATCAAGTATGGGATGCCGTGCCACCGCCGCAGCCACCACGCCAGCGCGGCGGGCCGAAACAGGATGTGCGTGTGCACCACGTCGGGCCGCTGGCCGGCCCAGTGGCGGCGCACCGCCCGCAGCCCCCGCCGCTGGCACCACAGCCACAGCAGTAGCTTCAGCACCTTATCGAGCGGGGCCAGGCCGGTGGGGCGGGCGCGGTAGTAGTAGCGCCAGGTGGGCATCGGGCCGCGCAGGTTGTGGTCCTCCGCAATAAGGGTCGGTAAGGGCCCGCGCGCCACGGCCGCAAACACCACCGCTGAAGTAATGCCCGGCTGCTTGGCAATGGCCGCGATGTGCCGGGCCACGAAGTCGCCGTCCTGGTCGTCGTAGCGGTGTGGGTACCACTTGGGCAGGTGCAGGATGCGCAATGGGATTTTGGCTGAAGAGAAATGGCTGAGCGACACAAGCACGTCACCACCTTACAAAAGTAAAGCTCGCCCCAGGCAGGGCGAGCTTTAGCAAAGCGACCAACTAATGGCCACAATGTGAAAGATGTTTAGAACGAGTACCGCACGCCCAACTGGCCCTGCCAGCGCGAAGCCAGCTGGTCGATGGAGTAGGTGGCCGGCTGGCTGAACGTGAAGGCCGGGCGGTTGAAGGTGGCGCTGTAGGCGGTGGCGATGTTGCCCGCCCCGTCGGCGTAGGCTACCTGCGTCAGGCCGGTGCCCAGGGTCGAGTTGAAGGTGTTGGGCACGAAGTACTGGCGGCCCCAGCTGCTGTTCAGGAAGTTGCCGAAGTTCACGATGTCGAGCGATACCTGGATGCTGTGGCCGGTGGGCGTTACGCCAGCGGCGTTGGCGTCGAGCTTGCCCAGCTTGGCCTCCACCATCAGGCGGATGTCGGCCTGGTTGTTCCAGGGCGTGCGGCCGCCGTTGCGCTCGGCGTACTGGCCGCGGCGGGTGCTCAGGTAGGGGTCGTTGCTGAGGAAGCTGTTGAGGGCGGCGTACTGCGGGCCGTTGTTTTCCAAGGTGTAGGCGGCCGTGCTGCTGGCCCGCGACACGAGTACCACATCAGCCGTCGACGACGGGATGTAGGCGAGCTGCACGTTCTGCTGGCCGTTGCCCATGAAGTTGTTGTTGTAGACCCAGGTAAAGGGCGAGCCGCTGGCGTAGGTCAGCACCGAGGTGAAGTAGCCCGTAAAGCGGCCGTCGCGGGTCGATTTGTGCAGGTTGATGCTAGCTACCACGCGGTGGCGCAGGTCGAAGTTGGAGTACGACAAGGCCGGGTCGTTCACGTTCAGGGCGGGGTTCAGCTCCCAGTTGCTCTGGGGCGAGTTGCGGATGCCGTTGCTGATGTCGCGGCTCTGGCCGTAGGTGTAGGCGGCGTTCACGTCGAGCAGGTTGGCCACGCTCTGGCCCACCGAGCCGGTGAGCTGGTAGCGGTAGCCCTGGCTGGTGTTGGTGAGGAAAAAGGCGTTGGAGAAGTTCGAGTTGACGCGGGTGCCAAACGCGGCGGCCGTGTAGCGGGGGCTCAGGTTGGGGCCGGTGGTAGTGGTGGGGTTGAGTTTGGGGCCGCCGTCGAAGTAGGTCACGTTGTCGGCCAGGTTGATGTTCTCAAACTTCACGTCGTAGATGGTCTTCGTGTACAGGCCCTCCACCGAGAAGCGGGTGCCGGTGGGCAGCTTGAAATCGAGGGCCAGCGACGAGCGCCACACCTGCGGCATCTTGAAGTTGTTGTCAATCAGGTTCACTTCCGTAGTGCCGGCCTTCAGGTTGTTGGGGTTGTAGGCCGAAGGCTGGAGCTGGCTGTAAATCTGGTTGGGGTCCGAGTTCAGCAAGTATGGCTTGTTCACCAACGGGTCGGTCGAAGTACGGATATTGTTCACATCCACCGAGTTGAAGTTTACGCCGTTGTTGTAGTAGGCGTAGCCAAACCAGGCAAACGGCACCCGGCCGGTGAAGATGCCCGTGCCGCCGCGCAACACTACCGAGCCATCACCCTTCACGTCGTAGTTGAAGCCCAGGCGTGGCGACACCTGCAATTGGCCCAGGTAGCCGTTATCCAGCTGCTGCCAGGCGGTGTGGGCGTACGTCTGGTTGAGGGTGCGGGCGTCGTTGAGCGGGTTGTTCACCAGGGCCGAGTTCAGGGCCGGCTTGGTGGGCAGCGAGGCAATGTCGAAGCGAATACCGGGCGTGATTTTCAGGCGGTCGCTGATGGTCCACTCGTCCTGCAAGTAGGCGCTGTAGAAGTTGATGTTGAACGCGGCCGACGGGTTGTTGTAGTTGTACTGGTACGAGTTATCGCCCACAGTACCATTGTTATACGTGCCCCGGATGCGGTTGGGCCGGTCGGCCAGAAAGTCGTTCACGTTGTTGTACTCGATGCGGCCGTTCCAGGAGTTGATGAAGCCGTAGTCGATGTGGTAGAACTCGTTGTGCGTGCCCAGCGTGAAGGCGTGCGCGCCGGTGTAAAACGTGAAGTTGTCGGTGAGTTCGTACGTTTTCTGGCGGGTGTTAAAAATGCTGGCCTCGCGGTCCGAGCCCAGCAAAATCTGGTTGGGGCCGGCGTAGTAGCTGCTCGTGCCGAGCGTGCCCATGGTGGTGCCCACCCCGTTTATCTGCACCGACGGAAACAGGTTGGCCTGCCCGCCCAGCAGGTTGCGGTAGTCGTGGATGTTGGTGTAGCCCAGAATCAGGTTGTTGGCAAAGCGGCTCGAAAAGTTCGACTTCACCTCCAGCACCGTCGAGTTCTGGATGTTGTTCTGCGTAAAGTCTTGCGAGCCAAACTTAAACAAGCTGCCCGAGCGCTCCAGGTTGGTGGCTTCGGCCTTGATGTAGTTGTGGCGCAGCGCAATGCTGGTCTTGTCGTTCAGGTTCCAGTCGATACGGCCAAAAACCTTGTTGCTGTTGGCGTAGATGTTGTAGTCGCCGTAGTCGCCCACGTTGTAGCCGTAGGTGGTTTGCAGCTTGGTGGCAATGGCTTGGGCCAGGTCGGTGGTCACGGTGGAGCCGGGCGCGCCCGCGCCGTAAAACTGGGGCTCGGTGCGGCGGGCAATCTCGCCGTTCACGAAGAAGAACAGCTTGTTCTTAATAATCGGCCCACCCAGGCGGAAGCCCGTCTGGTAGTCGTGGTAAGCCGAGCCGATTTTGGAATCGGCGCCGTCCACGCTCTTGCCCGTGATGCCCTGGTTGCGCCCAAAGCCGTAGAGGGAACCGTGGAAGTCGTTGGTGCCCGAGCGCGTCACGGCGTTAATCGAGCCACCCGTGAAGTTGCCCAGCTTCACATCATACGGCGCCACCGAGGCCTGAATTTCCTGAATAGCGTCGAGCGAGATGGGGTTGGAGCGGGCCGAGCCGCCCGGCAGGCCGCTGGTGCCGCCTTGCCCGCCCAGGGAGGGCGAAAAACCAATGGCGTCGTTGTTCACAGCGCCATCAAGGGTGATGTTGTTGTAGCGGAACGAGCTGCCCGCAAACGAGTTACCCGAGTTGCGCGGGTCGAGGCGGGTGAAGTCCTGAATGCTGCGCGAAATGGTGGGCAGCTGCTGCAAAGCCTCGCGGCCCACGTTGGTGCCGGCGCCGGTTTTGGTGGCCTGGTTGCTGCCCACTACCACTACTTCGTTCAGGGCCTGGGCCTCGGCGGCGAGGGTCAGGTTGAGCTTGGTGGTGTTGCCCAGCGTTAGAAATATGTTGTTGATTACCTGTTCTTTATACCCCACATAGGTAATCGTAACCGAGTAAGGCCCGCCGGGGGCCAGGTTGGGAATGGTAAAGCGGCCGTCGGGCTCGGTGGCGGTGCCGCGCTTGGTGCCGGTGGGCACGTTGGTAGCCACCACCGTCACACCAATCAGCTCCTCGTTTTTATCAGAAATGATTTTGCCGCTGATGGCCGAGGTCGTAACCTGGGCCGAAGCGAACTTCGCTAGCAGCAACAAGATGAATAAAATTGCCAGCCGCGAAGCGGTCCGGTTAATAGTAAGAGTGCGCATAAAAAGGGGGTTAGGCCAATGCGAACGCAAAGGTCCCCCAGCTTCTGCACCCTATGGTCAGGTGCCCGATTATCAAATCATTGGCAATCAGCATTCTTCGTAACACTACCGTAATAAGCCGTTTACCCGGCAAGCAAGCGAACGGCCTAAAAATCAGCTAGCCAAGCGCTAAGCGAGGCCTCACAAGGCCACCACCAAGCGCCCCGCCTGGGTGGTTTGCCCGGTGATAGTGCCAGCCGCTTCCAAGCCAATCGGCAGCCCGGGGGCCGTAGCGGCGCGGCTTGCGCGGTGCCTGTTACCAACATGCCCCCGAATTGCACCTCTGCCTGCCCGCCCGCCCAACCTTGCCGGCCCGGCAACAGTTACTGTTCTCCCATCTTTGCCGTCATTTGCCTGAGGTTGTTGCCGCGCATTCAGGCGGTTTCCGGGCCTGCTCGTCGGGTGTTGCTCGCGGTTGGGCCGTTCTATGCTTTTAGCGCGTGCCCTTCGTAGTTCCTTTGTTACACTCTTGCAGCTGGCTAGGCCGGCTTACCAGTACTTTATGTTGCTCTCCATGACCGGCTTCGGCCAGGCCCACCGCGAAACCGACCGCTACACTGCCACGGCCGAGCTACGCTCGCTCAATTCCAAAACCCTCGACCTTACCATCCGCCTGCCGCGCTTCCTGCAAGCCCATGAACTGGAAATTCGCCAGCAAATCACCAAAGCCCTGCTGCGCGGTAAGGTCAATTTTAACTTCGATTACAGCCGCCCGGCCAGCACGGCCGCCGCGCCCACGCTCAACCAGCCCGCCCTGCGCGCCGCTTTTCACGAGTTGCAGGGCATTGCCCAGGGCCTCGGCTTGCCCGTGACGGAGGCCACGCTGCTGGCGGCCCTGCGCCTGCCCGGCGTAGTGCCCACCGCCTCCGAGGCTGCCCAGGCCAGCCAGGCCGAAGCTGGCACCGATGAGCCCACCTGGGCCGACCTCCAGCCCCTACTCACCGAGGCACTGGCCGCCATGCAGCAGTTTCGCCACGACGAAGGCCGCACTCTGGAGCACGAGATACTGGGCTACGTGGCCACCATCCGGCAGCAGCTGGCTGCCGTGGAGCTGCACGACCCCCAGCGCGTGGCCCATGTGCGCCAGCGCCTCACGGCCCACCTGGCCGAGCTCACGCAGCACGAGCAGTTCAACGCTATCCGCTTCGAGCAGGAAGTGCTCTATTATATTGAGAAACTGGACATTGCGGAAGAGAAGGTGCGCTTGGCTGCTCACCTCGACTACTTCGAGCTAGCCACCCGGCAGCCCGATGAAGCCGCTGGCAAGAAGCTGGGCTTCCTGGCGCAGGAAATCGGCCGCGAAATCAATACCATCGGCTCCAAAGCCAACGATGCCACCGTGCAACACCTGGTGGTAGGCATGAAGGAAGAACTGGAAAAAATCAAGGAGCAGCTCAATAATATTCTTTAAGGCAATCCGAACGGGTGGCAACTACGTAAAGAAATAAAAAAAATGCTGCATCATTCTTTGGCTTTTTTGTACTTATAAAAGAAATAAGAATTATTTTTAAATCCTGTCTGTACATTAAATAATAGGCTTTAGTTTAAGTATGGGGCAATAAAATGCTTGTTTACAAGGCATTAAACAAAAAAGCCAACTGATAAATAGCATTTTTAAGGCGAAAACACTCATAGAAATGTTTTTGGAACAACGTTTACATTTTGTATGTATCTTAGTTCCCGAAACGACAGCAATACTTTCTTTTACTTCATAAATCCAGTTATCATTTTCTCATGAAGACACTCCTACTCTTCCTGCTTACCAGCTGCGCTAGCTTGCTGATGGCCGCTCGCCCGACTTCCGAGATTGAACTGGTGAAAAAACGCGTGCTCAGTGAGCGCGTAGAAGTGCTGATTCCCAAAGGCTTCGAGGTGATGACCGAGCAGCAGATGGACTTTACCTACGCCCACGCCAGCAGCCGCCCCAGCGTGGTGTTTACCAACAATAACCTGGTGTCGCTAGCCTTCAACTACTCCGACAACGACGCCGACCAGGACATGGTGCAGGTGTACCAGGACAACTTCGCCAAGGCCTACCACAAGCAGTACAACAAGGCGACCTGGTTCAGCGAAGGCGTGAAGGAAGTGGGCAACCGCAAGGTGGGCTTCATGGAGTTCATGAAACCCGAAATGGGTCACGAAGTGTATACGCTGGTGTTTTTCACCGACGTGCAGGGCAAGTTGCTCATCTGCACCTTCAACTGCGCCGACCGCCAGAAGCCCGAGTGGGAGCCCCTCGCTAAGCGCATCCTCAATTCGCTGAAAGCCAACGGTTAACTCGTGTTCTATTGTTCGTGAATTAGCCAGTGGCTGAATTAGTTAGCGATTAAAAATTACACTATTATTACTTTATGTTATCAGCTGCCCCGGCAGCGCCAGACGCGGAAGACCCCGGCCATTAGGCCGGGGTTTTTTGCGTTTTAGGGGTGTTTGGTTAACGGGCACCCAGACCATCTAAGAAGTCGCGCGCCAGACCATACGCGCCGGCAAAGCCGGCCAGCGACAGGGCGGCCGGCCGGTCGTTCACGTCGTGGTAGGCAGTGCTGCCGCCACGGGTGTACATAAAAAAAGCGGGCACGCCCGCCTCCGAAAATGGGAAGTGGTCGGAGTTGGCGGCGCGGCCGCGGGCGGTGAGGCGCGGAAGGTAATGGTGCGCGTCGTTGAGGGCCGTGAGGCGGTGAAAGGCGGCTTCGTACACGCGGCCATTTACCACGGTCGCGCCCTCTTCGCCGGTGCCCAGCAAGTCGAGGTTCAGCAGAAACTTGATGTTGGCGAGCGGCACCAGCGGGTGCCGCACAAAGTAGGTGGAGCCTACCAACCCCGCTTCCTCGGCCCCAAACAGCAGAAATACCACTGAGCAGGCCGGCCGGTTCTCGGGCCGGGCGTAGTGGGCGGCCAGTTCCAGCAGCAGGGCCACGCCGCTCGCATTGTCGTTGGCGCCGGGGAAGTAGGTGCGGCGGCCCATTATGCCTAGGTGGTCGTAGTGGGCCGAAATTACCAGGAAGCTATCGGGCTGGATTTTGCCTTTTATGATTGCCGCCAGGTTTTGGGTGGGGTAGTTGCGGATGAGCTGGGCATCGACTTGTAGCGTAACCAATGCCTGAGTGCTCGTAGCCCAGACGGGTAGGCTAGTAGCCAGTACTTCCAGTTGCGCGTGCTTTTCCTGCCCGGCCGCCAAAGAAGCCGTGAGTTTGGGTACGATGTTAATGTGCGGGTATTCCGAGTAGCAGGCGGCTAAGCCAGCATTGGTTGGTTGGCGAAGTAGTACCTCGTCTTGGGCTCGCACTAGCAGCGCATTCCCATAAGCCGGGTCGAGCCGGCCCGAAAGCACCTCCGAGCTGGCAGATAACGCATTCTGGTAAACCAGCGTGTCAGGATAAGTTAAGTGATAAGTCTTGGGCCCAACCGAAGGACAAGCGGGCGCGGCGATGAAATCAATACCCGGCCGCAGCGTCACTTCCCGCGGAATGATGGACGTAGGAGCTAGTTTTGACAATGCCAGCTTAAGGCTTACCGCCCCCGGAAATGTGTTCACATTCAGCGTGAAGGGCTGGGTGTAATCGGGGGCCAGTGGCGCCAGGCCCAACTGTCGCAGCCGGCCGCGCAGGTAGGCGGCGGCCAGGTGCTCGCCCTGCTGCACGTAGCCGCGGCCGTGCATTTTCTCGGAAGCTAACTCTTCAATGGTGCGGCGGGCGCGGGCCAGGTCGGGTGCGGCCTGTGCCTGGCTATGGCCGGGCAGCAGCAGCACAGCCACGGCCAGCGTGGCTGTGCCTCGCCCGGCCCGGCCAGCCACCGCCATTACCAAACCCAGGCCCAGCGCGGCCCCGAGGCTGTCGCCGAGCAGGTCGGTCCATTCGGCGTGGCGGCCGGCGTGCATAGCGTATTGCAGTACTTCGATGAGGGTCCCGAATACGACGCAGCCAGCCAGCACCAACCAGGCGGCGCGGCCGCCCCGCCCCGCCTGCCGCCGCGCCCAAAGCCACGCCAGCCCGGCCAGCACCGCAAACACGCCCGCGTGGGCTGCCGTGTCGAACGACAGAAATTTCCACTCCGGCGTATGTGGCATTTCCTGGGCTGGGGTGAGCATGAGCACCAGCATGATGGCCACCCATAGCAGGGTGAGGATGCCGTAGAATCGCGTAGTTAAAAACCTCATAATCAGATTGATAAATAACAAAAGAACGTCATGCTGAGCTTGCCGAAACATCGCGCGCGCATTGTTGGGTTAGTAGTCCAACGGTGCGCGCAAGATGCTTCGGCAAGCTCAGTATGACGTTCTTAATCAGCGAGAAATCCAGGTGAGGGTGTTACGCCCCAATCAATTCGCCGTAGGCTGCGGCCGACAGCAGGCCGGCGATTTCGCTTTGGTTGGATACTTTCATTTTAATAATCCAGCCCTCGCCGTAGGGGTCAGCGTTTACGGTTTCGGGCGAGTCGGCGAGCTTGGCGTTTACTTCCAGCACGGTGCCGCTGATGGGGCTAAACAGGTCGGAAACCGTTTTAACGGCCTCCACGGTGCCAAACACATCGTGCTGAGTTACTTCCTTGTCGAGGGTGTCGATGTCCACGTACACGATGTCGCCCAGCTCGCGCTGCGCGTGGTCGGTGATGCCGATGGTGGCCGTGTCGCCGTCCAGGCTAATCCATTCGTGGTCTTTGGTGTAGTGCAGGGTGGCGGGGATAGTCATCTGGAAAAAATGTAGGGTAAGCTTCAGCTTGCCGCGGTGGGGAGGTGGGGCAAAAATACGGTGGCGCGCGTGGTATGCCGCCTGTTTTGGGAGGGATAATCTGCGGGTAGTATCTCCCGGGCGGCGGCGGCAAGCTAGAGCCTACCCTACACTTACCTATTGCAAGCTGTAGCGCAGTTGCAGGCCGCCCTCGGTGGTGGCGTTGCGGAAGGCGTTGCTCACGCGGGGCTGGGTGATGGTCTGGCTGAAGTAGAACTGGAGGTTGAGGCGGGCGTTGAGCAGGTAGTCGATGGTAGGGCGCAACTGCATCTGCAGCGAGCCATTGGTAATCTGGCTGGTGGCGGTGCCCACAATGCCCTGCACGGCGGGCGAGGGTAGCGCTACTATTGGCGGCGTGGTGTTAGGTACTACGCCGCTAGTGGTGGCCGGGGTGGGGTCTACCGAGCCCAGGATGCTGCGCTGGATAGTGGAGTTGTCGCGGATGCTCAAGTCCATGCGGGCGGTGAGGTTGTTTTTCAGCACGCGCTGCTCGCCGCCCACCCGGAAGGGCAGCCGCAGGCCGGTGGCCGCGTAGCCCAGGCCGATAATTAGCTCGGTGGTGTGCAGCTCGGTTACCTGGGCATTGGTGATGTTGAGGGCCACGGCGCGGTTGGTATTGTACTGCACTCGGCCGGTTACATTGTTCACCGTCTGAAAGTTAACCCCTATGAGTGGCGTCAAACTCTCGATTATGCTCACTTGTCCGATAACGTAGTAGGGAACAATCTGGCCAGTAGAGTTGGATGTGAACGGCACCGGCCCCTGCGGCTGTCCCGGCTGCGCGGGCGGCGCATCGAGGCCAAATACCGGCTGGTCGCTGTAATTGGTAGAGGTGGTGTAGCCGCCCATGTTGTAGCGCGACGTGTAAGCGTGGTTGAGTGTGAACGAGCGGAACACGTCGCGGATGCCCGGCAGGTCGGAGAAGCCGTTGTAGTCAATGCGCCAGTTGGGCAGCGGAATCACCGCAAAGGGGTTGAAGCTCTTGGCCTCGTAGCCGTCCGACGACTTGCCGTGGTAGGCATCGAGGAAGCTTTGCAGCAGCACGTCCTGCGAGTTATAGCTGTAGAGGTTGGTGGCCCGGCGGGTATATACTGCGGGAGTATTGTTCGAGGCAGGTGTGGTTACTACATCCTGAATGCCGATGGGGCGCCCGCTTGCCTGCAAGCGCTGCTGCACAATGGCCCGGTTTTGCACGAAGCGCTCGAAGGCCTTGCTGGTTTCGCCGTTGGCCCCGAGGTCGCCAAACAGGGTTTGGATGGTAACGGTGCTCACGGTGTAGGAGCCAGTGCCCAGCGCCTGGGTGGGAGCCAGGCGGTTTAGGTTTCCATCTCCGTAGGGCGTTAATGTGCCGTACTGCTGATAAAAAGGATTAAGCGTGTCAATGGCCCGGCGGTAGTAGGCCTCGCTGTTGCGCACTTTCTGCCGCAGCAAATCAAGCTGAATGTTGAAGCCCCGGAACGGCTCCAGCGTGGTGCGGGCCGTGAGGTTTTCGGTGAGAATATTGGAAAGCGGTGTGTTCAGATACTGGCTCTGGTCGGTGTACCAGCCGTTGGCGCTGGCCATATTATACAGGGCGGTGGGCTCGTACTGCTGGCCCAGAATAAACGGAATGCCTGGGGCCAGGCCGCCCAGCGCCTGCCGGTTATTCAGGCCAAAAAACTGGGTGCTGGGCAAGTAGCCTGGTAGCAGCGTACCATTGGAGCGGGCGTAGGTGAAGTTGAGGCTGCGGGCCGTCATCACGGCGCGCAGCACGGCCTTCACGAAGCGCAACGGGTCTTTCTTGGCCGTGTCGGGCGCTATTGGGGTGGGGCGGGTAGCGTTGGGGTTGTTGTGGTCAACAACCGCGGGCTGCGGCCGGGGTAGGGGCGGCGGCGCGTTGTTGATGATATTGAGGAACTTAACTTTATTGTACAGCTTCACCAGGTCAATCTTGCCGTTGGCGCTGAGTTCCGCGTTGTTCTGAATGGTATTGCCCAGGCGCAGCACCGAATCCTGAGACAGCTTCGGGTCCGGGAACGGAATACCGAGCGCCGTGGAGGCCGCCTGCCAGCTGTAGTGCGCCGAGTAGCGCGTGTCGGCCGACAGCCAGTCGGTGAGCGGGAACTTGTCGAGCGGCAGGCGGTAGGTGAGGGCGATGTTCTGGTTGAAGTTGGTGGTGCGGCCGCCGCGCTTGAGGTTATTCCACTGTTCGGCCCGGTTGGCGATGGCAACGGCGTCATTGCCCACGCTCTGGCCCACGCCCTCGTCAATCACGCCCCGGTTGGTGGCCGTGTAGTCCAGGATGAGCGCCTTGGTGAGGTCCCACTTCAAGTCATATATTCGGCTGATATAGAATGACTTGTAGAATACGCCCGCAATGCCGGCCGTGGTGGGCAGGCTACCGGGCTCGGTTACGCGCTGCAAAAAGCGCTCGTTGTAGCGCCGGTCGAGGTCGGTGCGGAACGAGAAGCGCGAGGGCAGAGGCGTAAAGTTGATTTGCTGGAAAATTTTGAGGTACGGATTATCCAGGGCCTTGAAGCTGGCGAAGGGCGTGTAGTTGCGCGGCTGCGTTTGGTAGAGGTAGGCTAGGGCCGCGGTGTACGACTGCGTGTAGTCGCGCTGGGTGTTGATGTCGGTGTGCAGGCGCTCGGTGATGGCGTAGCTCACGGCCACGTTCTCAATGTCCCAGGGGTGCTGCTTGGTTTGGGTGGGGGCACGGTCCTTGCGCACGTTCAGCACCGAAATGCTGCGCGTGGTGGTGCGGTCCACCACCAGCTTTTTGTATTCGGCGGCCGCGCCGGGGTTGTTCTGAAACTTCAGCAGGCTCTGCTCCAGCTTGGTGTCGGGGTCGAGGGGGTCATACTGCGGCGTAATGGTTTGGCGGCCGGCCTGCACCAGCACGGGCACCTTCAGGCGCAGCTGGGTGGGCAAGAACTTCTCGGCCGCCACCGTGGCGTTGAGGTCGCCGCGCAGCACGTCGCTGGTCGAGCGCTGCTGGGCCTTGTCCTGCAAGCCCCCGAAGCCCACGCCGATAAACGAGCCGGTGGCCGTGATGTTGGCCAGGTCGGCCAGCTTCACGTTGAGGCGGGCGTTGGCGGCCCAGCCACCCTGGCTGTCGAAGTCAAACACCCGCAGCTCATCGGCCCACAGCGTCACGGTTTTGGGGCTGCCGTCGTCGTTCACGTCGGTCAGCGTTTTGGCGGGGTTCAGGATGCCAATCATCGCGCCCTGCACCTGCGAAAAGTCGGGGTTGCCGAGGATGTTTATAACCGCGCCGTTGGCCAGCGGGTAGGGGTAAGCCACGGTGTAGCTCACGCCTGGCACCCGATTGGTAATGGCCAGGTTGCGGGCGGCTTTAGCATCGATAAAGTCCTGCAGGGCCACGTCGATATTATTGGCTTCAGGCCACACGCCGAGCTGGGTGGCCGCGTCGGCGCTGCCCGCCAGGGTGAACGTGAGCGGCAGCGAGTACTCGTAGTAATTCTGGCTGTAGTCGGTACCGATGCGAATAAAGGCACGCGCATCGCCCGTGCGGATGCGCGGGTCGGTCGATTCGGCGTGGAAGTACATCCGCAGACGCTTGTAGCGCAACAGATTGGTAGTTAAATTCTTATAGCCAGCCTTGGCGTAGCCATCGCGCAGGTTAGTTACGGTCAGGCGCAGGCTCTGCTCGTTTTGCTGGCGCGACACGGCCGTGGAGCCATACTCTACATCGCGGGTGATGTTGGGCGGCACCACGTAGGGGATGGTGCCGGTGGTGGTAGCCACCGAGGGGCCGTTTTCCTCCACGCTCACCGTCGAAATGGCAAACGCATCAGCATCGGTAGCCGTGCCGATGCCGGGCACCTGAATGTTGGGGTCCACGATGCGGCTCAGGTACTGGCGCCACTGGTTGGCCACAAACTGGGGCTGCACCAGGCGCAGCACCACCGGCTGCTGCCAGTTGGTCATGTACATGCGCATAAAGCGAATGTTCTTGAAGCCAAAGGGCTGGCCGCCATTGCCTTCCACCCGCTGCGGCGTGCGAATGGGAATGCGGAACTGATACCAGGTCACGGGCTCGCCGTTGCTGGAGCCCGCGCCCGTGCCGGTAGGCACCACCTGGGTGGTCACCTTATCGGTGATGTAGTTCTGGCCGATATTCAGCTGGCCGGGCACCAGGTGGATGGGGTACTCGTAATACTGCTCGGTGGTCTGAATCACGTTGTCGCGGTTCAGGTCCTCCTTGTCGGGGTAGGCCGTGGAGCTGAGCTGCGAGTTTTCGGGCGAGTTGCCGTCGTAATTGTCGTAGTCTTTGTAGCGCCCCAGAATCTGGGTGTTGTTGGCGTTAAAGCTCGGGTCGAGGTGGTGGCGGAAGTCGTCGTTTGAGGGGTCGGCCAACGCGCCGTAGCCCGGAATGGCATTGAAAAACAGCTGCTCCTGGGTATCGGTCAGGCCGTCGAGGCCAATATCCTGGCTGGCGCGCGCGCCGGGCGCGGCATTAAAGGCATCAAGCAAAAACTGCTGCGTCGTCACGTTGCCCCACACCGTCTGGTTGGTGCTGCCGGCCGGGTCGCCGGGCAGCGGCAGGCCGTTCTCAAACTCGTGCTGGCCCTGGTCGCGCAGCACGTCCTCGCTCACGTTGCCCAGGTTGAGGATGAGGTCGCCGCCCTTGGTGTCGTCGGTATATTGGCGCGGGTTGGTAGGGTCGGCATTGAGGGCGCTCGTCAGGCTGTTGGCCCCCGTAATAAAGGGGTCGAGCAGCCAAAATTCCAGGTACTCCACGTTGGAGTTGTCGAAGTCGGTATCAAAGGTGATGCCCCGCGAAATGCCGGCAAATTTGTTGTCGGGCAGGCCCGCCCCCGGCGAAAACAAGCGGCCATTGGCCTGAATATTAGGCGTGTAGTTGTACGGGCCCCGCTCCTCGGGGTAGTATGCCATGTCGAAGGTGTACTCGAAGCCGTTGCCGGTAGCGCCCAGGTCCTTGTTGGGGAACACCTCGTTGCGCGGAATGCCCCGCGTGTAGTGGTTTTGGAGCGTAGCGGCCGCAATGCCGGCCGGCACGTTGGGGCCGTTGGTGTAGTAGCTCTGGTCGACGGTGTACCAGGCCAGCTTGGCGCGGCGGTAGCCGTTGTCGAGGCCGTTGCTGGTGCTGCCCAAAATGGGGGAGGGCGTAGCCGCCAGCCGCCACGCCGGAATAGCGGCCAGCCCGCCCAGCGTGTAGGGCGTGCGGGCGTTCTCGAAGTCGTCGAGGTAGCTCACGCCGTTTTCGCCGCGGCCCAGCTGCGAGCGGCCCGCAATGAGCTTGGCCACCTCGCCAGTGAAGGCCACCGTCGATATTTCCTTAGTCGCCAAAAAGGGGAGGCGGTCCACCAGCTTGGTGAGCACGCGGCTGTCTTTGCGCAGGCTGATATCGGCCCCCAGAATGGTGTTGTTGGCCGGCTCGTCGCCGATATTCACGCGGTTGATGCCGGGGGCCTGGTTTTCCAGGATGTGCATGGCCGTGGCCCCCAGAATCACGTCCTTGTTGAGGGCGTAGTCCAGGCGGGTGCCCACCAGCTTGCGCGGCTGCACCTGCACCAGGGCGTTTTTCTCAAAAGCCACCCGCAGCTCATTGGCCGAGTTGAGGTAGGCCGGGTTGAGAATCTTGACCTTGGCCTGGTCGTAAAATACTTGGTAGTCAACGCCTTCGGTCAGCAAGGTGCTACCCGCATACACCTTCACCGAACCCTGCGCCACCCCAATGCCGGGCAGCGTAATCTCGTCGGTGCTGGTGCCCTGGTAGCGGCCGCGCAGGAAAAACTTGTCCTTCACCTGCTGCTGCTGGGCGTCGCTCTGCGTCTGGTTGTACAGGGCGCGGTACACGTACTTCTGAGCCAGCGCCCGCTCATTAGCGGCATTGACGCCCAGCGTATCAAACTGCGCGGCCAGGTACGAGCCAAACGGCTGCACGCTGGGGAAAATGATTTTGCCCAGCTCGGGGTCAATGGTGATACCCGGGAAAAAGTCGAAGTTGCCGTCGGCGTTGCGGTCGTTGTTGGCATTCACCCGGTCCAGCCCCAGCACCTGAATCAGCGGCACATTCTGCACCCGCACGCCCTCCTTCAGCGAAATCAGGTCCACCCCCGTGATGTCATCCTTGTAGATGAGCTGGAGCTGGAAGTTGTCGCGGTTTATCTGCGAGGTGTTCAGAGGATAGATGTTTTTCATCATCAAATCCCAGGTTGGCGTGTTGCGGGTCAGCAGGTTAGGGTTGCTGGGGTTCACGCCGGGGTCGGCCGTGTTCACGCCGGGGTTGGTGGCCTTCAGCATCTTCAGGAAGATAACCTGGTCGGCCTGGGCCCCCTGGTACTCAGTCTGGGTTTCGCCCACGGTGTAGGGCTTGCCGTTGTAGAGGTACTCGTAGCTCACGGCCAGCACCTGGTCGGGCAGCAGGGCCGTGTTCAGGTTCACGTAGCCAAGCTGGGCGTTGAAGGTGTACTCGCGCGGGTCGAGCTTGCGGGCGCGCAGGCGCTCGTAGTCCAAGCTTTTCACCATCGGCACGGTACCGCCGGGCGTGGGTAGGTTGGCTAAGTAGCTTTCCACCTGTAAGTTATCGCGCGCCGCGCCGCCGCCGCCCGTCAGCGACTGGTAGAGGTAGTTGACCTGGTTTTTGGCTGGGGTCGAGGCATTGGCCCCGCTGCTGGGGTTGTAAAACTGCGGCCGGTAGAGGCGGTCCAGGCGCGGCTCGCCCAGGTCCATCAGCGACACCACGTTGCGCAGGTTGTCGGTGGTGCGGTTATCGTTGGTCACCCACACCTCGAGGCGCCGAATCTCGAAGCCACTCTGCACCGTGGGCAGCCCGCGCAGGGCCTGGTCGTAGCGGTCGCGGAAAAACTGCGACAAAAAGTAGTGCCGGTCGCGCTCGTACTGGCTGGCTTTCAGCTCAAACGTGCGGCTCTGGGCGCCGTTCTGTACCCGCACCTCGTCTTGCGAGCCGCGCAGCGTGGCGGCCACCGCCGTCACACCCAGCCGCCCAAATTGCAGCTGCGTCTTGATGCCGAACAGGTTGGAGCCGCCCGTTATCAGCGAGTTGTTCAGGGGCATGCTCACATTGCCCAGGTCCAGCTTGCGCAGGATGTCGGTGGGCTGCCCGGCGTAGTCAAACTTCATCTGGTTGTCGAAGTCGAACGCCGCCTTGGTGTCGTAGTTGAACGTGAGCTTGAGCTTGGTACCCACCTGGCCGCTCAGGCTCAGGTTCATGTTTTGCTCAAAAATGAAGTCGCCCACGCTCTGCTGGCGCAGCGTGAGGGCGGGGTTGCGGTTCACGTTGTACTTGGCCCCCGCCTTGAGCGTGAGTGAGCCCGCGGGCCGGATATCAATGTAGGAGCCGCCAAAAATGCGGTCGGCAATGGGCCCGAGGTATATTTTCGGAATCAGGCGCTGGGCCTGGGCGCTGCCCGGCGCGGTGGGCGCGCCGGCCACGCCACCCATCGCCTTCTGGCGGTAGTAGTCGTTGATGGCCTGCCGCTCCTGAAACTTGAGCAGCTCCTCCTGCGAAATCACGGTGGGGCTGCGGTAGTCCACGTTGCCGCCCACGGTTTCGCGCACATCATAGTTTTTGAGGCTGTCGTCGGGCGTCACCTTCAGCTGCACGGTCTTAGGCAGCGGCAAAATGAGCGGCGAGCGCCGGCCGGTGGGCGAAAAGCGGCTGCCCTGGCGGTCGCGCACGGTGCGCAGGCGCGGGCGGCGGCTGGGCCGGTAGCGGCCGGTATCGCCGGGGGTAGTTTGGCCAGGCACGCCTTGTTGCGGTAACCCCAGCCGGGCAACCCACGTAGACCACGCAGCCGGATAGCGGCGGCCGGCTGCCCCCGCCGGGGCCGCCCACACGGCCGCCATCAGCACCGACGATACCATGGCCGCTGCCAGCAGCGCCCCAGGAGTAACGATTTTAGAACCAGCAGACAGTAGAGACTTCAAGCAGATAGCAGGTGCGGCAGCCGTGGCAACACGGGGAGCCGGATTTAAGCAGGAAAAGCAAAGCAGCTACCCCACTGGGTAGGCGCACGTTAGCAGGCAGCCCACCGGGCGCACAACAGAACCAGAAGGTAGGGCCCGCCCGCTGCATAGCCGCCGGTGCCCGCCCTCCTTGCCCGCCGCTGCCTAGTGTGACTTCAGGGCAAACTTAATGAGTTCTTCCACGCTCAGGTCGTTGCCATGCTTATGCTGAATCTGGTCCAGATTTTTCTCAGCGGCGGCACGGGCAAACCCCAGCATGACTAATGCTTGCAACGCCTCTTGGCGCTGCGTATTGTGCTGGCGGGCCAGCGGCACGGTGTCCACCCCAGCTTTGGCCAGCAGTTCGTCTTTGCGCAGCTTGTCCTTCAGCTCCAGTATCACGCGCTGGGCGGTTTTAGGCCCCACGCCCTTGATACTCTGGATGGCCCGCACGTCCTCATTCACAATGGCTTGGCGGATTTCGCCCACGCCCATGCTGCTCACCATGTTAATGCCCGTGCCCGGCCCAATGCCCGATACCGATATCAGGTGCAGGAACAGCGCCTTCTCATTGGGGTCGAGGAAGCCGTAGAGCGTTTGGCCGTCTTCCTTCACGTGCTGGTACGTGTATACCTTCACTTTCTCCAGTTCAATGGGCAGCTTAGAGTAGGTGGCCAGCGAAATTTTTACCTCGTAGCCCACACCATTGGTGTCAATAATGGCCTGGGTAGGGTCTTTATAGGCAAGTTTACCGTCGAGGTATGCAATCATAAAAGCAGTGAGCGTAGCGAAATTTTCAGGTGAGTGTTTCCGCTTGCTACTTCAAATCTACTCCGGCCCGGCTTAATGAGAAAGCCATGTTGCTGCCACGGGCGGCGCGCTGGGCCGTTGGTAATCAGCTTTTCTTTTGTTTGGTCATCATTTGAGGCAAGGCTAAAATAAAGGCAGGCCCATAATTAGTAATAGTAACCAAGGAGGCCCGCTACTTTGGGGGTAGCGGGCCTCCTTAGCCGAAGCACCGGTTGAATAACGCTGCTTACACTTGGCTAGTGCGTAATCTGAATGTTCTCACTCAGTGCGTTTTTTCCTTGGCCGACGCGCATCACGTAGAGCCCTGCTGGCAGGTCGCGCACGTCGAGCACGGCCTTGCCCCGTTCGCTACGCTTGGTCTTCACCTTCTTGCCGAACGCATTGTACAGGTCGGCATCGAAAGGCACCGGGTCGGCCGTTGAGGACATGGCCGCCGCCGTGCGGGCTGCTGGCGCTGCGGAACTAGCTGGGTCAGTGGTCCAAACCGTCAGTTCCGTGCTGGCGGGGTTGGGCGTAACAACCATGTGGTAGGGAGCCGGAAAGAAGGTCCAGTGTCCCACCACCCCGCAGCCGCTGGTAGCATTGATAGCCGTGGCCGTAATGGTGACGCCGCCCCCACCGGCCGGCATGTAGAACGAAGCCTGGCCGCCGCCCAACGCCGTGACGGATACGGAAGACGGGCTAGCCGTAAAAGTGAAATTATAGGGCGCATCCACAATAATATTCACCTTGTCGGGTCCCGCTGGGTTATTAGTTTGCAAGGGCGTGCCAGCGCCGCTGAAGTAAGCCCCAACTACGTAGCGGCCACTGGGCTCGCCCGCCCCCACGGGCACGTTCACGGACACCGTGTTATTGCACGGCCCGACAGTAGCCGTAATAGTGCCGGTGCCGGCTCCGCCCGCGGTGGCCGTTGTGGTAAACGTAGGCCCCGAGCCCGAGGTAGTGGTGAAAAAGCCCGCAGGGGCAGTGGTCCAGTTAACCATCGTGCCGGTCGCCAGGCCCGGAATAGTGAGCGTGATGGAGTTGCCGGCGCACAGGCGCTGGCCGGTAGGCAGGGAAGAGTTGATGGTCAGCGGCAGGCACTCTGTGGAGCAGTAGTTGCTGGCCGGGGGCAGGCCCTGCATTTGGTTGTATATCCACTCGCTGTTGCGAGCCGTGAAGCGAAGGTGTGGTTGGTTGAACTGGGTGCCAGTGCCATTGACATTTTCCTGAGCTATGTAGCTTAGTACCCGCGAGGGACTTGGACTATCAGTAACGTTATTAACATACCGGGCGTAAGCAGTGGCTGATGTTACGGTTTCTACATCTAAAGCACTGTAGGTGGGCACAAAGCAGAGGTTGCCATCATAGAGCGAGGTACTGGTATAAGCTCTAAACAGGAAAGGAACGTAGTAGTCAGTTGGCGGAGAGCAGGCTTGATTTTCGTGCGGATTAACATATCCACCCGGCAGCGTTTCATAGGGTAAGGTATTGGGTGGTGAAGTGGCCGATTCGTTGATAAAATTTATGTCAACAAGTGGAATGCACGCTTTAAATGGCCCAAATCCGATGCAGAGGTTATACTGCAAATACACGCGCAGCCGACTCACCACGGCCTGTTGTCCATAGGCGGGCAACCCATAAGCAGCCCCATCACCTTTGATATTGAAATTACTTAACCAGCCCAGAGGACCAGGTAAATAAGACAATGGCCGCAGAAACAAATCAACGTTAGTGGTAGCGATAGTCACGCCTGTGGGGTATTCTGAGGCCGCCCGCACTGCGAGCCGTCGCTGGTGGCGATGATGGAATAGACTGGCTGCACGGGGTCGGTGGGAGAAAAATCTACCACTTGCCGATACTGACCATTCAAAAATGGGTCGGGCCGGATGCCGCCCCGTGGGTCATAGGCATTGAGGATGGAGAGCTGCTGCGAGCCGGGTTCATTCAATACCCGGAGCGCCGCCTTGGCCGAAGAGCTAATGTCTGCCACCCGCCAGATACCCAGAATACCTGGTACGTCGCAGGCCCGCGTGAGCGATTGCGTGCCGACCGGGTTGTAGGCTCCGCGCTGGGGGCTGTCGTGCAGCACCAGCAGGCGGGTCTGCGGGTCTTCATGGTTGCGCACCATCTGGGCCAGGCCATAACGCGAAATCAACCCGCCCATCGACTGGCCCATTACCACGTTTTGCTGCGTGCTGCCTGCCTGCGCCTTTAGGTCGTTCACCCAGCGCACCACTTCCTGAAACAGCACTGCGTTGCGCCGCAGGTCATCCGTGTTGCGCTTGAAGTCGATGTATACAAGGTCATATTGGCCGATGTCGTGCAGGGCATCGTTGAAGTTGCCTCTGTTCCCATCAAAATCAACAAGATTAATTCTGTCTAAAAAGCTTTGAATCGTATTGTTCCCATTATCGCACGGTAGCAGTTCCGGGGCCTCTTCTTCCAGAATGGAGGCGATATTGTATTGCTCCACCATGATGAGCGGCTTGACCAGGCTGGTATGCCCCTGGCCGTAGCGCACCGACACGAGTGCCCCGCTGTGGGCATTGGTGGGCGAGGTAAAGGTCCTGACGATATCGTTGGTGGGGGCATAGCGGGCAGCCGTAGCCGCGCCCTCCAATACATTCAGGTCGAAGTGACTTTCGAGGCTGAAGCCAAGCGAGATAGGAGCAATGCCCACGCGTTGGGTAGGTAGCTCAGGGCCAGGAGTTGGCGGCTCAGGGTCAGGTGAGATTACGCCGAAATTACTATATGCTACTCTGACCCGAATGTGCTTGTGGCCGGGGCTAGTGTAGGTGGCCGTAATGGGCTGGTCCCAGGCGGCCGGCACGTAGCCCTGGCCATCGTCAAAATCCAGGTAAAGCCCGATTAGGCTCTTGCTGGGATTATTGGTCAGGTAGAGGTTGCGGGCAAACACAAACGAAGCGGTACCCGTGCGAGACACGGCGTAGAGTGGAGCCGCCGCAAAGAGCGTGGCGGCCTGGTAGGGGCTTTGCGAGCGGCCGGCTACGTCAAATACCTGGTTGTTTTGTACTTGCAGCAGGTTGTATTGGAGCGCATCGGGCCGGATGCGGTCGTAGCTCATGTACTGCACCGCGATGGGGTTGGGCGCGCCCGCCACGTTCTGTCGCCGGGCATCGAGGCGGCGGTTCAGTTCGGGCAAGCCCGGCAGCGTATCGATACCCGTGACGCGCGCCGAAAAGATGGTGGCCCGCAGGTAGCGGAACACTTCCATATCTGTGCGGTTGCTGTCGGTGAGCACGCCGTTGTAGGGGTGCAGCCCTAGCAGCTGCTCACCATATTCGTCGAGGTAGCCGCTGGGCACCTGGCTTTTATCAACATTAGCAAAGACCTGGTTGAGCTGCACCCGCATGCCATCGGGAGTTTGCGCCTGGGCCAGCCCTAGCTGTGTGAGCAGGAGCAGGGCCAAAAAGAAGAAGTGTTTCATGCGGGAAAAGGAAAAAGGTGAAAAGGGTTAGAGTTGCTTGTCAAAGCGGCCTTGGGTGACCTTGAGCGTGTCGCAGCCGGGCGTAGCAATAGTGAAATTGAAGGTGCCGGAGATGATGCGAGCCTGCGTATCCAGCCGGGTGATAGTAAGGGTGCCGCGACAGTAGGTGCCTGCATCTCGACTATTGTAATTGCATCCCACTTTTAGATTATCAAAGCTTGCCCTAGTAATAAGTGGGTCACCAAGATTATAGGAACCTGCGCTCTTAAAAGGATTAGCAAAAATTACTAAATACTCGTCCCCTGTAGCTTTCCCAGTATATCGGTAAGCTGATAGAGCAAATATTCCACTTCCTAGTGTGGGGTCGTAATCAATGAAGAAGTTTTTGGATGTGCCGCCACCGACGGGCGCCCACGGTTGGCCATTAATCAGGCAGCCTACTTGATTAGCCCCGGTTTGGGTAGCGGGGGGCAGTTGGCTAGCGGGGTCAGGGTCATTCTTTTTGCAGCCAAGCAGGAGAGCCAGGGGCAGTACTAGCGTTAGGAAATGTTTCATGATGGAAAAGTAAAAGAGTATCGATTATCAAATGAAATGATTTTTCAGTGAAACTAAATAGTATCTCTCTGAAAATCAGTTAATAATAATTAATTTACCGAGCCCACGCAGTTAGGCCAGGGGCACGGCGGCTTCGAGGAGGCGGCCGGTGGGCACCTGGCTTTTATCAAAGTCGGCAAATAGGTTGTTGAGCTTTTGGCGCACGGGGTCGGTGCTTTGGGCACGGGCGGCGTGGGCCAAAAGCAGCAGGCTCAGTAGGTAGGTAAAGAGGTGTTTCATGCGGGAAAAGGGAAAAGGTGGAGGCAGGATTAGCGTTTTTATCGAAGCGGCCCTGTGTAAGGCAGGTAGAGGGTAGGCGCATGGTGGAGGAATAGTTAATGGTTTAAGGAATGCACAAAAAGAGTAGCACCCCCACTGAATTTGGGTGCCATATTTTTTTATCCTTAGCAGCGACCAACCGTAGCGTCTAAGTTGCTTTACGCTGGTAATCAAGTAGTAAAGCCAGCTAATATTCTCAACGTGCTGAATGACTAGCAAAAGCAAACGTAGAATATGAGATTGGTCAGCGCAATCCTAAATATGCTGAAACCTGACTTTATAATTCTTATTAACCGTACTCTAAGAAGCTTAAAAACGCCTTTGGCAACCCCACCACTACCGAAAAAGGTTGTTGAAATCAGGACTTTAGAGCTGCTATAAAATTTAGTCGGCTTATGACTGTGCGAAAGATGCGATTTGATTTATAAATTATTGATTTACAAATAGTTAAACCAATATTATTTACTGTTGAGTCTGGGCTTGCTAGGCTTCGTGCGTTTCACTCTCCAAAGCCGCCTGGCTTGCTTCACTACCATTTGGCCAACAAAAAAAGCCCGGTCGACAGACCGGGCTTTTAAGTGCTTGCTAATCAAACAATAGGGTAAATAAGGCTTTCGCCGTGGTCCTGGCTATCCCTAGCTACCGCGCTGGGCTTCGACCACCGCAATGGCGGTCATGTTCACGATGTCGCGCACGCTGGCGCCGAGCTGCAAAATGTGCACCGGCTTGCGCATGCCCATCAGCACCGGCCCGATTACCTCGGCCCCGCCAATTTCCTGCATTACTTTGTAAGCAATGTTGCCCGACTCTACGTTGGGGAAAATCAGGGTGTTGGCGCCTTTTTCGGCCAGCGGCGAGAAGCCGTAGTTTTCTTGCAGCAGCTGCGGGTTGAGGGCCACGTTGGCCTGCATTTCGCCGTCGAGCAGTAGGTCGGGGTAGCGTTGCTTGGCCAACTCGGTGGCGCGGCGGGTTTTGTCGGGCAGCACCCCGCTGTTTGAGCCAAAGTTGGAGTAGCTGATAACGGCTACCCGCGGCTCGGCATCGAAAAAGCGCACCGCCTGCGCCGTTAGGCCGATAATCTCCACCATTTCCTCGGCCGTGGGGTCGATATTTACCGTGGTATCGGCGAAGAAATACGGGCCTTTCTTGTGCTGGATAATGTACATCGACGACACGCGCCGCACGCCCTCGGCCGGCCCGATTACTTGCAGCGCCGGAATGAGGCTCTTGCCGTAGTCTTTGGTGAGGCCGGTGATGCAGGCGTCGGCCGCGCCGGTTTCCACCATCATGGCCGCGTAGTAGTTGCGCTCGCGCAGCAGGCGCTTGCCCTCGTAGAGGGTGGTGCCTCGGCGCTGCCGCTTCTGATACAGCAGTTCGGCGTACTCGTTGCGCCGCTCACTATCCTCTAGAATATCAATTATCTCGCAGCCTTCCAGGTCGAGGTTGTTCGCCGTGGCGATGGCCTGAATGCGGGCGTGCTGCCCCAGCAAAATCGGGTGCGCGATACCCTCGTCGCGCACGAGCTGCGCGGCCTTGAGAATCTTGTAGTTGTCGGCCTCGGCAAACACCACGCGCTTGGGGGCGGTGCGGGCCGCCGAGGTGATGCGGTTCATCAGCTTGCGGTCGAGGCCCAGGCGGGCGCGTAGCTCGTCTTCATAGGCCGTCCAGTCTTCGATGGGCTTGCGGGCTACGCCGCTTTCCATGGCGGCCCGCGCCACGGCCGGCGAAATGCTGGTAATTAGCCGTGGGTCCAGGGGCTTGGGGATGAGGTAGTTGCGACCAAAAGCCAGCGTGTTGTCGCCGTAGGCGTTGTTCACGATATCGGGCACGGCCTCCTTGCTCAGCTCGGCCAGGGCGTGCACGGCGGCCAGCTTCATGGCCTCATTTATCTCGGTGGCCCGCACGTCGAGCGCGCCCCGAAAAATGTAGGGAAAGCCGAGCACGTTGTTCACCTGGTTGGGGTGGTCCGAGCGGCCGGTGGCCATGATGAGGTCGGGCCGGGTGCCCATGGCCACGTCGTAGGCAATTTCGGGGTCGGGGTTGGCCAGGGCAAACACGATGGGGTTATCGGCCATGCCCAAAAGAAACTCGGCGGGCAGCACGTTGGCCGCCGACAGGCCCAGGAACACGTCGGCCCCGGTCAGCGCCTCGCGCATCGTAGTAACTGCCTGCTCGGTGGCAAACTGCATCTGCATGTCGGCCAGGTCGGTACGGGTGGGGTTAATAATGCCGTCTTTATCAAAGACCAGCAGGTTTTCTTTCTGTAAACCCAGTGACAGGTACAGCCGCAGGCAGGAGATGGCCGCCGCGCCCGCTCCGCTCACCACCAGCTTGATTTCACTGATTTTTTTGCCTACCACTTCCAGCGCATTCAGCAGCGCCGCCGCCGTAATGATGGCCGTGCCGTGCTGGTCGTCGTGCATCAGCGGAATGTTCATCAGCTTCCGCAGCTCCGTTTCGATGCGGAAGCACTCGGGAGCCTTAATGTCCTCCAGGTTGATACCGCCAAACGTGGGCTCCAGCGCCTTCACGATGCGAATAAACTCGTCGGGGTCGGTGGCGTCAATCTCAATATCGAAGCAGTCGATGCCCGCGAACTTCTTGAACAACACGCCTTTGCCCTCCATCACGGGCTTGCTGGCGGCGGGGCCAATGTTGCCCAGGCCCAATACCGCCGTACCGTTCGAGATAACGGCCACCAGGTTGCCCTTGGCGGTGTACTTGTACACGTCGTCGGGGTTTTTGGCGATTTCCTTGCACGGCTCGGCCACGCCCGGCGAGTAGGCCAGCGCTAGGTCGAGCTGGGTGCTTACGGGCTTGGTGGGCACCACTTCGATTTTGCCCTGGGGGCTTTGTTCGTGGTAAGCGAGGGCGTCTTCTCTGTTGATTTTGAGCATGGGAATTGGCAGCTGGTTGTCTGGCGCGAAGCGGCAAGTTCCGGCTAAAAAGCCGGATTACCCCTTGCGGACCCCCGTTTTCAGCTTTGCCAATATCTTTATTATATTGACTACAAGTACTTTATGGAATAACCTTTTTCAGGTTACTCAGCGTCGCTGCTAGCTGGCCTGCACCACTAGCTTCTGGCCCAGCTTGAGCTTCACCTTATCCGAAGGCAGGTGGTTGAGGCGCTGCAGCTCCTGCACGCTCACCTTGAAGCGTTGCGAGATGTTGTAGAGCGTGTCGCCGGGCTGCACCGTGTGCGTGCTGAAATGCAGCTGCTCGGCCCGCTCCCGCTCGGCGGCGCGGGGGCGCGGCGCGTGGGTGGCTACCGCATCGGGGGTGGGCGCGCTAAAGCGCAGCCGCTGGCCGGCCACCAGGGTTTCAGAGGCCAGGTGGTTCCACTCCTGCACCTGCGCCACGGTGGTGCCGCGGTCGTGGGCCAGCGCGCTCAGGTTGTCGCCAAACCGCACGGTGTAAGTTTCGCCCTTTGACCCAGCCGCTCCCGCCTTAGTAGCCTCCTGAAAAGCCAATGTATTGATAGGCAAAGGCTTGCTTCGGCGTCGCTGCACCGGCTCGGCAGCACGAACAGAGTCAGTACTAATAGCAACATCTTCTACAACGGCAGCGGCGTTTGCGGTCGCCGCCAGTTGCGCCGCTTTTTCCTCCTTCGCGGCAGCCTTAGCCAGCGCCGCTGCCTGGAAAATGGTCCGCTGCTGCTGGGCCGCCACGCGGGCAGCCTGCTGCCGCTGGGCGCGCAGCAATTCCTTGGCCTGGTCGGCTTCGCGCAAGGCGCTGGCCTGGGCCTCGCGGGCGTAGCGGGCGTTGGCATTGGCCAGGGCCACCAAGGCGCTGTCGGCGGGCGCGGCGTGGCGCGGTATTGCGGGCATGGCTACGGCTACCGTAGCTGCGGGAGCCGCCGTTGGCGGTATTGGTACGAGTACCAGCAGTTCGCGGCCGGGCTTCACGGTGGCTTGCTTGGGCAGCTCGTTCCAGCGCCGCACTTGGGCCGGGCTCACATCAAATTTTTCGGCTACCGTGGCAATAGTCTGGCCGCGGCGCACGGTGTAGTACACGCGCCGGTAGCGCGGGGCCGCGTTGCCGGTGGCTGGCTGCGCACTGCCCGCCGCCAGCGCGCCGCCTGGTGTGGGCCAAGCCGCACCGGGTAGCCCCACCAGCCGCGTGGGCAGTTCCTGGGGTAAGTCGCTCAGCGGCTGGCAGTAAGCTAGTAGCGTGGCGCGGTCTACGTCGGCCAGGCGCTCGCGGGCGGTGCTGGGGTAGCGCAGCACGTAGGGCCGGTAGCCGGCGGGCAGGCTGCCGTGGCGCACCTCGGGGTTGTAGCGGCCCATGGTGAGTGAGTCGGTGTAGCCCAGGGCGCGGCTGAGGCGGCGCAGGTCAAAAGCCTGGCCACGCACGCCCAGCGTATCGAGCTGCTCGTATATCTGGTAGCGCAGCGTGGGGTCGTTGAGGCTGTGCGCGGGCGCATACTTCATGGCGTACATGATGGCCGTGAAGGTGGGCACGTAATTGCGCGTCTCGGCCGGCAGGTGCGGGTACAGCTCCCAGAAATTCTTCTTGCCGGTTTTGCGCATCACGCGCTGCATGTTGCCCGCGCCCCAGTTGTAGGCGGCCAGCACCAGCTCCCAGTCGTGAAACACGCCGTAGAGGTAGCGCAGGTGCTTGCAGGCCGCCTCAGTCGCTTTTTCGGGGTGCATCCGCTCATCCACCCACTCATCGCGCTTGAGGCGCAGGTCGCCGGCGGTGGGGGGCATAAACTGCCACAGACCCACAGCTCCCACCGGCGACTTGGCCGTGGGTATCAGCGCTGATTCTACTACGGCCAGATACTTCAGCTCAGCAGGTAAGTTGTACTGCGCCAGGTACTTCTCAAACGTAGGAAAGTAAAACTGCTCGCGCTCCAGCACGCGCTGCGTATAGCCGCGCTGCCGCTCGGTAAACAGCCGCACGTAGGCTAGCACCGCGGCGTTGAACTGGTGCGGGGCCTGCGTTTCGATGCAGCCCATGCGGTCCCCTACGGTTTCATACAGCGTGGCCGGCGTTTGCAGCCACACCAGCCGGGCCGAGTCCACGGCGGGCTCGGTCAGCGGTTCGGCAGCTAGCGAGTCGAGCGTAGCCGCCGGCAGTTCCACTACTTGCTGAATAGTATCGCCCGGAATGAGATTAGGCTGCGGGGTTGCCTCGCGGCGGTGGTGCCCGCGCTGAGCCACGGCCGGCAGGCTCCCCAAAGTCAGGGCCAACACCAACAGCCGCCGCACCAGTCGCGGCTTGCGCGAGGGAGTTGAAGAGGCCGGTAGTTGGTGTAAAGCTTTCATATGGCTAAGGTAAATCGCAATTACTGAACAATCTAAACGAAACGAGGCGCGCAACAGTACGGCTGCGTAGCCGGTACCGTTGCGCGCCTCGCCCAATGCTAAAGCCGCTGCTAACCTAGTTGGCTGCCTCCGCCAAGGTCAATGTGTTGGCAAAAGCCAGTAAATCAGCCTCCCGGAAAGCGCCGCTCATAATCTGCAAGCCAATGGGCATTCCCTCCTTATCAACCCCGGCGGGTATCGAAATGGCGGGCACGCCGGCCAACGAAGCCTGCACCGTGAAAATGTCGGCCAGGTACATAGAAACTGGGTCTTGTTTCTCACCAATCTTAAATGCCGTGGTGGGCGTGGTGGGCAGCACCAGGAAATCGTACTGGCGCAGCAGTTCATCGGTTTTCTCCTTGATTAGCCGGCGCACGCGTTGGGCCTTAGTATAGTACGCATCGTAGTAGCTAGCACTCAACACAAAGGTACCCAGCATGATACGCCGCTGCACCTCGGGGCCGAAACCCTGCGCCCGCGTCTTTTTATAGAGCGATTCCAGGTCCGTTACATCAGGCGCCCGGAAACCATATTTCACGCCATCGAAGCGCGACAGGTTGGAGCTGGCTTCAGCCGTGGTGAGGATGTAATACGTTGGAATCATCTCCTCCAGCAGCGGGAAGTCCACGGCTTCCACTACGTGCCCATGGCTACGCAGCGTAGCCAGCGTGTTTTCCAGAGCCGTGTGCACCTCGGGCTGCAAGCCGTCGCGGTCAATCGCGTTGGCGAGGTAGCCAATGCGGTATTGCGCGGCCGGGGCCAGTAATTCGCTGTAAGCTGGCACCGGTTGCCGACTAGCCGTACTGTCAAAGTTATCGGCCCCAGCCATCACCTCCAGCAAGCGGGCAGCATCCTCCACCGAGTGCGTAATCGGCCCAATCTGGTCAAACGACGAGGCGAACGCCACCAGCCCGTAGCGCGAAATGCGCGAGTAGGTGGGCTTTAGCCCTACCACGCCACAAAACGCCGCTGGTTGCCGCACCGAGCCGCCCGTATCGGAGCCAATGGAAGCCAGGCACATATCGGCCTGCACCGCCACGGCCGACCCGCCCGATGACCCGCCCGGCACCCGGCTGGGGTCCTGAGCGTTGCGCACCGGCCCAAAAGCCGAGTTTTCGTTCGAGCCGCCCATGGCAAACTCGTCGCAGTTTTGGCGGCCAATGAAAATGGCGTCTTCCGCCAGTAGTCGCTGCACGGCCGTGCCGGTGAAGAGCGACTTAAACCCGTCGAGAATGCGGCTGCTGCTTTGCAGGGCATGGCCTTGGTAGGCCAGTACATCCTTGAGGCCAATGACCATGCCGGCAAGTTTACCCGCCGTGCCCTGGGCCATCTTTTCGTCCACGGCAATGGCTTGCTGGCGAGCCTCATCGGCCCATATTTCCAGGAAAACATTGAGTTCGGCGTTGCGCTGCTCAATGTTATCGAGGTAATACTCAACGAGCTGGCGGCAGGACGTGGTGCCCGCCGCCAGCTCGCGCTGAATTTCCGAAAGGGAAGAAAAAAGAGGTTTCAAATCTTGGTCGGTTTATGGCTGGTCGAGGCGGGGCCGCGTACCGGGTACGCCATCCGTGGTGGGCGGAATGGGTGTGCTCTGGTGGAAAGTGGGCTGGGCCGCCGTGGGCAAATCTACGGCAGCCGGCGCAGTATAGTCAGCTACTGGGGCCACATAGTCGCCCGAAGTGGGCGCGGGCTGGTACGGGGCCGGCTGCTGCGAGTAGTCTTGGTTTTGCGGCTGGTTCGGGTTGTAACCCTGACCCTGGTTTGGGTTGTAGCCCTGGCCTTGGTTCGGATTGTAAGCTTGGTTAGGATTGTAGTTCTGGTTGGCGTTGGGCTGGCCAGCGCGCTCAAACTCGTTCCGAATCTCACTGCTGGCATCCTTAAACTCGCGAATGCCCTTACCCAGGCCCCGTGCCAATTCAGGTATCTTGTTGGCACCGAAGAATATAAGAATAACGACCATTATCAAAATCAGCTCGGAGCCGCCGATGTCGCCTAGAAAAAGCAGGGAAGATTGCATGAGTACGAAAAATAAAAGCGAGAAATAAAACGTGCGGGCTACCTAGCTGGCCGGCGTATTAGTAGGGTTGTTATACGGAGTTGGCGGAATCTGACCCGGTTGGGGCTGATTGTAGGGCTGGGGCTGCTGGGGATATGCCTGCTGGTTATTATAAGCCTGATTCTGCTGGTTGGGGTAGCCCTGCTGATTAGGAAAGCCATTGGGCTGGTTGTAGCCCGGCTGCTGGTTGTGGTTCGGGTTGGCCGGCTGCTCCACGTTATTAGTAGCATCCTTAAACTCACGTACGCCCTGCCCCACACCCCGGAACAACTCCGGAATCCGCTTGGCTCCGAAGAATAGTACCAAAACGAAAATGATGAATATGATGGTTCTGGGGTTACCGAGAAACAGAAAAAGCGTGGTTAGTAGCATGGGTAGAACGGCCTGGCAGCCGCATAGGGTGATGAGAACGAAGATACGTAATAGCCGCAGCTTTGGACGGGCAAAGGTATCGTTATTGCTGCCTAACGCCGCTAAGGCGTCTAGTGCAAGCGCAAAGAGATAAACCCGGATTTTCAGATTTTGATGCCCTTTTCCGAAATTACCAATTCTGCATTAGCGAGGTTAAGGCACTGTTAAGACCCATAAGCTGTGCATTCAGCGAAAAATCGTTGGCACTTACCCCATACCTGATGCACCTTTGCATCGGTTAGCAGCCTTAACCCAGGCAATACTGCTCGTGCAGGTTGCCGGGGTAGAGGAAGTTGGCTAAGTTTGTTTTCATAGCTCAGAAAGGCATCGAATTCTGTTCGATGCTTTTTTTCTGCCTTATACCGCCATTTTACGTCGGCCTTCTACCGCATATATTAACCCGGCGTAGGCCAGTGGCAGGCCCAGCCCCAGCGCGTAGCCAACTGCTTGGGGCAGCCGCTGTCCACCGGCCTGGCCCAGCCCCACTAGCAGCACCGCACCCAGTAGCCACAGCAGTAGCCGCTTCACCGGGTAAGGCACCGGGAAGTGCCGCTCGCCCAGCCACCAGCACAGCGCTGCCATCAGGAAGTAGCAGGCTAGCGTGGCCCAGGCGCTGCCCAAGTAGCCCATTATCGGAATCAGCACAAAGTTGAGGGCAATGGTGAGCACCGCTCCCGCCGCCCCAATGTAGGTGCCAAAATACGTCTTGTCGGTGAGCTTAAACCAGACCGATAAATTATAGTATACCCCCAAAAACAGGTTAGCCAGCAGCAAGATAGGCACCACGCCCAACCCCGCCAGATACTCGGGCCGCCGCAAAAAAAGCGGCCCTATCCAGCTCAAATTCAGGCTGATACCGACAAAAATAAACGCGCAGCACAGCGTAAACCATTTGAGCACCAAGGCAAACGTAGCCGGTGAGTTTTTCTCGGTGCTTTGGGAAAAGAAAAACGGCTCTGCCGCGTAGCGAAATGCCTGAATTATCAGCGACATAAAGATGCTGAGCTTGTAGCACGCCCCGTACACGCCCACCGCCGCCAGCCGGCTCTGGCCGGGGTAGAAGCCCTGCGGCAGCCAGGCCGGGAGCAAGATGCGGTCGAGCGTTTCGTTTACCATGCCCGCCAGGCCCATCAGCATCAGGGGCAAGGCGTAGGCCAGCAACGGCCGCAAAAAGTTGAGATTAGGCCACCGAAAGCGAAAGTCCAGTAGTTCGTGGCCCAGCAAAAGCAGCGTAAGCGCCGAGGCCGCCAAGTTAGCCAAAAACACGTAGCCTACCCCCAGGCTGGGGTTGTACACTACGGCCACCAACGGCTTCAGCGAAGCCAGCAGGCTACCGGCCGCGCTCTGCACCACCGCCGGGCACAGCACCACAAAAAACAGATTGAGCCCCACGTACAACAATATGTTAGTGAGGCGAATAGCGGCAAATTTGCGGGCCTTGTTTTCCAGCCGCAGGCGGGCAAATGGTAGTGCTGCCACCGCATCGAGCCCCAAAATCAGGGCTATCCACAAAGCGTACTCCTCGTGGCCGGGTGGCAGGTGCAACAGCGCCAGCAGGGGCCGGGCCAGCAGCATAAGCAAGGCCGTAAGCGCCACGCTGCTGAGCAGTAGCAAGCTCAGGGTGCGGTTGTAGAGTTCGCGGCGGTCTTCGCCCGGCCGGTTGGCAAAGCGAAAAAAAGTGGTTTCGAGCCCGTAGGTAAATACCACGTTTAGAAACGACACGTAGGCATACAACCCCGTCACGATACCGTACTCGGCCGCTGCGAAGTGGCCCGTATATATCGGCACCAGCAGGTAGCTCAGCACCCGCCCCACAATGCTACTAACGCCGTAGATGGCAGTTTGGGAAGCCAGCTTCTTTGCAATACTCATTTAGCTCAATTCTAAATTAAAAACTACGAGCTAGCAATTGATAAACAGGCGGTTAAAGGCTGACTGTTTGTCGATTACTAGCTCATTACTCTTAATTTCCTGTAAATACTGCCGGGCGCTTCTCCAGAAAAGCCGCTGTGCCTTCCTTAAAGTCGGCCGTACCGAAGGCTTTCCCAAAAGCAGCTGCTTCGGCCGTAAAGCCGGCCGTACCACCCTCCTCGAAGAAGGTATTGACGCAGTCTATGGTGAGCCCGATGGCAATTGGAGCTTTGCTTATAATCTTGATTAGCAAAGATTTGCAAAAAATGATAAGCTCGCCTTGAGGCACCACATGGTTGGCTAGTCCCAGGCGCAGGGCTTCGTCGGCCTTCACCTGGTCGGCCGTGAGTAGCAGTTCCAAGGCCTTGCCCTTACCCACCAGCTGCACCAGGCGCTGGGTGCCCCCGTAGCCGGGCAGCAAGCCTAGGTTCACTTCGGGCTGGCCGAAACGAGCATTTTCGGAAGCCACGCGCAGGTGGCAGGCCATGGCTAGCTCGCAGCCACCGCCCAAGGCGAAGCCATTTACGGCCGCCACTACGGGCTTGGGGCTGGTTTCGAAGCGGCGGAACACCGCTTGGCCCCGCGCGGCGGCGTCCTGGGCACCGGGGCCATCAAGGGCAGCCAGCTCTGCAATATCAGCCCCGGCCACGAAGGCTTTTTCGCCGCTACCCGTGAGTAGGATACCCCGCACGGCCTCATCGGCCCTCGCCTGGTCAATAGCTTGGCCCAACTCAGCAATAGTCGCCGCGTTCAGCGCATTGAGCTTGGTAGGCCGGTTGAGGGTGATGGTCAGAATGCCGGAAGCAGCATCCAGGTCATAGAGTAGGTTTTCGAACGAAGTAGCCATTGCGAGCAGGAAAGGGTGGGCAAGAAAGCCGGTTGCCAAAGGTACGCCCGCCGGTAGCCTGCGATATTTAAACCGCTTAGTAGCCACATTCAGGTTTTAAATTGACCTTTTGGACGAAAAATAAAAAAATGCTAGCATATTACATCAAACTTTGTAACAGTCACTTAGGATAGCCTGACCGTGTAAATCGAAAGCACGGCTTGGCAGGACCTAAGTTCATCGTCTACTCTCATCACACCCTATTCTATACTTTTTCACATACTCACTATGGGCTTTGTCTCTGAATTCAAGGAGTTTATTTCCAAGGGAAATGTTCTCGACTTGGCAGTCGGCGTAATTATTGGCGGGGCCTTCGGCAAAATTGTCACCTCGCTCACCGACGACATTATCATGCCCGTGCTGAGCGTATTCACTAGTGGCATCGACTTCAAGGAGAAGTTTTTTGCGCTCAACGGCCAGCATTACGACACCCTCAAAGCCGCCCAGGATGCCAAAGCGGCCGTGATAAGCTACGGTAACTTCATCAATGCCGTCATCTACTTCCTCATTATCGCGTTCATCATTTTCTGGGTGGTGAAGATGGCTAACCGCTTCAAAAAGCCCGCTGTGGTAGAAGTCGTAACGCCCGCTGCTCCCGTCATCACCCGCGACCAGGAACTGCTCGCTGAAATCCTGACGGCCATGCGCGCCCGCTTCTAAGCCATACCCAGGCAGCACCCAAAGCGGCGGGGCCGGAACTTCCCATTCCGGCTCCGCCGTTTGCATGCAAGCTTCGCCTGCCTCGCTAATCAATATTCTTCCGTTCAGTGAAAAAAATAGTTGTTGCCGCCCCGTTGCTCCTCACTGCGTTGCTCTTGAGCGCTGCCAGCGCACAAGCGCAGGCAGTTGCCCCCGATTTTCCGGCTCCTGGTAGCCCCGCCCGGTCTACCGCGCCCACTACCTCGCTAGATGGCGCGCGTAGCCGCCGCCAGCAACAAATGAGCCCCGAAGATGCTGCCCGCGACCAGCAACTCCAGATACTGGAGGCCCGTACCGGCAACACCAGCTTCGCCGCTGAGCGGGGTGGTCCTTCCCGCCAACTCGATAAGTCCGGCGGTGGCTTCACGGTGCGCAAGTTCAAAGCACTGCCCGGCCAAGAGCACAAGAAGGGCGAGTCGCGCCAGGTAGTAATGGGTGGCCGCACTACTGGTAAGCCCTTAGTACACAAGCATAACCGCAAGAAATTCCTCTTCTTCTAAATCGTATATTTAGACAAATCGCGCTGATTGCGCTGATTTGAACGGCACTCTCCTGCGCTATTAGCAGGCTTGTAGAAAAAGTAGCAGAAACTAAAAAAGGCCACTCTTACGAGTGGCCTTTTTTAATGGTCGTTGCATCCGTCTGAATCAGCGAAATCTGTCCAAATCTGTGATTAAAGCTTACGCTTGGTTTCCTGTTCTTCGAAGCCTTCGATGTTGTCACCTTCTTGCAGGTCGTTGAAGTTCTTAACCGAGATACCGCACTCGTAACCTTGGCGTACTTCCGACACATCGTCTTTAAAGCGCTTGAGGTCCTGGATTTCGCCAGTATACTGCACGATTCCATTGCGCACCACCCGCACGCGGGTTTTGCGGGTGAAGCTGCCCTCCGTTACCATACAGCCGGCAATGGTACCAACCTTGGTAATGTTGAACACCTGGCGAACTTCGGCGTTGGCCACCACGATTTCGTGAACCGTTGGGGCCAGCATCCCTTCCATGGCGTCCTTCACCTCATTGATGGCGTTATAGATGATGGAGTAGAGGCGTACGTCAATTTGCTCTTGCTCAGCCAGTTTGCGGGCGCTTTGCGAAGGCCGTACCTGGAAGCCGATGATGATGGCGTCGGAGGCCGAAGCTAGCAGCACGTCGCTTTCGGAGATGGCACCCACGCCTTTGCTCAGGATGTTTACCTTCACTTCGGGCGTGCTCAGTTTCAGCAAAGAGTCGGAGAGCGCTTCTACTGAGCCGTCCACGTCACCTTTCACCAAGATGTTCAGCTCCTTAAACGAGCCGATAGCCAAGCGGCGACCAATCTCGTCGAGGGTGATGTGCTTCTTGGTCCGGATGGTTTGCTCACGAGCCAGTTGCTGACGCTGAGTAGCCAATTCGCGGGCTTCGCGCTCCGTTTCCATTACCTGGATGCGGTCGCCGGCCTGCGGGGCACCCGTTAGACCCAGTACCTGCACTGGGGTGGCGGGGCCAGCTACTTTCTTCTTCTTACCGCGGTAATCGGTCATGGCTTTCACGCGGCCGTAGTGCGGGCCAGCCAATACAATGTCACCTACGTTGAGCGTGCCGGTTTGCACCAGCACGGTAGTTACGTAACCGCGGCCTTTGTCAAGCTCGGCTTCGATAACCGTACCTACCGCGTTGCGGTCGGGGTTGGCTTTGAGGTCAAGCAGTTCGGCTTCGAGCAGTACTTTTTCCAGCAAGTCTTCCACGCCGATACCCGACTTGGCCGATACTTCTTGGCTCTGGTACTTCCCACCCCATTCTTCCACTAGAATGTTCATCTGCGAAAGCTCTTCGCGGATTTTCTCGGGGTTGGCTGAGGATTTATCTACCTTATTGAGGGCGATGATAATCGGCACGCCAGCGGCCTGGGCGTGGTTGATGGCCTCCTTGGTCTGGGGCATCACCGAGTCATCGGCCGCAATTACGATAATGGCAATATCCGTCACCTTGGCACCGCGGGCACGCATGGCCGTAAAGGCCTCGTGACCAGGCGTGTCAAGGAACGTAATTGGGTTGCCTGATTTGGTCTTAACCTCATAAGCACCAATGTGCTGGGTAATACCACCGGCTTCCCCCTTGGCCACACTCGCTTCGCGGATGTAGTCAAGCAGCGACGTTTTGCCGTGGTCAACGTGACCCATGATGGTAACGATGGGGGCACGCGGCTTCAAATCCTCGGGGGCATCGCTCATGTCGATGGCCTCTTCGTCTTCCTCCGCCGAGAGGAATTCCACGTCGTAACCAAACTCATCGGCAATCACCGTGATAGCTTCGGCATCGAGGCGCTGGTTGATGGAGACGAACATCCCCATGCCCAAGCACACCTTGATAACCTCGTTCACGTTCACATCCATCAGCGACGCAAGGTCGTTGGCCGAAATAAACTCGGTGAGTTTGAGGGTTTTAGCATCTAGCTCGTTCTGGGCACGAAGGGCTTCGCGCTCTTCAGCAGCCATGCCTCGCTTGTCGCGGCGGTACTTGGCACGGTTGGCGGCAGCGTTAGTTTTGCCGCCGCTCAGCTTAGCCAGCGTAGCCTTGATTTGCTCCTGAATTTGCTTGTCATTCTGCTCAGCGGTGAGCGGAACCTGCGGCGTAACCGGGCGATTGTTGCTTTGGCCGGGGCGATTGCCGGGGCCAGGACGGTTGCCGGGGCCAGCCGGGCGGTTTTGGCCGGGGGCACCGGCGGGGCGGTTGCCCTGGTAACCAGTACCTTGGCCGGTACCCGTGCCCGTGCCGGTGCCACCACCGGGCTGGCCGGGGGCTGGCAGACGCTGGCGCTTCTTCTGGTTGTTGGCACCCACGCCGCTCTTACGCACGTCGGACGACGCAACGGGGCGGGCTCCGCGGCCACCCGGGCCACGGCGGCTCGAATCAACCGGCAGCTGGATTTTGCCCAGCACCGTCAAGCCTTTTAGCTGGTCGGCCTTTGCGGTAATAGTTCCTTCTTCGGCGGCTGGAGCCTCCGGTGCGGCAGCGGGTGCAGCCGGAGTGGCCTCTACTGGCGTAGCCGAAGCTGCTGGCGCAGCTACCGCAACGGGTGCGGTGGCCACGGGAGCAGGAGCCGGGGTCGGCTTTGGCGCTGGCGTGTAGGTAGGCGCAGCAGGTTTGGGAGCAACTGGCGTAGCTGCTGCCGGAACTGGCGCGGCGGCCACGGGCGCAACTGCCGCCACGGGGGCTACCACCGGCGCTGGCGCGGCCACTGGGGCGGGAGCCGCAGTAGGCTTAGCCTCCGCAGTGGGCACCGCGACTGTTGCAGGAGCAGCAGCAGGAGTTAGGGCAGCGGCACGGGCCGGGATAACGCGGCCTTTGCTATCCAGCTCAATTTTGCCCAGCACCTTCAAGCCGGGGGTCTTTGGAGCTTCGGCAGCTTGGACGGGCGTGGGCTCTGGCGCGGCTACTACAGGCGCTGGGGCAGCAGCTACCGGCTGCGGCGCGGCCACCGGAGCCGGGGTTGCCACCGGGGCAGGAGCAGAAACCGGGGTAACAGCCACCGGAGCCGGGGCTGCTACTGATGCTGGCGCTGGCTTGGCCACTGGAGCCGAGGCAGGCTTCGCTATGGCAGCTTGCGCCTGCGCATTCAGCTCGCTTTGGCGGCGGGCTTGGGTGTGGCGCTGGGCCTCCTGCTTGTCTTGCGCCGACGCGGCAAATTCTTTTTCCAACAGGCTCACCTGCTCACCCGTGAGCTTGGTGGTGGGCTTGTTCTCTACCGCAATCCCTTTGCGGGAAAGGGCCTCGACGGCCCGGTCGATGCCAATGTTCAGGTCTTTGGCTGCCTGTAGTAGCCGTTTCGGGGTTGCTTCCGCCATTCTAATAAGTCGCGAACGAATACGTTCAGGGTGCAAAGGTAAAGATTAAATCTGGCCAGCAGGCTATAAGTCAAGCCCACTGGCCTGATTTAATAACTTACCCGCTGGCGGTTGGCCCCCGCCCTCATTGGGCGGCCGGGGCGCTGTGGTTGTCGGTGGCGGCGGCTGGCGCGGTTTCTTCGGTAGCCGCAGGGGCGTCCTCAGTAGCCGGGGCTGCTTCTTCGGGGGTGGTTTCGGCATCACCGGTGGCTGGCGCGGCGGTAGCAGCGGGGGCTGCACCATCGGTCGGCAGGTCGTCGTCGTCGGCAAATTCCTGACGGATAACGCGGTACACGTCGTCCACTGTTTCTTCTTCCAACTCGGTACGGCGCACAATGTCGTCCTTCTTGACGGCCAGTACGGCGCGGCCGGTGTCGAGGCCGATTTTCTTCAGCTCGGCAATTACCCAGCCTTCAATTTCGTCGGTAAACTCGTCGAGGGCGATATCTTCTTCGTAGTCAGTAGCTTCGCGGAAGACGTCGATTTCCATACCCACTAAGCGCGAGGCTAGTTTGATGTTGGCACCACCCCGACCGATGGCCAGACTGACTTGGTCAGGCTTCATAAACACGGAAACCCGGCCCGTTTGTTCACTGATTTTCATGGAGCCCACTTTGGCCGGGCTCAGCGCCCGCGAAATGAACAGCTCCAGGTTGTCGGTGTAGTTGATGATGTCGATATTCTCGTTCATCAGCTCGCGCACCACGGGGTGAATGCGGCTGCCCTTCATACCTACGCAGGCACCCACTGGGTCGATACGCTCGTCGTAGCTTTCAACAGCCACTTTGGCGCGCTCGCCGGGCTCGCGCACCACGTTTTTGATGCTGATGAGGCCGTCAAAAATCTCGGGCACTTCCTGCTCAAACAAACGCTCCAGGAAAGCGGGCGCAGCGCGGCTCAGAATTACTTTGGGCGAGCCGTTTACTACGTCTACGCGGTGCACTACGGCGCGCACGGTGTCACCCTTGCGGTAGCGGTCCTTGGGGATTTGCTCGCTTTTGGGCAGCACCAACTCGTTCTCATCCTTGTCCAGGATGAGGGCCTCGCGACTCCATACCTGGTACACTTCGCCGGTGATGATTTCGCCCACCAAGTCCTTGTACTTCTGGTACAGGTTGTCGCGCTCCATGTCCTTGACGCGCTGAATGAGCGTCTGGCGGGCCAGCAACACGGCCCGGCGGCCAAAGTCCTCAATCTTAATGGGCTCGGCTACCGATTCGCCAATCTCGAAGTCGGGCTCAATTGCCTGCGCCTCGGCCAGCGGAATCTTGTCCAGGTCCCAGATATCCTCTGAGTCATCGTCCACAATCTCGCGGTTGCGCCAGATTTCGAGGTCGCCGTTGTCGGGGTTAATGATGACGTCAAAGTTAGAGTCGTCCTCAAACTTTTTGCGAATCATCGTCCGAAACACGTCGTCGAGGATGGACATCATCGTGGGCCGGTCGATGTTGCGGCTCTTGGCGAACTCTTGGAAGTTCTCGATGAGCATCCGCGCGTTCAGGTCGGCCGCCACGGCGGCGACTTCCTGCGGGCTGGGGCCTGCTGCTTTTTTAGCCATGAGAGATAAATGAAAGCGTCTAAAGACTCAACTGAAATTCAAACAGCCAGCCCACGAAGTGAGCATATCTGCAAAATCTGTCAGAATCTGCGGGTTATTTAAAAGAGATAACAACGGTGGCTTCCTTAATGTCCCCGAAAGGAAAGAAGGCGGCGGGCAAGGTTGATTTTTTGGTGCGCACCTTGATAACTTCTTCGAGCTCAATGCCTTCGGGGGTAACGGCTGTGAGCGGGCCGGTTTTCTCGGTGCCGTCCTGCAACTTCAGCAGCAGGCTGCGGCCGACGTGGCGCGGGTACTGACGTGGGTCGGTGAGGGGCTGGTCGGCCCCCGGCGAGGTTACTTCGAGCGAGTAGGCCGCTTCTTCGCCATAAATTTCCTCCATGCCGCGGTTAATGCGGCGCGTCACCTGGGCGCACTCCTGAATGCCGAGGCCGTTGGGGCCGTCGAGTGTTACCGTAATCTTGGGCATCACCGCGTCAGACACGGTGAGGCTGACCGCGTATAAACCGCTGTCGCCGAGGGATTCGGCGAGCAATTGCTGGATGCGGGTTTGGTCAAATTGAGCCATGACAGCCGGGGTGTGGGACAAAAAAAGAGGGGACTGCGCGTCCCCTCTTTTCAGATTGAATACCAATTGTGGGTGCAAAGATACGGCTTTTTTCCGGGTTGAAAAAATGGCTGCCAATCGTCCTTTCGGCCGAGCTAATAACCCAGGGCCGCATCGTCGCCGCGCGGGTCAGCGCCGCCTTCCAACTGCCCGTCGGGCAGCACCCGGATGATTTCGAGCCGGCCCCAGGGATTGCGCGGCTTGGGGTTAAAGCCTTTTTCCTTAAGGAGTTGTTCAGTAGCGGGCGTGAGGGCCCCGGCCTCCACGTCGAGCTGGTCAGGCAGCCACTGGTGGTGCAGGCGGGGCGCGGCCGCGGCCTGCTCGGCATTGGCCCCATAGTCTACTACGGCTAAGATGCTTTGTAAAGTGCTGGTAATGATGGTGCTACCGCCCGGCGAGCCCGTGACGAGCGCGAGCTTGCCGTCCTTGGCTAGGATGGCGGGCGTCATGCTGCTGAGCATCCGCTTGCCGGGGGCAATGGCGTTGGCGGTGCCGCCCACGAGGCCGTACATATTGGGAACGCCGGCTTTGGAGCTGAAGTCATCCATCTCATTATTAAGTAGAAAGCCTGCGCCGGCTACCACTACTTTGCTGCCGTAGGCCCCGTTGAGGGTGGTGGTGCAGCTCACGGCGTTGCCCTGGGCATCGACGATGCTGTAGTGGGTGGTTTGGTCGCTTTCGTAGCGCGGCAGGCCGGGGCCGGCCGTGAGCTCGGCGCTGGGTGTGGCCTGGCCATCGGGGCGGATGGTGCTGGCGCGCTGCTTGTTATAGTCTTTGTCTAATAGCTGCGCTACGGGCACTTGGCCGAAGTCGGGGTCGCCGAGGTAGGTGGCGCGGTCGGCGTAGGCGCGGCGCTCGGCCTCGGTGACGAGGGCTACGCCGGCCGGCGTGTGGTAGCCGAGCTGTCCGACATTGCGGGGCTCCAGCATCTGCAGAATCTGGAGCAGGGCCACGCCGCCGCTGCTGGGCGGCGGCATCGTAATCACGTCGTAGCCCCGGTAGGTGCCGTGGAGCGCGGCGCGCCACTTCGGTTGGTAGCTGTCGAGGTCCGTCTGGGTAAGGAGGCCGTTGCCCTTTTTCATTTCGGCCAGTACTAACTCAGCAGTGCGGCCCTGGTAAAAGCCGGCCCGGCCCTGGTCCTGAATGCGTTGGAGCACAGCGGCCAGCTCAGGTTGCTTGAGGGTATCGCCCTTTTGCCAGGCGGCGGCCCGCACGAATACGGGCGGCGAGCCGGGGTTATGCTTCGTAAAATCGGCCTGCGTGCGGTTGAGGCCGGCAGCTTCTTTTTCGGTGAGGGCTACGCCGCGGGTAGCTAGGCGCACGGCGGGTGCTACGAGTTTGGCCCAGGGCAGCTTACCCATTTTTTTGTGGAGCACCTCCATGCCGGCCACGGTGCCGGGGGTGCCCACGGCCAGGCGGCCGGCGGTGCTGAGGCTGGGCACCACGTTGCCGCTGGCGTCGAGGTACATGTCGCGGCGGGCGGCGGCAGGCGCAGTTTCGCGGAAGTCGAGGGTGCCGTCCTGGCCACTTTTATCGCGGTACACAAGGAAGCCACCGCCCCCCACGTTGCCGGCCACCGGCAGCACCACGGCCAGCGCAAACTGCACGGCCACGGCCGCATCGTAGGCGTTGCCGCCCTGCTGCATAATGTCGCGGCCCACTTGAGAGGCGATGGGGTGAGCTGAAACTACCAACGCGTGGCGAGCTATTACCGGCGCGGTGGCTGGCGGCAGTTGGCTGGGCATGCTGGCTTTCGCTGCGGTGCGCGAAGCCGCATGCTGGCCCAAAGCCGGCCCAGCTAGCCCAGCCACTAACAGCACGGCCGAAGAAAAACGGGAAAACGTATGCATGTTGCAAAGTAGTCATCGCCGCGCGCCTGCCGGGCAGGTGCCTACCTTTGAAAAGCTAACTTTTTCCCGCTTATGTCCGCCGAAATCATAGCTCCCGCCGTTGCCACTCCGCCTGCTCCCGTGCTCACGCTCACCCAGGAGGACGAGTGGCTGCAACCCTACGAGCCCCTGCTGCTGGCGCGCCAGCAGCGCCTAGCCGACCGCCTGGCCGCCATCACGGCCGAGCACAGCTCGTTGGGCAAATTTGCCACTGCGCACCAGCGGCTGGGGTTGCACTACGATGCCCGCCGCCGGGGCTACGCCGTGCGCGAGTGGGCACCGGGAGCCGAGGCCGTGAGCCTGGTCGGCGACTTCAACTTTTGGAATCCCGAGGCGGACCACTTGCAAAAAGACGAGGCTACCGGCGTGTGGGAGGCCTTTCTGCCCGACGATGCTAACGGCCGCCGCCTGGCAGCTGGCTCGCGCTACAAGCTGCGCGTAGTAGCCCACGGCCAGGGCAAGGACCGCCTGCCCGCCTACCTGCGCCGCGCCGTGCAGGATGCCGATAGCAACGATTTTTCGGCCCAGCTTTGGATACCCGAAAACCCCTTTAAGTGGACGGACCAAACGTTTCGCATTGCCAACGCCACCAAGGGCCAGCCGCTCATTTATGAGGCGCACGTGGGTATGGGGCAGGAGGAGGGCCGCGTAGGTACTTACCGCGAGTTTGCCGACTACATTTTGCCGCGTATTCAGGTCGAGGGTTACAACTGCGTGCAGCTAATGGCCGTGCTGGAGCATCCGTACTACGGCTCGTTTGGCTACCACGTGGCCAATTTCTTCGCGCCCAGTTCACGCTTTGGCACGCCCGAGGATTTGAAATACCTGGTGAATGCGGCCCACCAGCGCGGCATTGTGGTACTGCTCGATTTGGTGCACTCGCACGCCGTGAAGAACGAGGCCGAGGGCCTGGCCGACTTCGACGGCTCGGGCAACCTGTATTTTCACAAGGGCGAGCGCGGCAACCACCCCGGCTGGGATAGCAAGCTCTTTGACTATGGCCGGCCCGAGGTGCAGCAGTTCTTGCTCAGTAACTTACGCTACTGGCTGGAGGAGTTTCACTTCGATGGCTTCCGGTTCGATGGCGTCACGTCGATGCTGTACCACCACCACGGAGAGGGCCACGCGTTTGGGGGCTACGACAGCTATTTTGGCCCCGACGCCGACGACGATGCCATTCTGTACCTCATGCTGGCCACTACGCTGGTGCGCGAACTCAAAAAATCGGCCCTGCTCATTGCCGAGGACATGAGCGGTCTGCCTGGCCTGTGCCGCACCGTAGCCGACGGTGGCGTGGGCTTCGACTACCGCTTGGCGATGGGCCTACCCGATTTCTGGATTAAAACCCTCAAGCACCAGCGCGACGAAGACTGGGACCTCGGCCAGCTGTGGCACCAACTGACCAACCGCCGCGCCACCGAAAAAACCGTGGCCTACGCCGAAAGCCACGACCAAGCCCTGGTAGGCGATAAAACGCTGGCTCAGTGGCTCTACGGTGATGCCATCTACTACAACATGGGGGTGCTTGATGGCGACCCCGGCGCGGCGCGGGCCACGGCCCTGCACAAGCTCATCCGGCTGATTACGCTGAGCGCGGGTGGCGAGGCGTACCTCAACTTTATGGGCAACGAGTTTGGCCACCCCGAGTGGATTGACTTCCCGCGGGCTGGTAACGACTGGAGCTACCACTACGCCCGCCGCCAGTGGAGCTTAGCCGATAACGCCGGCCTGCGCTACAGTCAACTTTTGGCCTTCGACCAGGCCATGCTCAAGCTGGCCCGCGAGCGGCAGCTACTGGTTAAAGGTCCCGCCACGCTGCTCAATATCGACTTTGGCAACAAGGTCATCGCCTTCGAACGGGCTGGGCTGGTATTCGTGTTCAGCTTCCACGTGAGCGAAAGCTTCTTCGACTACGGTATCCCGGTGCCGGCGGCGGGTCGCTACCGTCTGGTACTCAGTTCCGACCGGTCGGAGTTTGGCGGTTTCAGCCGGCTGGATGAAGCGGTGATTTACGACACCTTTGGTGGCGGCGGTACGGCCGAAGCGCCGCGCCTGCGCCTCTACGTGCCCAGCCGCACGGCGCTGGTGCTGGCAAAAGTGTAATTGGTCGGGAGTCAATAAAGCTAAAAAAGAACGTCATGCTGAGTTTGTCGAAGCATCTCTACCGCACCGTTTAGTTAGTAAACCAACTGGCGCGGTAGAGATGCTTCGACAAGCTCAGCATGACGTTCTTTTTTATAATATCGGTAATCGAACCCTACTCGCGCTTGCGGCCGATACTCAGGCGGTACACCGTTTCGGTGAGGCGCTTGGCGCGGATTTCGGGGGTTTTTGAGCCCTTTAGGTAGCGCACGTAGGAGCGCTGCTCCAGTTTGGTGAGGGTTTTGAAAAACTTGTTGGCGGCCTCGTCGGCGGCTAACGCGGTGGCCAGGTCTTCGGGCATCTTGATGACGCGGTCGGCCAGGTCTTGGCTGAGGCGCACATGCAGGATGTCGCCCACGGTTTTACCTACGGCGCGGCGCACTTCGCGCGGAATTACCAGGCCGTGGTAGCCGTCGCCGAGGGGCAGCAGCTCGCCCCGGTATGGGAAGCCTTCGATGGCCGTGTGCACTAGCAGCTCGTCCTTGGTACCGTACAGCTCCTCTACTGAGAATGGGGCTACTACCATCAAATCACCCGTGTGCGGGTCTGCTTCGAGCACCGCGTTAAATTCTTGTTCAAATTCCGTCATTGCCTACAAAAGTAATCTTGCTTTGGGCAGGAAGAATAAAGCGGTGGGCAGATGCCGCGCTCAGGGTGCAGCACAAGGTAGCGTAAACAGGTGACATTGACTCGTAAAGTAATGACTATCAATTGATTATAAATCAAGCTGACAATACTTTTCTTGTCTTAATTAACTAATTGATTAGTAAGTAATTAAGCAAAAAATGAAACTATGCCAATACGCGTCAATCAAGCCGTAGCACAGGCCTCCGAAGCAGCGGTAAACCAGACCTGCCGCCTTAACTCACGGGGGTTATTGCCGGGCGCAAGTGGGCCCCGTGCAGTGCTTGGGCAATGGCTGCCGCAGCAGCGGCGGGCACAACTTGCACGGCGCTAGCGGGCAGCCCTAGGTCGTGGCGCAGGCGCTGGGCCAGGGTGGACGTTTCGGCCAGGATGAGGTCGGCGCGGCGCAGGGCCTGGCGTTGTAGCTCGGCAATCCAGCCGGTAGCCGTATCCACCGATTCATCGTCGGCCGCGGCCAGCGTACTCACGTGCAGTACCAGCGGCCGGCCGGTGCGCTGGCGCAGCTCCTGGGCCGCCAGCCAAGTGGGCCAAGCCGGCGCATACACCACGGCAAAAGGCGGCTCGGCCAGCGCCACCGGCACCGCAAAGCGGGCGTACTGAATGATTTGAAAATTTAAATTGGGGGCCGGGTAGTGCGCGGCGGCTGGCCACAGCGCCGGGTGCGCGGGCAGCAATGAGGCCATAGCCCTGGCAGTTGGCGCCGCCGCGGGCGGCTCGGGCAGGCTGGCTGGCTGGCGCAGGGCGGCCAGCGCATCAAACCAATCTGCCTGAACGGCGGGGCGAGGAGCAGCGGTGGCCAGCGGGTCGGTTTCGGCTTGGTCGCTGGTGAGCGCTTCGGCGCCGGCTGGCTCCTCGGCCTCCATGGCCGGTAGGTCAGCCTCAGGGTCAGGGCCTTGGGCAATGGAGTCGTACAGGAGTACCTCCTCCTTAGCCAAGCCAGCCTTGTCGGAGGGTAGTAAGGTGGCTGGCGCTAAAGAACCCACGGGTTTTGGTAGTGAGTCCAGTGTTTTTAATAATTCAGGATAAGTAATTGGCTCACTTACTTTTGCAGCTAATACTGATTGGTTGGCGGGGGCCGTTGCCCCAAGGTAAGGGGCAGCCGGGGTGGCGGCTAGCCCTACCCAGGTTGGGGCCGGCAGCGGCTGGCCGGCCCGCTGCGCCAGCTGGGGTAAGCTAAGGCTACCGAGCCGCAGCACGCGCACCGCCGCCCAGGTCAATGGCGCGGGAGGGACCGGAGACGCTGGTGCAGGTAAAACAGGCTCTTTACCAATGTTTTGTAAAACAGATGCTTGGCCGGTTGGCTTGGTTGCTGGCAGCGCGGCTTCGGCAACTGGCGGCGGTGGAAGCTCCGGCTCCGTAGCGGTAGCGGCGGCTACCGGGTGTGGCCCCGGAGCCAGCGGCAGCACGGGCAGGTACTCTTTGGCGCTTGGGTGAGCGGGGGCATCGACCTGGGGCACCATCACCAGGATGGAATCGACGCTGGGCGAACCGGCCTGAGTGGCTTCGATGAGCGCCCGCACGGCTGGGGTGGCCTCGTTCCAGGCCAGTACGAGCACGGCGAGGGTAGGGGCGTTGGGAACGGCAGCGGGCACGGACATTGGCAAAAGATTACCCTGCGAATAACGGCACCGTGGCAGCCAGGTTAACCGTTGGGCTTAAAATAAATAATTGTGGCCCCAGGTGGCGGAGCTGGATTTCGGCGCTTTTCTTGCGGTCAGCTTCTCTCCTTAAAAGGTAACTTGCAGGCACAAAGCGGGGCGACTGCCGGCCTTAATTGATGGGGCCGCCGCTCCGCTGCCTCCCGCGCCCTGCCTATTCTATTCTTTTTTATATGCCTGCCGAGTCTGCCCAGTCAACTAATTACATGCTCAATGACCTGGCCGCCCAAGCGCGCCAGGAACACCTGCCCGGTACGGTGCAGCGCGTAGAGCAAACCCACGACCACCTCTTCACCTTCACCACCGAAAACGGTACACGCCTGCTGCTGCACGCGCTGAGTGACAAGATTTTACGCTTCCGCTATCTCACGCCGGGCAGCCCGGCCGAGCCCGATTTCAGCTACGCCGTGCCCGACCCCGCCGCCGAGCGCACCATGCACTCCGGCGTACCCACCTTTCTGGAGTTTAAGGAGAAAAGCGACCACTACCGCCTCACCACGGCCCGCCTCATCTGCATTGTGTGGAAGGAAAGCCTGCGCACGCGGGTGCTCGACCGCTCGGGCAACGTGCTGTCTGACAATGAGAAAGGCTTTCACTGGCACCACGACGACGACACCGGCAACGACGTGGTGAAGATGAGCCAGCAGGTGCCCAGCGGCGTGTGCTACTACGGCCTCGGCGACAAGCCCGCCAATATGAATCTGCGTGGCCAGCGCTTCTGCAACTGGGGTTCCGATACTTACGGCTACGTGAAGGGCTCCGACCCGCTGTATAAGAACATCCCGTTTTTCCATGTGCTGCAACAGCGCATTGCGCACGGCATTTTCTTCGATAACACCTTCAAGGCGTTTTTCGACTTTGCCGCCGAGCGCGCCGACGTCACCAGCTTTTGGGCCGAAGGCGGCGAGATGAACTACTACTTTATCTACGGCCCCACGCTACTCGAAGTAACTGAGGAATACACGCGCCTGACCTGCCCGCCCGAGCTGCCGCCGCTCTGGACGCTGGGCTACCACCAGTGCAAGTGGAGCTACTTTCCCGAGCGCAACGTGAAGGACATTACCAAGGGCCTGCGCGAGCGCCGCATTCCGTGCGATGCCATTTACCTCGACATCGACTATATGGATGGCTACCGGTGCTTTACCTGGCACCCACAGCACTTCCCCGAGCCCAAGCGCATGGTGCAGGAGCTGGCTGTCGACGGCTTCAAAACGGTGGTCATCATCGACCCCGGCATTAAAATCGACCCCGAGTATTCGGTGTATACCGAAGGGCTGGCCAACGACTACTTCTGCCGCCGCGCCGATGGCCCGCTGATGCGCGGCTCGGTGTGGCCCGGCCTCTGCAATTTCCCCGACTACACGAAGCCCCAGGTGCGCGCGTGGTGGGCCGGCCTGTTTGAGGGCCTGATAAAAGATGTGGGCGTGAAGGGCGTGTGGAATGACATGAACGAACCCGCTGTATTTGAGCGCGGTACCTTCCCCGACGACGTGCGCTTCGACTTCGACGGCCAGTCGGGCTCGCACAAAAAAGCGCACAACATCTATGGCATGCAGATGGCCCGCGCCACGGCGGCCGGCGTCAAGCAGTTCAGCTACCCCGACCGGCCGTTTACCATCACGCGCAGCACCTACGCGGGCGGCCAGCGCTACTCTTCGGGCTGGACCGGCGACAATATCGCCAGTTGGGACCACCTCTGGCTGGCCAATATCCAGTGTCAGCGCCTGAGTATCAGTGGCTTTAGCTTCATCGGCTCCGACATCGGCGGCTTTATCGACACGCCCGACGGCGAGCTGTATAGCCGCTGGATTGCGTTGGGCGCGTTCCACCCGTTTTTCCGCACGCACAGTTCCGGCGACCACGGCGACCAGGAGCCCTGGAGCTTCGGCGAGCCCTACACCAGCCTGGCGCGCCACTTCATTGAGCTGCGCTACATGCTGCTGCCCTACGTGTACACCGCCTTCTGGCAGTACACCACCAAGGGCACGCCCATGCTGCGCCCGCTCACGTTCCTGGACCAGAACGACCCCGAAACCTACCTGCGCATGGCCGAGTTTTCGCTCGGTGACCACCTGCTGGTCTGCCCCATCACGCAGGCCGGCGCTGATGGCCGCTGGATGTACCTGCCAAAGGGCGACTGGTTCTACTACTGGACCGACGAGCCCCGCGCCGGTGGCCAAGAAGTATGGGCTTCGGCCGACCTCACCCGCATTCCGCTCTTCGTAAAGGCCGGGGCCGTGGTGCCCATGCAGCCCATTATGCAGTACGTGGGTGAGAAAGTGGTGGAGCAGCTCACCCTGCACGTGTACTACAAAAACGGCACCGCCGAAAGCGTCCTCTACGACGACGGCGGCGAAGGCTACGCCTACCAGGAAGAAGGCCAGCAAACCACCCGCCGCTTTACCGTGGCCGGCGACGCCGCCACCCTCACGCTCACCCAACAAATCGAGGGCGCTTACCAAACGCCCTACACCACGTACCGCGTAGTGCTGCACGGCTTGCCCACTAATATTCAGGTAGTTACTGCCGACGCGCAGGCTTTGGCATTAGGGGAGTACGCTGCCACCGAAACCACCGTGGCCGCGCCGGCCGTGGTGGTCGATGTGCGCTTTGGCGAGCTGAAAATGGAGCTGACCGCGCCAGAAACGGGGTTGCCGGCGAAAGCATAGGTAGTTTGGAACGAAGCTAAAAAAGCGTCCTGGCCTATGTCAGGGCGCTTTTTTGATGTTGGCCGCACTGCTGAAGCACCTTCAGCCTGGCCGGGCACGTACTTGCCATTTCGTCAGGATAGCCAGCATCCAGATTTGAAACAATTAGCTATACGAACGCGTGCCTACCGATACCAAAGCTCCCGAATCGAAAACCGCCATTATCGCCGCGCTAGTGGCCAACCTGGCTATTGCCATCATCAAGTTTGTGGCGGCGTGGTTTACGGGTAGCTCGGCTATGCTTTCCGAAGGCATTCACTCGCTGGTAGATACAGCCAATGAGTGGCTACTGCTGCTAGGCTTGCGCAGCAGCCAACAGCCGGCCAGCGAACGGCGCCCATTCGGTTACGGCCGCGAGCTGTACTTCTGGGCCTTCATGGTGGCGGTGTTCATCTTCAGCATCGGCGGTGGGCTGTCGCTGTACGAGGGCTACGAGCACCTGCGCCACCCCGCGCCCCTCGGCGACCCCACTTGGAACTACGTGGTGCTGGGCCTCGCCTTTTTATTCGACGGGCTTTCGTTCCGGGTGGCCCTGCGCACCTTCAACGCCCAGCGTGGCCAGCAGCCTTTCTGGGCCGCGTTTCGCAAAAGCAAAGACCCGTCAGTGTTCGTGGTGCTGTTTGAGGACGCGTCCGACCTGCTGGGGCTACTCATTGCCTTCCTGGGGGTGTTTCTCAGCCACATATTGGACATGCCCGCCCTCGATGGCGTGGCCTCGCTGCTTATCGGCGTGCTGCTTTTGGTAGTGGCCGGCTTTCTACTACGCGAAACCAAAAGCCTGCTGCTCGGCGAGCCCGCCGAAACCTCCCTGCTGGCCCACATCACCGAGCTAGCCAATGCCGAAACGGATATCCTGCGTGCTAACCCACCGCTCTCGTCCTACCTTAGCCCGCACGAAATACTCGTGGTACTGCCCGTCGAGTTTGCCCCCACGCTGCCCGCCGCCCAACTCACGCGGGTAATTGAGCGGCTTGGGACCGCCATTCAGGCTGCCCACCCCGATGTGCAGCACATTTTCATTCAACCCACTTCCATCACTACTGCCGACTAGCAGCGCAATCTGGAGCCCAATGCGCGGTTTCTAGGTCACTACATGGGCAAGCTGCCGGTTTTCGCCGGCTGTGCGCACTTCGGCAGAAGGAGCCCACTGCGAGCGAACAGCCAGCAGCCCGTTCCCATGCGCTTGCTGGATTCGGCTTTAAGCCCAAAAGCTTTCAGACCGGCCTGATGTGCAGCAGTACTTCGTAGGCCTGGCTCAGTTCCTGCGCGTCGCTTTCCCTTAGTGGCGGCCCTTCCAGCAGCAAGCTTTCCAGGCCTTGGCTGAATGTGCGATGCACACTAATTTCTTGTAACCAGCTGCCTACTAATTTGCTAACTGCTGGAGTAGCGAAAGGATTGGTAAATTGTGCCGACCCGCCCGGCTCCGGCTCAACCCAGTAAAACAGTAAATCTTTTAGGTGCAGCAGGCTTTCGGTGGTACCACTGGCCACCCAGACGCGCAGCAGCGGGGCTATGTCAAAGTGCGCAATGCCAAACATAACCAGGATGCTTTCCAGCGAATCGCCACTTGGCAGCGGGTGCTGCGCCAGGCTCTGCTGAAAGTAGGCGAGGGCAAACGCTGCTAATAGCTCCAATTCGGGCTTTAGCTCGGACCCGGTCCACGCTGCAGACTGGTCGAGGTAGAGCGGCGTAAGGGTGATTTCGACGGCGAAAGTGGGGAAGTCGTAGTCGCTTACCAATTCCAGAATCCGCGGCAGAAAATGCTTCATCTCCCACAACTCCCGCGGCGTGTGGGCATGCGCCGACCCGTAGTAAGCCCGGGAAAAAAGGTCGCTGGAAATAGTGCGCAACGGCATAGCAACCAGTTCCTGCTCTTCCGCGTCGGTGATGCAGCAAACCTTGCACACCGCCAGCGTACTACCGATAGTATAGGGTAAAAATAGTGTATAAGCCTCGCTGATAATAGCTTGCAAGTTAGTGTTCATAATAAAATTTGCTAGATAAATGGCTCGCTAGCAAAAGAAAAAGGCGCGGCAGAAGCTCTGCCGCGCCTTTCACGCTGAAACCAATTACTAGGTCCTAGGCCATGTTGTTCGAAGCCACTTTAGCGGTCAGAAACTCGCGGTTCAGGATGGCAATATTTTCCAGTGAAATGCCTACCGGGCACTCGGCAGCGCACGAGCCGATGTTGGAGCACGCCCCAAAACCTTCGATGTCCATACGGGCTACCATGTTTTCCACGCGGGTTTGCGCTTCTACTTGGCCCTGCGGCAGCAACGCCAACTGGCTAACCTTAGCCGACACAAACAGCATGGCCGAGGCGTTTTTGCAAGCTGCCACGCACGCGCCACAGCCAATGCAGGTAGCCGCCTCAAATGCGCGGTCAGCAATGTCCTTCGGAATCGGAATCTCGTTGCCATCGGGGGTGCCACCGGTGTTCACGCTCACGTAACCGCCCGCCTGAATGATGCGGTCAAACGCCGACCGGTCCACGCTCAGGTCCTTGTTAACCGGGAACGCGTTGGCACGCCAAGGCTCGATGGTGATGGTCTCACCGTCCGAAAACTTGCGCATGTGCAACTGGCAGGTAGTGGTACCCTTCTCCGGGCCGTGCGAGCGGCCGTTGATGAATAGGGCACACGAGCCACAAATGCCCTCGCGGCAGTCGTGGTCGAAAGCCACCGGGTCCTGACCCTTGTGCAAAAGGTCCTCGTTAAGCACGTCGAGCATTTCCAGAAACGACATATCGGGCGATATCTCGTTCACTTTGTATTCTACAATCTGACCTGATGCCTGGTTGTTAGGCTGCCGCCACACGCGCAGCGTCAGGTTCATGGGTTTCGCGTTGGGGTTAGAACCAGCCATTTTTTTTGCAGTTAACAGTGAGCAGTTAACAATGAGCAGACTATCAAGAAGATAGTAAACTGCTCATTGTTAATTGTTCATTGATATTATTATTTGTAGCTACGCTGGGTGAGCTTCACATTCTCAAACACCAGTTCTTCTTTGTTGAGACGCTCGGGCTGGTTGTCGCCCGTGTACTCCCAGGCCGCCACGTAGGCGTAATGGTCGTCGTCGCGCTTGGCTTCGCCTTCCTCGGTGGCATACTCCTCGCGGAAGTGGCCGCCGCAGCTTTCGTTACGGTCAAGGGCGTCGTCCACCATCAGTTCGCCGAGCTCCAAGAAGTCAGCCACGCGGCCGGCTTTCTCCAGCGCTTGGTTCATCTCTTCGCCCGAGCCCACTACTTTTACGTCTTGCCAGAACTCCTTGCGCAGTTTGGCAATTTCGGCTTTGGCATACTTCAAGCCTTCGGCATTACGGGCCATGCCGCAATACTCCCACATGAGGTGGCCCAGCTTCTTGTGGAACTCATCCGGCGTGCGGTTGCCCTTGATGCTGAGCAGCTGCTCCACGCGGGCCTGCACACCAGCTTTGGCTTCAGCAAAAGCGGGGTGGTCCGTAGTAACCGGCTTGGGGGGCGTGGCGGCCAGGTAATCACCAATGGTATAAGGGATTACGAAATAGCCATCGGCCAGGCCCTGCATCAGGGCCGAGGCACCGAGGCGGTTGGCACCGTGGTCGGAGAAGTTGCACTCGCCCGTGGCGTAGAGGCCAGGGATGGTGGTTTGCAGGTTGTAGTCAACCCACAGGCCGCCCATGGTGTAGTGCACTGCCGGGTAAATGCGCATCGGCAGCTGGTACGGATTCTCGTCGGTAATCTTCTCATACATGGCGAAGAGGTTGCCATATTTCTGGCTAACTGCTTCAGCGCTAGTACGCTTGATGATATCGGCAAAGTCGAGGTAGACGGCCAGGCCCGTCGAGCCTACGCCACGGCCTTCGTCGCACATCTGCTTGGCATTGCGCGAGGCTACGTCGCGCGGCACCAGGTTACCAAAGGCGGGGTACTTGCGCTCCAGGAAGTAGTCGCGGTCCTCTTCTTTGATGTCCGTAGCCGTGATTTCGCCCTTGCGCAGGCGCTCGGCTATTTCCTTGGTAGCGGGCACCCACACGCGACCGTCGTTACGCAGCGACTCTGACATCAGCGTTAGCTTCGACTGGTAGTCGCCCGATACGGGAATACAAGTGGGGTGAATCTGGGTGAAGCAAGGGTTAGCAAAGTACGCGCCCTTCTTGTGCGCCCGCCAGGCGGCGGTAGCGTTGCAATACATGGCGTTGGTGCTCAGGTAGAACACGTTGCCGTAGCCGCCGGTGGCCAGTACTACGGCGTGGGCCGCGTGGGTCTGGGTTTCGCCGGTGATGAGGTTACGCGTTACAATGCCGCGGGCCTGGCCATCCACTACCACCACGTCAAGCAGCTCCGAGCGGGTGTACATTTTTACCTTGCCGTAGGCAATCTGGCGGCTCAGGGCCGAGTAGGCACCCAGCAGCAGCTGCTGTCCTGTCTGGCCACGGGCGTAGAAAGTCCGGCTTACCTGGGCCCCGCCAAACGAGCGGTTGGCCAGCAAGCCGCCGTACTCGCGGGCAAAAGGCACGCCTTGGGCTACGCACTGGTCAATAATATTGACCGATACCTGCGCCAGGCGGTACACGTTGGCTTCACGCGAGCGATAGTCACCGCCCTTAATGGTGTCGTAGAACAAGCGGAACACGGAGTCGCCGTCGTTCTGGTAGTTTTTGGCGGCGTTCACGCCGCCCTGCGCAGCAATGGAGTGCGCGCGGCGGGGCGAATCGTGGTAAGTAAATGCTTTTACATTATAGCCCAACTCGGCCAGCGAGGCGGCGGCTGAAGCGCCGGCCAGGCCGGTGCCCACCACAATCACGTCGTACTTCCGCTTGTTGGCGGGGTTCACGAGCTTGACGTTGAACTTATGCTTGTCCCATTTCTCGGCCAGGGGGCCTTCGGGCGCTTTGGAAATCAGAGCCATTCTATTGGGTAGTTAGGTTAGTTGAGTGGGGGAGGGGCTGAAGTGGGAAGCAGGTATCGGAGCGCCATCGCTACCCAACCTCATAACCACTAAACAACTGACTTAGTTGAAGGCCACCAGCAAGTGATGCAACACAGCCGGCGCGCTAGTGATAATAGCGCCTTCGTCGTTGGTGAAAAAGTAGAAGTACAGCGGCATAGAGGCAAAGCTGGCCGACACCAGCACGGCAAATGCGTAGCCGAAATTGGTAATCAGCGGCATGTACTTGCGGTGGTTGAGGCCCAGCGTCTGGAAGCCCGAGCGGAAGCCGTGCCACAGGTGGTAGCCCAGGCTAGCCTGCGCGGCCACGTACAGGGCCACGTACCACCACTGGTGAAACGAAGACACCACCAACTTGTATAGGTCGTCGTTCTTGTTGATGTCTGGGTCGAGAGTGCCGAAGCGGGCGCGCCAGAAGAAATTGTACAAATGCACGATGAGAAACACCAGGATAATGGAACCCAGGATGCCCATGTTGCGCGAGGTCCACTCCGAGTTTTTCTTGGCTTGCCACTGGTCGTAACCGAGCGAGCGGGCGCTTTTGTTGCGCATCGTCAGCATCAGGGCTTCGTAAATGTGAAAGCCAAAACCCAGTACCAATCCCCACTCAATGGTGCGGATAACGGGGTTGTGCCCCATGAAATGCGAGTAAACGTTGAAGGCCAGGCCGTCGTCGTTCTTGAAAAGCTGGAAGTTGCCAATCAGATGCACTACCAGGAACGTGCAGAGAAACAGCCCCGTAAGGGACATAATAATCTTGCGCCCGATGCTGCTGGTAAAGGTTTTTGTAACCCAGTTCATATAATTTTCAGTCGAAAAAAAGACCGTTTGTACTGCCCAAAGGTAGGGCCCGCACGGGCCTTGGCCCAAGGCGCGGGCGTAACATTGGCGTTATTTAGAATGGTTAAACCCAGTGCCTAACCAAGCAGGCGTGCTACGTGAATCAATCGGGCCGCAATGCAGTTAGCTGTGTCGCGGCGTACTTTAGGACAACCAACTGGCTCAGAAAAAGGTTGGCAAGAAGTGCCCACGGGGCGAGGTCCGATTTTTGCGGTTGAAAACTGTCTTTACAACACAGGTAGATTATGCGAGTTCTTTTATCCTTTGGGAAGAATGGGGGGCGCGGCGCTTGGCTGCTGGCCACGCTGTTGCTGGTAGCGCTGGGCTGGCTGCGGCCCCAGGCGGCGCAGGCGTCACACATCCGGGCGGGTGATATTCAGGCCAAGGTGGACACCATCAATGGAAACCCCAACCGGATATTCTTCAAGCTGACCCTCTATAGGGATAATGGGATAGGGGAACCTGGACCTACTCCAGTAGACCAGCCAACTGTTGATATTATTTTTGGGGATGGCATCCGGCAAAATGGAATTCCTAAAGCCAGTACTCTGAGAGTTGGAGCAACCGATATTTTTTCTTACTACTTTGAGCATACTTACTCTGGGACGGGAAGCTATGTAGTGAGTTTTGTGGGAGAGAATAGAAACGATGGGGTTCTCAATATGTCCCTTTCTAGGGACCAAAGTTTTTATATAAATACAACTATTAATGTAACCCCACTTAACGGCCGCAATCGTTCTCCTATTTTGCGAGCTCCGGCCGTTGACCAAGGCGCAGTAGGCCAGGTGTTTTTGCACAATCCGGCTGGTTATGATGCTGATGGTGATTCTTTAGCCTATCATCTAATTGATTGTCAGCAAGTACCTAATTTTACCATTGATACTACTCGCCCTATCCCAGTAGTTTGTACTAACTACGTAAGTCCTGATAATCAAGCAATAGCGCCTGGAGCTAAGCAAGTGCCCTTCTCGGGTATTCCCGCTGGTATTCCGGCTAACAATGCCATCATTGTGCAGGATGTCCGTACCGGACAAATAACCTGGAACGCACCTGCCCGTGCCGGCTTCTATAACATTGCTTTTCGAGTAGATGAGATTCGGCGCACAGCCAACGGCTTCCGGGTAATTGGCTCGGTTATCCGGGACATGCAGATTATTATTCAAGCTACCAATAACCTGCCGCCGACCCTTACTGTGCCGCCTGACCTGTGCGTGATAGCGGGCCAGAATGTGACGTTGAACGTGTCGGCTCGCGATGGCGTGGGCACCAACGCTACGCCCACCAACGTAGTCCTGACGGCCTTCAGCGGCATTTTGCCGCCCGCTACCTTCCGGCAGACCTCGACGGGCACGGCCGTAACGGGCACGTTTAGCTGGAACACCGAGTGTAGCAACGTATCCAACCAGCCCTACGTGGTGGTTTTCCGGGCGCAGGACACGCCGCCCAACGTAGCTACGGCCCCGTTGGTGGATATCAAGCCAGTCCTTATCACCGTAGTTGGGCCGCCGCCCCTGAACCTGCGGGCGGTGCAAACGACGGCCGGCGGAATCACGAACGTGCTTTCCTGGAACAGCTATACCTGCCAGAACGCCAGCCAGATACTGATTTACCGCAAGGAAAATCCCTCGGGCTTCAACCCCGGGCCGTGCGAAACGGGCATTCCGCCCTCGGCGGGCTACACACAGGTGGGCTCGGTGCCGGTTACGGCCACCACGTACGCAGATAACCAGGGCTTGGTGCGAGGCAAGACCTATTGCTACCGCATTTACGCTACGTTCCCGCTGCCTTCGGGCGGGGCCAGCATTGCCTCGGCCGAGACGTGCGTAACGTCGAGCGGTCGCTCGGCCATGCTCACCAACGTGGACGTGGATGTTACCAACCCTACCACCGGGCAGATAACCGTGAAGTGGACGCAGCCCCGCACCAGCGTGGGCGCTTTCCTGTCGCCGAGCTACCGCCTGAGCCGCAGCGTGGGCGCGGGCGCCCCGGCGCTGGTGGCCACCATCACCAATATTGCCGATACCACCTACGTAGACCGCGGCCTGAATACCACCGACAACCAGTATACCTATTCGCTGGTATTTATCAACACGCCCACGGCCGGCGCGGCCCCGGTGGAGGAGCCTGCGCCCACCGCCACCAGCGTGCGCACCACCCTCGTGCCCGACGGCATCAACCGCACCATCACCGTAAACTGGGCTTACAACGTGCCCTGGACCAACAGCACGCAGCCTAGCCGCATCTACCGGCAGGACCCCGGCAGCACCACCTTCAACCAGGTAGCCACCGTGACGCCGGGTGCCACTAGCGGCACGTATGTAGACCGCAACCTGGTGACCGGGCAGCAGTACTGCTACTACGTGCAAACCAATGGGCAATACCCGGGTCTTTTAAATTCGGCCAACCAGCTGATTTTCACGAACCTGCTCAACAAGAGCCAGCAAATCTGCACCACGCTGCTCGACGTGCCCTGCACGCCGGTACTGAGCCTGCAAGTGACGAACTGCGACAGCCTGGCCGCACTGCCCTCGTACCTGCCAATCAACCAAACGTATCAGAACCGCCTGCGCTGGACAGTGGGCTCGCTGCCCACGGGCTGCGCCACTAATGCCGTGAGCTACAACGTGTTCCGCGCCGATACGGAGGGTGGTGCGTACGTGCTCATCGGCACTACGCCGACGCTTACCTACCTCGACCGCAACCAGCCCCGGCCCACATACTGCTATAAGGTGCAGGCTGTGGCGGCCAACGGCCAGCTGAGTGCGTTAAGTAACTCGGCTTGCCAGAGCGACTGCGTGTTCTTCATCCTGCCCAACATCTTTATTCCCAACAGCACAGTTGTTGCGAACCAGGTATTCCGGCCAAAAGTATCCAGCCCACTTAAGCGCACCCACATCCAGATTTTCAACCGCTGGGGCCGTAAGGTGTACGAAGGTGACCAGGACCCCTACATCAACTGGACGGGCGGCGGTGCCACGGGTGAAAGCGCCACCAGCGGTCTGACTTCGGGCGGTATCTACTACTACCTGGCCGAAGTCGAATTTGACGACGCGGCGCAGACCAAGCGCACCTTTAAAGGCTGGGTCGAGTTGGTGCGCTAAGCGCTGGCCAACCTGCCCATGGAGAAAGCCGCCCCACCTGGGGCGGCTTTTTTGGCTTTATTTTGCCGGACCCGCCGGTAGCGCGGGTGGTTTTTCAGGCTTTAACTCTTCGTTATTTTGACTCCTTCCCACCCTTCGGCGGCCGCCGCGACGGCCGTAATTTTTCCGGGCCAGGGCTCGCAGTTTCCGGGCATGGCCCGCGAGCTGTTTGAGCAAAGCGAGGCCGCCCGCGCCCTGCTCACCCAGGCCAATGACATTCTGGGCTTCAACCTTACCAAACTCATGTTTGAGGGTAGCGACGAGGACCTGCGCCGCACCGACGTAACGCAGCCGGCCGTGTTTGTGCATTCGGTGGCGCAATTTGTGGCCCAGCCCGGCCTGCAGCCCGCCATGGTAGCGGGCCACTCGCTGGGCGAGTTTTCGGCGCTGGTGGCGGCTGGCGTGCTCACCTTCGCCGATGCCCTGCCGCTGGTGGCGCGCCGCGCCCAGGCCATGCAAGCCGCCTGCGAGGAGCAGCCCGGCACCATGGCCGCCATCCTGGGCCTGGCCGACGAAGCCGTGGAGCGCGGCTGCCAAGAGGTAGCCGCTGGGGGCGACATTGTGGTGGCCGCCAATTATAATTGCCCCGGCCAGCTCGTTATTTCGGGCTCCACGGCCGGCATTGCCAAGGCCTGCGAGGTGCTGAAAGCCGCCGGGGCCAAGCGCGCCCTGCCGCTGCCGGTGGGCGGCGCGTTCCACTCGCCCCTGATGCAGTCGGCCCAGGCCGCGCTGGCCGAGGCTATTGAGCGCACCACCTTCCACCCCGCCCGCTGCCCCGTGTACCAGAACGTGGACGGCGCCCCCCACCGCGACCCCGCCGAAATTAAAGCCAACCTGCTGGCTCAGCTCACCGCCCCCGTGCGCTGGACGCAGAGCGTGCAGGCCATGGTCCGCGACGGGGCCACCCACTTCGTAGAGTGCGGCCCCGGCAAAGTGCTGCAAGGCTTGGTAAAGAAAATCGAGCCCACCGCTACGGCTGGCTCGGTGGCATAAGCAAGATGCTGTTGGTAAAGGAGTTGCTAAAAAATATTTTTAGTAAACCCTGTTTGGTTACGCTGCTGGCCGGCCTGCTGGCCTTGGGGCTCTACCTCTACGTGGTGAGCCCCGGGCTGGCCGGCACTGCCGATTCCTACCACTACCTGTCAGCTGCTTACAACTTGCAGGCCACGGGCCGGCTGGTGCTGGCCGATGGCAGCGCCCTGCGCTGGTGGCCACCCCTGTTTGCCGTTGTGCTGAGCATCATTGGGTCTTCGGGCGGCGTGCAGTGGCTCAATGGCCTGTCCCTGCTGGGCTCGCTCGCTACCTGGAGCGCGGTGGGGTACTGGCTGCTACCCGCCCGGCGCGCCTGGGCCCTGCCGCTGCTGCTGGCCCTGGGTAGCCCCGCGCTGGTAGTAAGTAAGTTTGTGTGGTCAGAGCCACTGTTTAACTGGTTGTGGGCCAGCTACTTTCTGGTGTTGCTAGTCTGGTTGCGCCGGGGCGGCTGGCGATTGGGCTTGCTGGCTACCGTGCTGGGCTGCTTGCTGCCTTTGCAGCGTATTGCCGGCGTGTTTTTGGTAGCTGGGGTTGGGGCCGGCCTGTTCTGGTTTAGTGCACGGCCCAGCGTCAGGCCCAGTCGCCTGATGCAGGCGGGGCACTTGTTGGGCGCAATTAGTGGGCTGGTAATGTGGCAGTTGCACAGCTCGGTGGCGGCGGCGGCCACTTTAGGCCCCACCGTGACGCTAGCCCAGGCGGCGGCCGATTATGGCTTTGTACTCGGGCGCTGGTTGGTGCCACTGCCCATGAGCAGCCTGGCGCTGGTGCCGGCTAGTGGCTGGGTGGCGGCCTTGGTAGTTATCTTATTGCTACTATGGCCTTTATCTACCGCTTCTCACCAGACTAGCGGCAAGTGGCCCAGTGAGTGGACCTTGCTCGGTGCCCGCCTGCTGTATGCCGCTCTCTTGGTAGTGCTACTAGCCCTGATAGTGAGTGCGATGCGGGCCCGCGCTGGCCACGGCATTCAGGAGGCCGAGCGCTACATCACGGCGCTTTATCCGCCCACGGTGTTGCTGGTGCTGCTGGCCTGGCCCAGCCAATGGCGCTGGGCTACTAGGTTGGGGCCGGCTTTACTGGGGTTTTGGCTCCTGTACCAGGGCGTGCGGGCAGGGCACAATAGCCGCCAGCTTCACCAAATAGCCCCTATAGAACTGACCTATCCGCACCCAACAGCCTGGTGGGAGAAAATAACTACTACCGACGCTCCCTGATGACCCGCCCGGCGGTAGGAGATGAGCAGCGGCGGCGCTAGACCGGCCGCCAGGTGTGCACCGCCAGCCTATCTGGGCAGGCATCTAATAGTTCGGCGATGGTCCGGTGCAGCACTGGGTGCACCAGCTGCGGGGCTAGCTCGGCCAGCGGAACTAACGCAAAGCGCCGGCCCGGCAGTGCTGGGTGCGGCACCGTAAGGTATGGGATATCAATAACTTCCTGCCCAAATAGCAGCATGTCAACGTCAAGGGTGCGGGCGGCCCAGCGCACGAGGCGCTCGCGCTGCTGGAGCTGCTCGGCGGCCAGGCAAGCGGCCAGCAGGGCCGGGGCGCTTAGCTCGGTTTCAACGGCCAGCACCTGGTTGAGAAAGGCCGGCTGTTCCTCCACTCCCCAGGCGGCCGTTTCGTAGAGCGCCGAGGCGGCCACTAGGTGCCCCGCGGTGGCGGCCAGGTCGCAGCGCGCCTGCACCAGGCGGGCCGCCCGGTTGCCCAGGTTGCTGCCCAATAGTAAGTAAGCTAGCGTGTTAGCCATTTAGTGAGCAGTAAAAAACGCCGCCGTGCGCTCCGCAATAAGCTGAACCTGCGGGGGTAATTTCGACTCCACCCACGGGTGCGTGCCGCCAAAAACGTGGTTGGCCCCGGGCACTACTAGTACCTCGGCGGTAGGCTGGCCGGCGTGCAGTTGGTGCACGGCCGTCACGGGCACAGTTTCGTCCTGGTCGCCGTGGATGAGCAGTAGTGGTTGGCGCAGGCCGGGCAGCAGCGCGGGCAGGTCGAGGCGGGCGGGGTTTTGGTAGAAATTTTCTACAATCTGGTAGTACATAGGCAGTTGTTGACCGGTGCGGGCGTTGGGTACTTGCAGCACGCCGTCGCGTTGCCACTGGGTTAGCACGGCGGCGGGCCAGCGCGGGTGCAAGTCGGCCACGGCGGCCCAGGTAGCTACGGCGGTCACGCGCGGGTCTTCGGCGGCCTTAAGCAGCACCAGGGCCCCGCCCCGGCTGTGGCCTACCAGGTAGAGACGGCGCAGGTCGAGGGCGGCGGCCGGCAGCGGCGTAGCCCTCGGCGTATGCAGCGCGTCGATGAGCTGACCCAGGTCATCGAGCTCCAGGCTGAAATTATTATTGCCAAACGCCTCCAGGTCTTCCAAATCGCCGGAGCCGCCTACCACCACGCCGTTGTGCGAAAGGTTGAGCTTGACAAACACAAACCCCTTTTCGGCGAAGAAACGGCCCAGCAAGTTGAAGTGGCCCCAGTCCTTGAACCCCTTGAAACCGTGCACGAACACTACCACGGGCTGGGGCTGGCCGGTGGGCTCGTAGGTGGCATCGGCGGCAAATTGCCGGCCGTGCGCGGGGCCGGTGAGCGTAAAATCGACGGTGGTCAGCATGGGGCTAAGGTAGGCAGTGCGGCCCGGCTGCCGTATTATTGCGCCCGCATGGCAAACCCCCTCGACCAGATTCAGGCTCCTATTGCGGCCGAGATGGCCGAGTTCGAAGTCAAGTTTCGGCAGTCGATGCAGACCAAGGTGCTGCTGCTCGACAAGATAATGGGCTACATCGTGCGCCGTAAGGGCAAGCAGGTGCGGCCGATGTTCGTGTTTCTCACGGCCCGCGCCAGCGCCGCCGACCCCACCGCTCCGCTGCCCGAAGCCGTGTTTCGGGGTGCGGCCCTCATCGAACTGCTGCACACTGCCACGCTGGTGCACGACGATGTGGTGGACGAAAGCAACTACCGCCGCGGTTTCTTCTCCATCAATGCCCTGTGGAAGAATAAGATAGCCGTGCTGGTGGGTGATTACCTGCTGAGCCGGGGCCTGCTGCTGTCGCTGGAAAACGACGACTTCGACCTGCTCAAAATCGTGAGCAACGCTGTGAAGGAGCTGAGCGAAGGCGAGCTACTGCAAATTGAGAAAGCGCGCCGCCTCGACATCACGGAGGATGTGTACTTCGACATTATTCGCCAGAAAACGGCCTCACTCATTGCCTCCTGCACGGCCGTGGGCGCCGCCGCCACGGGGGCCGACAAAGCCACTATCGAAAAAGCCCGACTTTTTGGCGAGAAAGTGGGCATGGCCTTTCAAATAAAAGACGACCTGTTTGACTACGGTACGGCCGAAATTGGCAAGCCGGTGGGCATCGATATCAAAGAAAAAAAGATGACGTTGCCGCTCATCTACGCCCTGCAACAAGCCAGCTGGCTGGACAAGCGCCGCGTTATCTTCAACGTGAAAAACAACGCCGGCCACCGCGACCGCGTGCAGCAGGTAATTGACTTCGTGAAGCAGTCGGGTGGCCTCGACTACGCCATCCGCACCATGGAGCGCTACCGCGACGAAGCCCTGGCCATACTGCGCGAGTTCCCCGCCTCCGAAGCCCGCGACTCGTTGGAAACGCTGATTAACTATACCATAGAGCGCGAAAAGTAGTGCGAAGCTTCCGCCTTCGTGCGCGAGCGTAGCGAGCATGGTCATTGGCGCGGTTAAGCTCACTCGCTGCGCTCGTGCACGAAGCAGAAGCTTCGCGCTACTTTAACACCAGCATCGGGTCGGGGCACAGCGCCGCCCAATAAGCCCGCTCGCTCGGCGCGGCTACGCCCGGAAAATCGCCCACGCGCCCTTGCATATCGGCCATAAGCTGGAAGTGCAGGTGCGGCGGCCAGTCGCCATTTTCGGGGTAGGGGCCCACGTGGGCGAATACCTGGCCGGCGGCCAGCGCCTGCCCGGCGCGTAGCCCGGCGAGGTCGGTGCGGGTGAGGTGGCCGTAGAGGCTATAAAAGATAACGCCTTCTACATCATGCTGTAAGATAACGGTAGGGCCATAGTCGCCGAAGTTGTCGTTGTCGGCGAGGCTGTGCACTACGGCGGGCAGCGGCGCGGCTACGGCTGCGCCGGCCGGCACCCACACATCTACGCCCAGGTGCAGGGAGCGGGGCTCGGTGGCGGCTTCAAAATGCGCGCTACGGCGGTAGATAACCCGGTTTTCGAGGTACCCACCGATGCCCACGGTGGCGTGCTGCTCAGCTAGCATCGCGTGCACCAGCTCGGCAAAGGCCGCCGTATCGCGCAGGCGCTCGGGGTGGGCGAGGCGGGAGTTGGCGGCCGTGAAATCGAGCTGGGCTACGCCGGGGGCGGCCAGTGGGTAGGCGGGGAGCACGGGCGCAAACGTGGCCCGGTGTTGGGCCAGTAAAGTGGGTAAATCGGTCATAGGTGAAACGAAGCTAGCGCCGGCCGGTTAAACGATTACCCACTCCAAATGCGGGCAACTCAGGCGTCACGCGCCGCGTCTGCCGTAAATTTGGGGCCTTATCCAACTTTGCCTTATGTCGTCGTACCTGACGCTCACCGTCGTTGCCCTCACCCAGGAAACCCCTGACACCGTTACCATTCACTTGCAGCGGCCCGATGGCCAGAAAGTGCCCAGCAAACCCGGCCAGTTTTTGACCCTGCTGGTGCCCTGTGGCCCGGCCGGCAGCAAGCCCGAGCGCCGCGCCTATTCGCTCAGTAGCACCCCCGCCGAGGCCCCGCGCCTGTCCGTTACCGTAAAGCGCGTGGTGGGTGGCTTGGTAAGTAATTATCTGCTTGATAATGTGAAAGTTGGTCAGCAGTACGAGGTAATGCCGCCGCTGGGCAACTTCGTGGTGCAGCCCGCCGCCAAGGCCGCCCGCTCGCTGGTGCTCATTGGGGCCGGCTCGGGTATTACGCCGCTCATGAGCATGCTGAAGGCCGTGGTAGCTGAGGAGCCCCAGAGCCACGTGCTGCTCATCTACGGCAACCGCAACGAGGAAACGGTTATCTTCCAAAAGCAGCTGGCTGACTTGGAAGCCAGCAGCCGGGGCCGCCTGCAAGTAGAGCACGTATATAGCCAGCCGCTGCGCGCCGCGGGCGCGCACCAGCATACCGGCCGCCTCAACCGCACCACCATCTTGCGGGTGCTGGAGCAGCGCCACCAGTTTCCGGCCCCGCAGGCCGAGTACTACATCTGCGGCCCCGAGGGCCTGATGGCCGAGGCCCAGGCTGCCCTGGAGCTACTGAGCGTGCCTGCCAGCCGCGTGCGCCGCGAGAGCTTCCTGGCCGCTGCCGATGCCGCCGAAACCGGTGATGCCCACGGCGACTCCCTGGCCGGGGCCGACGATGGCAAAGTGACCGACCGCACCGTGACTATTCAGTACGAAGGCAGTGAGTATAAGCTAGTGGTGTCCGCCAAGCAAACCATCCTCGACGCGGCCCTGGATGCCGACATCGACCTGCCCTACTCGTGCCAGGCGGGCGTGTGCACCGCCTGCCGGGGCAAGTGCCTCAGCGGCAAGGTGCACCTCGACGAGCGCGAGGGATTATCCGATGCCGAACTGGCCAAAGGCTACATTCTCACCTGCGTAGCGCACCCGCTCACGGCCGATGTGGTAATTGAAATAGATTGATAGCCAACGTATAAAAATCTGATTTAGATGGGGTTTCGGTATTCGGCGGCAAAGCTATTCGGGCCACTGAAAATTATTTGCGTAACTTGTTAGCTATGGTGTTTTCTGAGTTTGATACCCCAGCCGCTTCGCTGGCCACCGATACTACCCGCCCACCCCGCCACTACCTGCCCGAGGACTTTTACGTGACCGATTGGGCCGCGCTAGAACCGTTTTTTCAGGAGCTAGCCCACCGCGACCTGGCCGACGCCGGGGCGCTGGAGCGCTGGCTGCTTGACCGCTCCGAGCTCGAATCGGTGCTGAGCGAGGACCTGGCTTGGCGCTACATCCGCATGACCTGCGATACCCAGGACGGCGGCCGCGCCGAGGCCTTCCAGTTCTTTGTGCAGGAAGTGGAGCCCCTCACCGCGCCCTACGACCACGCCCTCAATGAAAAGCTGCTCACCAGCCCCTACCTATCGGAGCTGGATGGCGGCCGCTACGGCGTGTTTCTGCGCTCGGTACGCCGGGCGTCGGAGATTTATCGGGAGGAAAATATTGCCCTCAAAACCGACATTTCGACCAAGCAGCAGCAGTATGCTGCCACCGTGGGCGCCATGACGGTAATCCTTGATGGTGAAGAGATTACGTTGCCCCGCGCCGCCGACCGTCTCAAAAGCCTGAGCCGCCCCGTGCGCGAGCAGGCCTGGCGCGCCGTGCAGGCCCGCCGCATGCAGGACAGCCAGCCGCTCGACCAGCTTTTTACTGAGCTGGTGCAGCTGCGCCACCAGGTAGCGCTGAATGCGGGCTTCGTCAATTTCCGCGACTACATGTTTGCCGCGCTAGGCCGCTTCGATTACACGGCCGAGGATTGCTTCGACTTCCACGCGGCCATTGGGGCCACGGTGGTGCCACTCATCAACGAGTTTGATGAGGCGCGCCGCCAGGCCCTCAAGCTGCCCGCCCTGCGCCCCTGGGACCTCGACGTGGACCCCAGCGGTCAGCCGCCGCTGCACCCCTTCACCACCGGGGCCGAACTGCTCGACAAGACCATCACCGTGTTTGAGCAGCTTAACCCTTTCCTGGGCGACTGCCTGCGCACCATGCGCCAGATGGGCCACCTCGACCTCGAAAGCCGCAAGGGCAAGGCCCCCGGCGGCTACAATTACCCGCTGGACGAAACGGGCGTGCCGTTCATTTTCATGAACGCCACCTCGTCGTTGCGCGATGTGGTGACCATGCTGCATGAGGGTGGCCACGCCGTTCATTCGTTTCTCACGCGCCGCCTGCCGCTCTCGGCCGATAAGCACCCGCCATCCGAAGTGGCCGAGTTGGCCTCCATGAGCATGGAGCTGATGAGCATGGACCACTGGGACGTGTTTTTTCAGGACCCCGCCGAGCTGCGCCGCGCCAAGAAATCGCACCTCGAAGGCGTGCTCGAAACCTTTCCCTGGGTGGCCACCATCGACAAGTTTCAGCACTGGGTGTACGAAAACCCCGACCACACCGAAACCCAGCGCCACCAGCGCTGGACCGAGATTTTCCAGCACTTCAACCAGCGCACCGTGAGCTGGAGCGGCTTGGAGCAGTTTCGGCCCTACCTATGGCAGAAGCAGCTGCACCTCTACGAAGTGCCGTTCTACTACATCGAGTACGCCATGGCGCAGCTCGGGGCCATTGCCGTATGGCGCAACTTCCGGCAAGACCCCGCCGCTGCGCTCGCGGGCTACCAGCGGGCGCTGGCGCTGGGCTACACCGTGCCCATTGGCGAGGTGTACGCAGCGGCCGGCATCCGCTTCGATTTCAGCACCGAGTACCTGCGCCAGCTGGCCGACTTTGTGCGGGAGGAAATGGCAGCGCTGTAGTCACGAGATTTGTCCTTGCGAGCGCAACGAAGTGGAGCGCGGCAATCGCACCCAAACGACCAGTACAGGTATCGTTCAGGTGCGATTGCCGCGCTCCACTTCGTTGCGCTCGCAAGGACAAATAGTTTAATCGCTTTCTATGCTTACCATTCCCGTTATCAATAATTCGCGGCATCCGCTGCCCGAATACCAAACCGCCCACGCCGCCGGCCTCGACCTGCGGGCCGACCTGCCCGACGGCCCGCTCACACTAGGTTCGCTGGAAAGAGCGCTCGTGCCCACCGGCCTCAGCCTGGCGCTGCCCGTGGGCTACGAAGCGCAGGTGCGGCCCCGGAGCGGCCTCGCGTTCAAGCACGGCATTGGCATCGTTAACAGCCCCGGCACTATCGATGCCGACTATCGTGGCCAGATTAAAGTGCTGCTGGTCAACCTTTCCAATGAAGTGTTTACCGTGCAGGACGGCGAGCGCATTGCCCAGCTAGTAGTGGCTCGCCACGAAACCATTGAGTGGCAGCCGACCGAAGTGTTGACCGAAACTGCCCGCGGGGCTGGTGGCTACGGTAGCACGGGTAAGTAATTGGTAATGAAGTAAAAAAGAACGTCATGCTCATCTGGCGTCCGCTTGCCGAAGCATCTCGCTCGCGCCAATTAGGTTAGTAACCCAATGGAGCGAGCGAGATGCTTCGGCAAGCGGACGCCAGATGAGCATGACGTTCTTTTTTACTTGTTCTGCTACCCGTTACTAGCGGGTAGGAGCCGTGCCGGCAGCACGCTGCCGGGCAATAATTTGCAGGTTGCCGCCGGCGGCGTTGAGCTTCTGGCTCAACTCGCGGATTTTATCGCCTAATCCTTCGAAGCTGTGGATAGGCAGCGCCGCGCGCGACGATAGGTCGGCCAGCCGCTGGAACGAGGCGCCCATGGCACCCACGTCGTTGCGCTGGATGTGGCCGTTGAGCACGTCCAGTTCCTGGGCTACGAGGCGCACGGCGGGGTTGTCGCTGCTGCTGAGGGTTTGATACCAGTTAGTTACGTGCTGCTGGCCCACGCTGGTGTCTTGCACAAAGCCGGCGTCGATGGCCGCAAAAAGCACCTGAATGCTGGATTCAATTTCGGAGATGAAGTTCATAAGGCAAAAGTAAGGACCTATGGCCCTAACGCCGAAGCGCGCCGGCTGGTTATGTAGCTGAGCAGGAGCAAAGCTGGCGGCCGCCAAAGCGCATCTTTGCGCGGCCTTGCTTCTCGGTAGTCTATCGTGGTGAGGGCAAGACAACGACGTCATTCAAAAGCTGCCGCGGCTGGTGTTTCTGTAAAATATTGATTAATTGAGTCTTATGAATTTAATCACCCTTGCCGACCTGGAGCAGGCGCAGCAACGGCTGCGCGGCATGGCGCGGCACACGCCCCTGCTGCCGCTGGTGTTGCCCGAGTTGGGTACCGAGCAGGTGTACCTCAAGCCCGAAAGCCTGCAACCCATTGGCTCCTTTAAAATCAGGGGGGCCGGCAACCGCATCATGGCGCTGAGCGCCGCGGAGCGGGCGCGGGGCGTGCTGGCCTACAGCAGCGGCAACCACGCGCAGGGCGTGGCCTACGCGGCGCGGCAGCTGGGCCTCAAAGCAACCATTATTATGCCCACCAACGCGCCGCAGGTGAAGGTGGCTGCCACGCGGGCGCTGGGGGCCGAAGTCATTCTCTACGACCCGGCCTTCGAAAAACGCGAGGCCGTGGCTGCCCGCCTACTGGCCGGCGCCACCGAGCCGCCCGTGCTGGTGCCGCCTTTCGACGACCCCTACGTAATAGCCGGCCAGGGCACCGTGGGCCTGGAAATACTGGCTGACCTGCCCGCCGTGGACTTGGTAATAGCCCCCGTGGGTGGCGGCGGCCTGCTCGGCGGCATGGCGGCGGCCCTCAAATTGCTGAAGCCCAGCATCAAAGTAATTGGTGTGGAGCCCGAGCTGGCCGCCGATGCCCAGGCGTCGTTTCGGGCCGGGCGGGTGGTGGAGTGGCCCGCCGCCGACACCAACCGCACCCTGGCCGACGGTGTGCGTACGCTGGCCGTGAGCGAGTTGACCTTTGCCCACCTGCGGCAATACGCCGATGATATCGTGACTGTGAGCGAGGCAGAGCTGCGCGCCGCCGCCCGCCGCCTGCTGCTCGAAGCCCGGCTGGTGGTGGAGCCCACCGCCGCCCTGCCGCTGGCCGCGCTGCTGCGCCACCGCGCCAGCCTGCCGCCCAGCCAGCACACGGTGCTGGTGCTCACGGGCGGCAACGCCGACCCGGCCACGCTAATCGAGCTGCTAAGGGGGTAAAATTCGGGCGGCGTATAGGTGGGCCGGGGTTCGCCTGCCATCTTTGCTTCGCTTTGCATTTAGTAAGGCAGCCAACCGCGACGGGCTAAAATCAGTATGCCTTCTAAACACTGCTGAAAACACTTTCCACCCACCTTCCCTGATGAAAATTATCGTCCCGATGGCCGGCATGGGCAAGCGCATGCGCCCCCACACGCTCACCGTTCCCAAGCCCCTCATTCCCATTGCCGGCAAGCCCATTGTGCAGCGCCTCGTGGAAGACATTGCCCGCGTGTGCGGCGAGCCCGTCACGGAAGTTGCCTTCATCATTGGCCGCTTTGGGGCCACGGTGGAGAAAAGCCTGATTGCCATTGCCGAGTCGGTAGGGGCCAAGGGCACCATTTGCTATCAGGATGAGCCGCTAGGCACCGCCCACGCCATTTTGTGCGCCAAGGAGTCGCTGAGCGGCCCGCTGGTGGTAGCCTTTGCCGACACGTTGTTCAAGGCTGACTTTACGCTCGATAGCTCGGTACCTGGTACCATCTGGGTGCAGAAAGTGGCTGACCCCAAGCCGTTTGGCGTAGTGAAATTGAACGAGCAAGGGCAGATTACGGAGTTTGTGGAGAAGCCGCAGGAGTTCGTCTCCGACCTGGCCATTATTGGCATCTACTACTTCCAGGATGGCGAGTACCTGCGCAACGAGCTGCAATACCTACTCGACAATGACATCAAGGATAAGGGTGAGTACCAGCTCACTAATGCTCTGGAGAACATGAAGAACAAGGGCACCGTGTTCGTGCCCGGCCAGGTAACCGAGTGGCTCGACTGCGGCAACAAGGACGCTACCGTGCACACCAACCAGCGCTACCTCGAATACCTCAAGGAGCGTGGCGAAAAGCTGGTGGCTACCTCTGCTAAAATCACCAACTCGGTACTCATCGAGCCCGTGTATATTGGCGAGAACGCCGTGATTACCAACTCGGTAGTGGGCCCGCACGTGTCGCTGAGCGCCGACGCCGTGGTGGAAGACTCGCGCCTGTCGAACTCCATTGTGCAAACCGCCGCCACCGTGCGCCACGCCAACGTGGCCAATTCCATGATTGGCAACAACGCCAGCGTTACCGGTAAGCCGGCCGACCTGAGCGTGGGCGATTTTAATGTGCTGCGCGTGTGATGATTTAACCGCGTAGTGCGTTACCGAGCGGCGTGGCTCCCAGTGGGGCCGCGCCGTTCGTGGTTATGCCCCGTACATTCGCCCCAAAAACTAGTTGGTTTGTTTGTTATGCATATGCGTTCGTTTGCGGTTAATATTCTTATTTTAAGCTTGTTGGCTGGCGGTAGCCAGGCGCAGGGGCTAAGTCCCGGGGCCAGCAGCCCGCCCGACTCGGCGGCCCTGCGCAAGCCCGTGAAGCTGAGCCGCAAAGAGCGGCGCGAGCTGGCGCAGCGCGTCGAGATTGAGGCTAAAAAGGTGGCGGCCCACCCGCCGCTGTCGGCCAAGGAGCGCGAAATGAGCGAGTCGCTCTACACCGATGGCGTGAAATACGTTATTCTCGAAGACTACCCAAAGGCGCTGGAGCGGCTGCTTAAAGCCTACACGCTGATGCCTGAAAATGCGGCCGTCAATTACAAGCTGGCGGAGGCTAACCTGCTGAGTGGCAACCTACGCGACGCCACCGGCTATGCCGAAGCCGCCGTGAAGCTCGACGCCAAAAACCCCTATTACTACCTGCTGTTGGCCCAGTCGCAGGCCAGCCAGAAGCAGTACGAGGCCGCCACCGCTACCTACGCCAGCCTGGTGAAGGAAGTGCCCAACTCGGGCAGCTACCTGTTTCAGCTCGCCGACCTCTACCTGGCCCAGAACAAGCTGCCCGAAGCCCTAGCGACCCTCGAAAAAGCTCAGGCGCAGTTCGGTAGCCTCGACGAGATTGCCTTCAAAAAGCAGCAGATATACCTGCGCCAGAACAACTTGCCGATGGCCCTGAAGGAGGGCGAAAACCTGATTGCCGCCAACCCCACCGAGCCGCGCTTCGTGGTGGCCCAGGCCGAGATGTACGCCGCCAACAACCGCCTGCCCGACGCCATTCGGGTGGCTGAACAGGCCCTGCGCCTAGAGCCCAACAACCCCCAGGCCCGCCTGATACTGGCCGACGTGTACCGCCAGCAAAACCAGCCCGCCGAGGTGGAGAAGCAGCTGCGCCTGGCCTTCGACAGTCCCGCGCTCGACATTGACCAGGAAGTACGCATTCTGGCGGGCTACATCAAGCAGCTGCCCGACCCCAAGGTGGCCCCGCTGGCCCTCGACCTGGCCAATGCCACTGTGCGTAACCACCCCCGCGAGGCCAAGGCCTACAGCGTGGCCGGTGACGTGGAGATGCAAACCGGCCGCAAAAAGGAGGCCCGCAACACCTATCTGAAAGCGCTGAAGTACGACAAGTCGAAGTTTCAGCTCTGGCAGCAGGTGGTGCTGCTCGATGCCGAATTGAGCCAAACCGACTCGCTGCTAGTGCACAGCGACGCGGCCCTGGAATTGTTTCCCAACCAAGCCCCGCTGTGGTTTTACAATGGCATTGGGCACCTATTAAAAAAGCAGCCCCGCGAGGCCGTGCAGGCCCTGGAGCACGGCCGCCGGCTGGCCGTGGGCAATGCCGAGCAGCAAACGCAGTTCGACTCGCAACTCGGCGATGCCTACCAGGAAATGAAGGACTACGCCAAGTCGGACGCGGCCTATGATGCCGTGCTGGCCGCCGACCCCAATAACTACGGCGTGCTCAACAACTACAGCTACTACCTCAGCTTGCGGGGCGAGAAGCTGGACAAAGCCAAGGAAATGGCGGGCCGCACGGTGAAGCAATTCCCCGACAACGATACCTACCTCGATACCTACGCCTGGGTGCTTTACAAGCAAAAGGACTACGCCAGCGCCAAGCTCAACCTGGAGCGCGCCCTGAAAACAACCAAGGATGCGAGCATCCTCGAACACTACGGCGACGTACTGTGGCAACTCGGGGAGCACACCGGGGCCGTAGCCGCCTGGCAGCGCGCCCGCAAAGCCGGGCCCGGCACCTCGCCGCTGCTCGACCGTAAAATCAAAGAACAAAAACTGTATGAATAAATCTGCTCTCGTACTCGCCGCCCTGGCGCTGGCCAGCTGCCACCGCGTTCCCTCGACGTCGGGCAAGCTCGGGCCGGGCACGTCCACGGCCGTAACGCCCGTGGAAACACCGGCCGGCGTGAAGACGGCCAACACCAACTTTCAGTACCTGAACGGCCGCGGCAAAGTGCACTTCAAGCGCAAGGACAGCGACATGTCGGCCAATTTCAACCTGCGCATCCGGCGCGACTCGGCCATCTGGCTGTCGGGCTCGCTGCTGGGTATTGAGGGCGTACGCGCGCTGCTCACGCCTGATTCGGTGCGGGTGGTTAATCGCTTGGAAAAGACCTACTTCGCTGGCGACTACGCCTACCTGAGCCAGCTGCTGAACGTGCCCGTGACCTACCGCCAGATGCAGGACATTCTGCTCGGCGACTACCAGGCCGCCCCCAAAGGGGCCCTGCCCGTGGTAAAAACGGAGGGCGACAACCAGGCCGTGACCTACCCCCAGGCTCCCCTGATACTGGAGCAGCTGGTGAGCACCGCCACCGGCCGCCTCCAGCAACTGAAGGTGAGCGAGAGCGCCGCCCAGCGCAGCCTCACCGTGGGCTACGCCGACTTCCAGAAGCCCACCGGCACCGAGTTGCCGTTTGCCTTCACCACCAACGTGCTGGGCCAGCAGGGCGGCACCGAAAGCACCTCGGCCACCCTCAACTACCAGAAAGTAGAGGTTGGCGCCGGGCACCTGGACTTCCCGTTCAGCATTCCAAAGGGCTACGCCAAGCAAACGAAGGTGAAGAAGTAAAATATTTAAAATCAGGACCTTACGCAAAAAATCGGCCGTCCTGTCAGGACGGCCGATTTTTTGCGTAAGGTCCTGATTTGCCGCTTAATGTGTAATCTGAATGTGCTCGGAATAGGCGTCTTTGCCCTGGCCCACGCGTAGATTGTAGAGGCCATCGGGTACATCACGCACATCAAATACGGCTTTACCGCCCTCGCTCTGCTTGGTCTTGACCTTCTTGCCGTAGGTGTCGTACAGGTCAGCCTGAAACGATTTGGTGGTTCCGGCGTCGGTTTTGGCAGCGGAGGAAGTGGGTTCGTCCGCGCCATCTGAGACGGTTAGCTCCGAAGTAGCCGGGTTGGGGGCAGCTGCAAATCTGGGCCCGGTTGGCACAAAAATGAAGTCTCCCACCAGGCCGCAGTCGCTGCTAGTGCCGGCGGCAACTGCGGCAATTTTGACGGTGCTCGTGACGGAGGAAGGAATGGAGAACGTCGTGGAGTTAGTGCTGGTATTATAAAGCACTACCGCCGGGGTGTTGGAGCTAAAGGTGAAGCTATAAGGCTGGTCGAGGGTGATAGTAATCGGGCTATTGTAGCCCATGACGAAGTTCGTACTCGACAACGTGTAATTCGCCCCGTTATAGCGGTACCGGCCGGTAGGAGAGGTAGCCCCCACCGATACGGTTTTAGTCACGGGCGGCCCGCACGGAAACGTAGCCGTGATAGTGGCCGAGCCATAGGCACCGGGAGCCGCCGAAGTAACAAACTGGCTGCCCGAGCCAGTGATGGTGGTAAAATAACTGCTGGGCTCGGCGCTCCAGGTTACCTGCGAGGTGTTGACCGAAAAGACGGACGTGGGCGAGGTGCATACTTGGGTGGGACCGGCGATAGCTAACACAGCGCTACACTCAGTAGAGCAAGCTACCGTAGCTGCATTTGAGAGGTCATTTTGCATCTGGTTAAATATCCACTCTCCGTTGCGGGCCGTGAAGGTGAGATGCGGTACGTTAAAATCAGTGCTACCAAATAGATTTGTCTGCTCTTGCGCCACAAAATCGTTCGTGCTGGTAGTGCTGATAGAAGTAGAGCTATTAATATACTTCGCAGATAAGGCAGGTAGGGTAAAGTCGGCGATGTCGAGGGCACTGGCTGGCGATATAAAGCTGAACCGACTGCGCAAGGCATACTGATAAGAAAACAAAGGGCCTAACCAACCCGGGGAATCTTTAGCTATAACGTTGGGCCCTCCCACAAACGGCTCGGTGCTACCCGCTGCTCCATCAAGTGGCAACAAGCCACCAGGGCACGAGAAATTCTGGCGCGTTAACGTTATTCGAATGGGTATAAAGCGTAGGATTCTGATTTGGGTGTAGAGGTAGAGCCCTGATACGCGGGCCGATTGACTGCCACCGGGCAGGGCATTGAGGACAACTTCGCCGCCAAAGCCAGGGACGGATGGCAGGTAGGATTGAATGATGTACCCCAGTATCCCATTGAAAGAGCTGGCCGACCCCCGAAGCAGCTCGGTGTAGGGGGGGAATAACCCAACACCGCATTGCGAACCCTGGCTGACGGCCACAATGCGGTAAGGGGCTGCGTAGGTTATCATTTGCCGGTAGGGGCCGTCGAGAAAAGTATTAGCGAAAAAATCGCTGTCGTTTGGCCCTAGCGCCTGGTACTTGAGAAGCTGGCGGGTACCGGCTTGGTCGAGTAGCGCAACACTTTCTTTTATGTAGGCATTTACGTCTTTAAGCGAGATGTTGCGCAAAAAACAGTTGTTGGCCTGCCGGACGGCGGCGGCGTAACCCAAGGGCAAATTGGCCCCGCGCTGGGGGCTGTCCTGCAAAATGAGTAGGCGCACGTGCGTGCTACCGGGATTGGCTTTTTCAAGCTGCGCTAGCTTATAGCGGCCAATAACCCCGCCCATGCTCATGCCCATCACCACGTTTTGTTCGGTCGAAGCCGGGTCTTTGTTCGTATTAACGTAGCTAAGCACTTGCTCGAACAGCCCAGCATTGAGCAGGATATCATCCGTGCCGTTGGCGTAGTCTACAAACACAATGTCGTAGTCCCCAGTGTTTTCAAGGGCGTTTCTAAAATTGAAACCATTAGTAGTTTCTATTTCTCTCAGAAACTGGTCAAGAGAATAATTAACTGGTGAGATATGCGGCGCGATGTGATGCTTGTCAAACCCTTCCAGCACGATAAGTGGCTTGACGAGCTTTTTGCTGCCTTTGCGGCTGGCCGAGTAGTAGATGTAGGCTTTCCCGGCGGCCCGCCCTGGGGCGGCGGCAAACAGCACCGAGTCGTCGGCGAGGCTGGCTAGGTTGTTGGTCCGTGCGGTAGCATTAGAGCTAGCTTGACTAGCGGCAGGCGGTGGCACTATTAAATCAAATTGGCTTTCGTAGGTGACTGGTAAGAAGAATCCTATGTTGCCCCGCCGTACTGTCTGTTGGTAGGTAAAGCGTATTTTAATGCGTTTTGCCCCCGCCGAGGTGTAGCTAGTAGTCAGGCGCTGGTCCCAGCTTACAGGTTGGTACCCGTTGCCGTCAGCTAAATCTAGCTCCAGTGAGCGCAGGCTAACGTTGGGATTAGCGGCCAGGTATTCGATATAAAGCGAGCGCGGTAATATCAGCGTTACCGTACTACTGCTGGCATATTCGCGGCTGGGCGCGGCAGCAAATAGCGTGCGCGACTGGTAAGGGCTTTGGGAGCGGCCGGCCACGTCGTAGAGCTGGTTATCCTGAACGCTCAGTAGGTTTTGGCTGCGGGCCTCGGGGCGCAGCGTAGCGTAGTCGATACGCTGCACCATAATCGGGATGAGGGTGGGGCTGCTGGCCTCCACGGCTTCTACCTGGGCATTGTAGGCTGGCAACGATGCCAACGGGTTGGCCCCCCAGATGCAGGCTGTGTAGGCCGAAGCGTAAAGGGCCCGAAACAGGGTCGGGTTGGTGCGGGTGCTGTCGGCCAGCGTGCCGTTGAAGGAGGTAAGGGGCAGCAGCGGCAGGCCATACTCAGCCAGCAGGCGGGTGGGCACCTGGCTTTTGTCGACGTTGGCAAAAACGGCATCCAGCTTCAGGCCTAGTGAATCAACCTACTGGGCCTGCAGGCCATAAACTCGCAGTAAAGCGAGTAGCAGCAATGCGTAGAGCTTCTTCATGGGAAAAGGGAAAGGAAGGTTAAAGCGTATAATCAAAGCGCCCTTGTGTGACTTTTATAGTATCACAACCGGGCTGGGCGAACTTGAAATTGAACGTACCCGCCACGATTCCTGCTTTTAAATCCAGCCGGGTGATGGTTAAACTTCCTGTTCGATAAGTGCCAGAATTAGAATAACTTTGCAAACTACAGGGGGCGGTTAGACTAGTATCGAAGTAAGAAATTCCATTGTCAGGAGCAGAGAAAAGGTAGGTTCCAGCTTGAGCAATATTTACTGCACCAAAAATTATGCTCTGAAATGTGCTGCTGCTAGTATATCGGTAACACTTTATCTGCAAAGCTCCACCTCGATAACCGGTGTCATAGGTCAGAACAAAATTGGGGCGGCCATCATAGCCTTGTGGAGTCCAAGGCTGCTCATTGAGCAGGCAGCCGAAGGTGCCGGCCCCGGTCTGGGTAGCGGGCGGCAACTGGTCCTCGGGCTTGGCGGGGCTTGAGTCATGTTTCTTACATTGGCTCAGACCCAGCAGGGCGGCCAGTAGCAGGAAGTGGTTGGGTCTCATGGGAAAAGGGAAAAGGTTTACCAAACATACATCTTTTAACGCAATAGTACGCTGTCGCATTGAAATACTTGTTAACTACCTATTTTCTCGCGCCATGCATGCGGGTGCCGGGTGCTGGGAAACACGAGCGACACGTTGCCGGAAGGGCAGTAGGTATGCGCCGGCGCCGCAGCAAACAGCGTGCAGAGGCCATACGGGTCGCCGGAGCGGCCGGGCACGTCGTAGAGCTGCTGGTTTTGCACCGTCAGCAGGTTTTGGCTGCGGGCCTCGGGGCGCAGCGTAGCGTAGTCGATACGCTGCACCATAATCGGGATGAGGGTGGGGCTGCTAGCCTCCACGGCTTCTACCTGGGCATTGTAGGCCGGCAACGATGCCAACGGGTTAGCCCCCCAGATGCAGGCTGTGTAGGCCGAAGCGTAAAGGGCCCGAAACAGGGTCGGGTTGGTGCGGGTGCTGTCGGCCAGCGTGCCGTTGAAGGAGGTAAGGGGCAGCAGCGGCAGGCCATACTCAGCCAGCAGGCGGGTGGGCACCTGGCTTTTGTCGACGTTGGCAAAAACGGCATCGAGCTTCAGGCCCAGTGAATCAACCTGCTGGGCCTGCAGGCCATAAACTCGTAATAAAGCGAGTAGCAGCAATGCGTAAAGCTTCTTCATGGGAAAAGGGAAAGGAGGATTAAAGGGTATAATCAAAACGACCTTGTGTGATTTTCAAGGTGTCGCAGCCGGATTGATAAAGCTTGAAGTTGAAGGTGCCCGAAATGACACCAGCTTTCAAGTCGAAGCGAGTGAGCGTTAAGTTACCGGTCTGGTAAGCACCAGAATTAGCGTTATCTACTATGCTACAAGGAGATTTTAACTCAGTATCAATATAGTTTAACCCATTGTCTCCGGTGGAGGCGAACAAATAGGTGCCAGCCTGCTTAACATTTGTAGCACCGAACGTCAGACCTTGGAGGGTACCGCTAGTTGTATAGCGATAGCATTTAATCTGTAGAGTTCCGTTGTGATAACCAGCGTCATATGTAGTAATGAAGTCAGGATGGCCACTATAGCCGCTCGGGGTCCAGGGCTGCCCATTGAGCAGGCAGCCGAAGGTGCCGGCCCCGGTCTGGGTAGCGGGCGGCAACTGGTCCTCGGGCTTGGCGGGGCCGGGGTCGGCATGGTGGCACTGGCTCAGACCCAGCAGGGCGGCCAGTAGGAGGAAGTGGTTGGTTCTCATGGAAGAAAGGGCAAAGCAGGGGGAGTAGTAGTCGGGAAATTCTATGTCGCAACGAAGGTGGGTAGGCACTCCCGCTAGCACAAGGCTACATGCAGTTCAGGCAGACTTTTGAAACCGGGGTTTCAGCACTCTCTCAAGCGGCAAAAGGGGTGTTAAGCCACCTATAACCCCGTAAAACAAGGCCGGCGTAAAGGACTTTAGCGAAGTGAGTAAAGAGGAAGCGCTGGCTGCTCGGCCACCACGTAGCGAGTAGCGCATAGCGCCAGCCCCAAGCCGCCCGGCCAGGGCGCGGCCCGGCCAAAGCCACGGTCGCCGCCCGGCCCGCCATTCGTGCGTTATTTTGTGGGGCGGTATTCTGCCTGCCGCGCCCGGTTTGCTTCGTGACATTTTCCTCACCCGTTTTTAAGTATTGGCTGGCGGCCAGCCTGCTGGTGCTGCTGGCCGGCCCGGCGGCCGCCCAGCGCCACCGCCCGGCCAAGGCGCGCCAGGCAACTGCCCGGCCGGCGGCCAAGGCGCGCCGCCCCACCACCCGCCGCCCGCGTGCCAAGAGCAAGGGCCAGCTGGAGCGCGAGCGCGAGGCCAACCTCAGCCGCATTGCGGAGGCGGGTAAAGTGCTGACTCAGACCACCGAGAAGAAACAGGCATCGCTGGGCCAGCTCAACGTTATCAAGGAAAAGCTGACGGTGAAGCAGGGGCAAATTGCGCACATCTCAACCCAGCTGCAGGGCATCGAAACCAACGTACACCAAACGGTGCGGCAGGTGCTGAGCACCCAGGAGCAGCTGGCCCGCCTCAAGGCCGAATACGCCCGGCTGATGTACGCGGCCTCCAAAACGAGCAGCGGCTTCAACCAGCTCATGTTTTTGTTTGCCGCCGAGTCGTTCAACCAGTTTGTGCTGCGGCTGCGCTACGTGCGCCAGTACACCGAGGAGCGCCAGAAGCAGGCCCTGCGCATAGTGGGCGCGCAGCAGCAGCTCAGCCACGAGCTCGACGGCCTCACGCAGCAGCGCCAGCGCCAGAAAAGCTTGCTAACCAACCAGTTGGTGGAAAACCGCAACTTACTGGGCCTCAAGACCGAGCAGGACGAAGTGGTGCAGCAGCTCAGCCAGCAGGAGCAGGGCCTGCGCCAGGAGCTAGCCCAGCGCCAGCAGGCCGTGGCCCGCCTCGACGACCTCATTGCCCAGCGCGTGCGCGAAGAAATTGCCCGCGCCGCCCACGCCGCCCGCCTGGCTGCCGTGGCCGCCCGCCGCCGCGCCGCCCGCGCCGCCACGGCCAGCACCCGCCGCCGCCCGGCCAGCGCCACCGCCCGCGCCGACGAGCCCGATGCGGCCGACGATAACGCCGACGCCAGCGCTAGTCCCGAAAGCGACGCGCCCGAAGAAACCAACGCCGACCGCCACGCCAGCCGCGTGGCCCTCACGCCCCAAACCGCCACGCTCTCGTCCAACTTTGCCGGCAACCGGGGGCGGCTGCCCTGGCCGGTGGCGCACGGCTTCCTGGCCCAGCACTTTGGCCGGCACCCGCACCCAGTGCTTCGGCATGTGACGGTGGACAACCGTGGCGTGGATATTCAAACGAATGAGGGTGAGCCGGTTAGGTCGGTGTTTGCAGGCCGGGTGCTTACGGTGGCGCAAGTGCCGGGTATGAATACCATCGTCATGATTCAGCACGGCGAATACTTCACGGTGTATGCCAAGCTGCGCTCGGTGAACGTGCACGAGGGCGAGCAGGTAGACGCCCGCGAGGCCATCGGCACCGCTGCCACCGATGCCGACGGCACGGCGCAAGTGCAGTTTCAGGTGTGGCGCAACTCGGCTAATCTGAACCCGGAGAGTTGGCTGGGTAGGAAGTAGAATAGTCTGTAATACAGATGGTTGCAAGCAGAACGTCATGCTGAGCTTGCCGAAGCATCTCTGCCACGCCACCAGGGTTAGTAAATCCAGCGGCGTGGTAGAGATGCTTCGGCAAGCTCAGCATGACGTTCTGCTTGCAGAGCTAGAGCTAGTTACTGATTCTACAGTTCCATAATATCCTCGTTCCAGAGGGTGGGCTCGGCCTCGATAAACTCGCGCATCATTTCCACGCACTCGGGCGAGTCGAGAATTTCGACCTCCACGCCGTGCGATTTCAGGAAGTCGAGCGACTCGCCGAAGGTCTGGGCCTCGCCCACTACCACCTTGGGAATTTTGAACTGCACGATGGTGCCGGCGCACATGTAGCAGGGCATCAGCGTGGTATAGAGCACGGTGTCGCGGTAGGTGCGCTGGCGGCCGGCGTTGCGCAGGGCGTCCATTTCGCCGTGGGCGATGGGGTCGAGGTCCTGCACCCGCTTGTTGTGGCCGCGGCCCACTATCTCCTGGCCGCGCACCAGCACCGAGCCGATGGGGATGCCGCCTTCCCGGCGGCCCAGCCGCGCCTCGTCGATGGCGGCTTGCATGAAAATGTCCATTCTGGTAATTATTTAATTATTAGGCAATTGTCCTTGCGAGCGCAACGCAGCAACGCAGTGGAGCGCGGCAATCTTTCCTGTTCGTGCGCGGCATCTGATTGGTAACCCTGACGTGGAGGAAAGATTGCCGCGCTCCACTGCGTTGCGCTCGCAAGGACAGATGTGTACAAATTTACCGCTCTCTACCGCACCAGCTCCACCCAGCCCTTGATGGCGGCGGTGCCATCGGGGGGGGTGAGCAGGTAGTAATACACGCCGGGGGCCAAGCCCGTGCCGTCCCAGGTGTTTTGGTAGGCGGCGTTTTCGTACACTTGCTGGCCCCAGCGCGAAAACACTTGCAGGCGGGGCGGGCAGCCACCCAGGCGCGGCGTGAAGAGGTCGTTCTGGCCGTCGGCATTGGGGGTGAAGATGTTGGGAATCAGTATCTCCTGCACCGTGATGGACGGTAAGCTCAGTGCCTGGTCGCAACGGCCCTGGTTGAAGCTGAGCGTGACGCGGGGCCGGAAAGTGCCAGCCTTGAGGTAGGTATGCGTCACGTCGAGGCCCGTGACTACCGCCGTGCTATCGCCAAAATTCCAGGTTATTACCGCCCCGGCGGGCAGCCCGCCCGCCGGCTGGCTGAAGTGCACCAGCAACGGCGCTACCGTGCTGGGCACGCAGATACCCGGCACCAGCACCGGGGCCAGCACCGGCACAGCCAGCAGCGTTACGCGCCGCGTGGCCGACGCCGCACAGCCCGCCGCTGGAGCCACGGTGTAGGTGAGCGCCACGGTGCCGGCCGTGGCGGGGGGCGTAAATACGCCGGCTGACGTCACGCCCGGCCCGCTCCATACGCCGCCCGCTGGCGAGCCGCGCAGCCGGAACGCCTGCCCGCTGCCGGGGCACAGCACCGTGTCGGCGGGCACCGTTACCACGGGGGCCACTAGCACCTGAACGGTAACCGTAGCCTGGCTGCCGCTGCTGCCACAGGCCGCCACGGCTGCCACCGAGTACGTGAGAGTTTGGGTGCCCACCAGCGCCTGGCTGGGAGTGAATACATAAATACCAGTTGATGAAAGGCTTACGCCGGGCCCGCTCCAGGTGCCGCCGGCGGGGCTGCCGCCCGTGAGGGCCAGCGGCCCGGCGCTGGCGCACACCGCCGGCAGCCCCGCCACCACCGCCCGCACCGGGTTGCTCACCGTAATGAGCAGCTGCGCCGAGGCGGTGCAGGCCGCCGTGGCCCCCGGCACGGTGTAGGTGAGGGTTTGGGTGCCCACCAGCGCCAGGCTGGGGGTGAATAGGTAGCCCGTCGCTACCGACCCCGACACGCCCGGCCCCGCCCAGAAGCCGCCGCTAGGCAGGCCGCCCAGCGCCAGCGGCGGCGAACTCACGCATAGCGCCTGGTTCTGGCCCACGGCCGCCACGGTGGGCTCAAAGTTGAGCTTGAAGGCGGCGTTATTGCACAGCGGTGAGCTGCCCTGGGCCGGCGTGGACACTGAGCCATTGACGGTTGAATACGAAAAAGCGCCCGGCGGCACCGGGAAGCCAGTGCGATTGCGGCACGAGCAGGCCGCGGCGTACACCACGCCGCGCGGGTCGAAGCGCGAGGTGCCGCCGTCCACGTGGTCGCCCTCCGAGTTGGGGGTGGGGTCGCCGAAAAACGTGCCGTAGGTGAGGGCCGTGAGGCCGGGCGCGAACTGCGCCAGGTAAAAATCGGAGCCCGCGCCCGGCGTATCGGGTGCCGGGCGCACGGCGTTGGCGGTGGTGGGCATGCCGTGGGTGTAGCCATTGGCGGTGCTGAAGCCACTGTAGTTATACACGCCCTGGTTTATCTCGCCGCCCCAGCCGCACACGTACACCCGGTCGCACTGGTCTACCAGAAAGGCGGTGGGCGAGATGTCGATGGTGCTGCGTCCGCTACCTATTACAGTGCTTATCAGCGTTTTATCTAAGTCAGGACTTAGTTTTTGGATAAATTGCCGGCTGCCAGCGTTGCGGTACGCGCCCGCCGACACGGGCCAAGTGCCCAGCGTTTGGCCCAGCACGTACACACCGGCATCGGCCCCCAGCTGCACAAAGAAAGCCTGGTCGTAGGCGTTGGTGCCCAGGTACGTAGCGCGCTGCACGGCGCTGCCATCGGCCGCAATGCGGGCCACGTAGCCATCCACATTACCCTGCGCCCGCGGCTGGTAGCCGCTCGCGGTGCCCGGAAAGCTGGGGCTGAGCGTGCCGCCCGCCACGTAGGCATTGCCGCTGGCATCGAGCTGAATGGAGTAGGCCGCATCAGCCCCGCTGCCGCCCAGGAAACCGCTCCAAACCAGGCTGTTGAGGCCCGGCGTGAGCTTGCACACCACGGCATCGCAGGTGCCGCCCTGGTAGCGGCTGGCAAAGCTGCCGGCCGTGGTGGGGAAGTTGCCGGAGCCCGTTACCGACGCGATGTACACATTGCCCTGCGCATCGGTGAGGATGTCGCCGCGCAACGCATCGCCGTAATTTTGAGGGAGTTGGCGCGCGGCCGAGCTGGTTACGTAGGCCGCAATGCCGTCGTTGGCGGTGCCGCCCAGGTAGGTGGAGGCGGCCAGCCCGCCGCCGCTGGCGCTGAGGCGCGTCACCACAATGTCGGTGCCGTTGCTTACCCGGTACACGCCCGGCCCATCGTCGCCGAAGGGGTCTACCGTGCTGCCGCCCTGGAAGCGGCTTTGCACTGCCCCCGCCGTGGTGGGGTAGTCGGTAGAGGAGGTGCTGCCCAGCACCAGCAGCTCGCCTTGGGCATTGACAACCAGGCTGCTCGGAAAATCGGCCCGGTTGCCGCCCAGGTAGGTGGCCCATACCCGCGCCGCCGCACCGTTGGCGGCCGGGTTGTACTTGATAAGCGCCATGTCGATAACGGCCGCAAACGTAGTTTGGTAAGCGCCCACCGTGGTCGGAAAGCTCGGCAGGGCATACAGGTCATCGAGCACAATACCGCCCGAATACATATTTCCTGCCGCGTCATAAGCCGCCGTGAAGCCCCAGTTGTTGCCCCGCGCCCCCGAGTAGGTCGAAAACACCACCGTGGGGTCAATCACCAGCGGCCGGGCGTGGTCATACGCTCCCAACTCAAACGACACCAGGTTTGCCGGGGCCGGGCGCAGGCGGTAGCGGCAGGCCACCGGCTGGCGCTGGCCGGTGGCCGGGTCGAGCTGGTAGGCGTGGGGCATCAGCTCGGTAAGCTCGCCCACCGAGGTGCCCACGTGCAGCTGGCCATCGGCGCTGAGCGTGAGGCTGGTAGCACCCTCGTAGCGCAGCTGCACGCGGCGCGCATCGGCCCCGGCCGCCACCTCAAAGTCGTATTCCAGGTGCTGGGTGGCATTCTCGTAAAAGCGGGCGGCCACGCCCGGCCACGGCGCGTCGTAGCGCACCTGCCGGTAGCCGGGCACGGCGCTGGCCCAGTGGGCGGGGTCGTTGCCATGCAGGTAGTTGCGCGTTTCGCCGGTGGCTTGGCTGGGTTGCAGCGCGGTCGTGGTGTCGGCGCCCACAAAGCGCACCCGCAACAGGTGGCCCTTAATGGGGGCCGCGCCGCTGGGCGGCGCTACCGCCGCAGTGCGCGCCGTGGCCGGCTTAGCCGCGCCGTGGCCCGGCCCCATATGCGGGTGCTCGATGGGCTGCAACAAGCTGTAGCGCAGGCCGCCCGGCTCCAGGCATAGGTGGCCGCCTGGCACGGCCGCTGCGTAGCGCACCGCCGCCGGCCACTGGCCTTTGTTGGCCACAAAGTCCAGGCTTGGGGCCTCGTCGGCCGGCAGGGCTACTGCCGTGGGGGCGTGCCCGGCGCTCGACTGCGCCCAGCTGGGCCCCCCAAGCGTGAGCAGACAAAGAAGACCAGTGTAAAAATTCTTCCGCATATAAAATAGTCGGTGCAAGTGGCTAGTAAAGCTAAGCTTGCCACCCGCATGCTACAAGCTTAGCGGTGGCTGCAAAAGGCCGTATTTTTGCTGGGTCGGGAGCCAGCTTACGCGCGCCCGGCCTGTTGTGCGTCAGTTGCTTTCCTATCGTTTTACCCTGCTCGTGTTAGTGGGCCTGCTGCTGAGCGTGGCTGCCGAGCGGGTACCGGCCGGGCAATTGGCCCTGGCCCCGCTGCTGGCCCTCACGGTGCCGCTGTGGCTGGCGCTCACGGGGCTGCTGGCGGTGGGGTGGGGGCTACGCAAGCGGGCCATTGCGCTGCTGCCGCTGGCCGCGCTGGCGCTGGCCTGGCACCAGGTGCAGCGCGGGCTACCGCTGCATTTATCAGTTAACAATCAACAATTAACAGATACTAAGGAGCCGGTAGCTAATCGTCAGAAAAATAAAACGTTACGTCTATTATCGGCTAACGTGCGGATTTTCAACGTGTACGCGCACCTGCGCCAGCCCGACCCTACTGCGCCGGCCCGCGCCATGGCCTGGCTGGCCGCCAGCCCCGCCGATGTGCTGTGCCTGCAAGAGTTTTACCAGGAGCCGGCCGGTACGCATTCGGCCGATGGCGACCTGTTTCGGGTGGCCGACAAGCTGGGGCCGCAGAGCGGGCGGCAGGTATTCGTGTCTAAAAGCCTCACCAACCGCGCCGGGGCCGAGTTTGGGCTGGCCATTTTTTCGCGGCTGCCCATTGTGGGGCGGGGCGAAATCGCCTTTGGCCGCCTCAGCCAGAACCACGCCATGTGGGTGGATGTGGCCGGCCCCGGCCGCCACGACACGGTGCGCATCTTCAACGTGCACCTCCAAAGCATGAGCATGGACGAGGGTGACATTGTGGCCGCTGGCTCCAGCAAGGCCGGTTTGCAGCGCAAGGGCCGGGGCCTGCTCGGGCGCTTTGTGCGCGGCGCGGCGGCCCGCGCCTGGCAGGCCGATACGCTGCTGGCCCACATTCAGCGCTCGCCCTATCCGGTGCTGCTGGCCGGCGACCTCAACGACCTGCCCTATTCCTACGCCTACAACCGCCTGGCCGGCTCCCTCCAAAACGCCTGGGCCACCGTGGGTTTTGGGCCGGGCAACACCTACCACGGCCACCTGCCCCCGCTGCTGCGCATCGACCAGCAGTTTGCCGGCCCCCAGTGGCGCGTGCTGGCCTGCCGCATTCACACCGAAATTCTATATTCTGACCACTTCCCGGTGGAAGCGCTGTACGAGCTGAGGTAGCGTGGACGCTGCGAGTCCGCGCGTGGGTTCGTCCGAACAACGCGCATAGGGTCGCCACAACAACGTTCCCACGCGCGGACTCGCAGCGTCCACGCTACTTCGCGCTACTTGCCAAACTTTGCCGGACCTTTGCCGTTGGCTAACGCCCACGCATCAACAAGCAGCCCGGCTGCTACCTGATGACTGCTACTTGATGACTGAAAAAAATGTTGACGCTTTATAATACGCTCACCCGCAAAAAGGAATCTTTCGCGCCCGTGCACCCGCCGCTGGTGGGCCTCTACCTCTGCGGCCCCACCGTGTACAACGATGCTCACCTAGGCAACGCGCGCGGCCCCATCGTGTTCGACGTGCTTACGCGCTACCTGCGCCACCTGGGCTACCAAGTGCGCTACGTGCGCAACATCACCGATGTAGGCCACCTTGTGGGCGACGCCGATGAGGGCGAGGACAAAATGGCCAAAACTGCCCGAGCCCAAAAGCTGGAGCCCATGCAAGTAGCTCAGCACTACACCGTTCGCTACCGGCAGGCCATGGCTGCCCTCGGCTGCCTGCCGCCCGATATCGAGCCCCAGGCCAGCGGCCACATCACCGAGCAGCTCGCGCTCATTGAGGAGATTATGGCGCGCGGCCTGGCCTACGAGGCCAACGGCTCAGTGTATTTCGACGTGCCCAAGTACAATGCGGAGGGGCTGAACTACGGCCGCCTGTCGGGCCGCGTGGTAGAAGAACTGCTGGCCGGCACCCGCACCGAACTGGCCGGGCAGGACGAAAAGCGCTCGCCCGCCGACTTTGCCCTCTGGAAAAATGCCGCGCCCGACCACCTCATGCGCTGGCCCTCGCCCTGGGGCGAAGGCTTTCCCGGCTGGCACCTCGAATGCTCGGCCATGAGCCGCAAGTACCTCGGGGCCGAGTTCGACATTCACGGCGGCGGCCTCGACCTCATGTTTCCGCACCACGAGTGCGAAATTGCCCAGAATGAGGCGTCCAACACGCCGGGCACCGGCGCGCGCTTCTGGCTGCACAACAATATGCTGACCGTGAACGGCCAGAAGATGAGCAAGTCGCTCGGCAACTTCGTGACCCTCACCGAGATGTTTCAGGGCCAGAGCGCGGCACTGTCGCAGGCCTACTCGCCCATGACGCTGCGCTTCTTCTTCCTGCAAGCCCAGTACCGCTCGCCCATCGACCTCAGCGACGACGCCCTGCAAGCCGCCCGCAAAGGCTACCGCAAGCTCATGAACGGCCTGCGCCTGCTGGACAGCGGCAAACTGGAAACGCGGGCGGAGGTTGAAATGGAGGCCGAAAAGCTAGCGGCTAACAGCCAGCAGTTGATAGCTTTAAGCAAAAAGCCCTTCGAGTTTCTCAACGACGACCTGAACACGCCCCGCGCCGTGGCCGCCGTATTCGACCTGCTCAAGCGCTTCAATACGCTGGCTACCAGTCCCGTGGCCCTGGCCGAGGTAAGTGCCGAAGCCGTGGCCGAAGCTAGCGCCGCCTACCGCACCCTGGTCACCGACATTCTAGGTTTGCGCGATGAGCCTCGTGCCAGCGCCGAAGACCTGCTGGCGCTGGCCTTGGGCTTTTACCAGGAAGCCAAGCTGGAGAAAGCCTACGACAAGGTAGACCAGATTCGCACGGCCCTCAAAACCCAGGGCATCGTCATCAAAGACACCAAAACCGGCGTCGAGTGGGCGTACAGCGAAGATTAAATCAAGGAGATTGTCAGGCCTATCTTACGTCCCGGAGGAAGCATCTTATCACGGCTGCCTTCGTCAGCACTACTAATTCAAGCGGCGCGGGCGTGATAAGGTCCTTCGCAAGCTCAGGATGACAACCGTTTTCTATGCGTTTTCAACGTTTCTATCTCTCTTCGCTGGCCGTGGCCGGCTTAGCCCTGCTTACGGCCTGCCCCGCCGAAAAGCCCGCCGAAACGGCCGCGCCGCCCGCGGCCGCCGCGGCCGTTAAAGTCCCGGCTTTCAACGCCGACTCGGCCTACGCTTACACGGCCAAGCAAGTGGCCTTTGGCCCGCGCGTGCCCAACTCCAAGGCCCATGTGGCCTGCGGCAACTACCTGGCAGCCAAGCTAAAGCAATTGGGCCTGAGCGTGCGCGAGCAGCCCTTCCAGGCTACTACGTTTGATGGCACGCGCATTAATGCCCGCAACATTATTGCCCAGTACCAGCCCCAGGCGGCGCGGCGCGTGGCCATTTTTGCGCACTGGGACACCCGCCCCTTTGCCGACGCCGACACGGGCGCCAACAAAAATAAGCCCATGGACGGGGCCAGCGACGGCGCCAGCGCCGTGGCCACGGCCCTCGAAATAGCGCGCAATCTCAGTCAGCAGACCGGCAGCCAAGCGCCTAATGTGGGCGTGGACATCATCCTGTTTGACGCCGAGGACTGGGGCCACGACGAAACCAGCCAGGCCGACGTGCCCAACAAGCTGCCCGCCGGCACCGACTCGTGGTGCCTGGGCTCGCAGTACTGGGCCAAAAACATCGTGCCCGCCGGCTACAAAGCCGAGTACGGCATCTTGCTCGATATGGTAGGGGCCAAAGGCGGCCACTTTACCCGCGAGGCGCTCTCGCTGAAAAACGCCCGCTCGGCAGTAGACAAGGTGTGGAATACGGCCGCTAAAATTGGATATTCCGACTATTTTCTATTTAGCGATACCAGCGAGATTCTCGACGACCACAAGTACGCCAACGATGCCGGCGTGCCCACCATCGATATCTACGACCACCCCGCTTACGGCGGCGAGTACTTCCCGGCCTATCACCACACCACGGCCGACAACATGAGCATCATCGACCGGAAAACGCTGAAAGCAGTGGGCCAGACGGTGTTGCAAGTGCTCTGCCAAGAGTAAAGGCGGCTAATAGCGGGAGAAAAGAGAACGTCATGCTGAACGCAGTGAAGCATCTCTACCGCATCGTTGGATGACGCGGTAGAGATGCTTCACTGCGTTCAGCATGACGTTTCTTTTGCGCTTAATCCTTTGTTCGTTAGCGCAATCCTAAGACTATCTATTTGTTAGCTGTGGCTACCGCTACTTGCTCAGCCTGCTTCACGTAGCGCTGAATATGCAGCACTAGCGCTTCAAACACGTCGGTAAGGCGTAGGCGTAGCCACGGGTACAGGGGGTTGGGTACTCGCACGGCACCGGCATCGACCTGGCGGGCCAGTAGCAGCAGGCGCAGCAGCTCATCGAGCTGGCGGTTGAACGACTCGACTACCGTGCCGGTGAGGCGGGTGCCGGTGGGCGCATATTGCTTAGGGCGACGTAAAAGATTGTCGCCCAGGCCATTGCGGTCTTTGGTGGTGGCGGTGAAGTAGCGACCCAGCCAGCCGCTGCGCACCTGGCTGCCGGCCGTGGAGCCGCTGGCTTGGGCCAGCCGCAGGCGGGCTTTGAGGTTGGGCAGGTAGTAACCGCCCACCAGGTTGAGGTGCTCCAGGCACTGGGCGGCGCTCCACTTGTCGTAGCCGGGGCGGCGGTTGAGCTGCTCCGAAGTGAGCGGGCGTAGGCGCTGATGCGAGAGCACGCGCAGGGCCAGCACCTTATTGGTGAGTTGGTCGAAAAACTCGGTTGTATCGCGTGCGGAAGCACTCATATGCGGAGGAATGCCGGGCAAGGCGCTGCGTTTAAGTTGTAATATTACGGCGTAAGCCGGATTAGTACTAGCTGGCCCAACGCCTTTCCTTGTTGCTTTATGCATAAACCCGCTTCTGTTCTACTTCATGTCTGCTGTCTGTTTGGTCTGCTGTTGGGGGTGGTGGCCGGCGCGGCGGCCCAGGCTGTGCCTAACCCCGGCGAGAAAATCGAGAGCCTGGTTACCTTCGGCTCACAGGCACCCATTACCAGCGGCGACGACGATTTCACCCAAACCTTCTTTTTCCTGGTGCCCGCTATCGAGCGGCGGCCCATCTACATCCGGGTGTTTGACCCCGATTGCGGGGGGCAGCTCGATGCCAAGGTGGGCCAGTTTAATACCCGCACCGAGTTCAGCCTCTACGGCGGGCCGGGTACGCATTCGGCCAAAGGCGCTACCGACCCGCGGCCGGTGAGCCCCGCCGCGCCGCCCGCTGGCCGGTTGCTCAAGCAGCAGGTTTTTGGCGAAGACCCGGCCTACGATGGCAAGTACTTCAACTTTGGCCCACTCAACCCGCTGGAGGGCGAGCTGGTAGACCAGTTTCAGGGCTACGTATATAAAGTAGTGGTGCGCGGGCTGAGCGGCAACGACGGCAACCTCTACCGGTTCTTTCTCAGCAGTAGCCCCACCCAAAACGTACCAATTTCGGGGGGCAATGCCTTCACCTACGAGTATTGCTTTCGCATTCCGGCGGCGGCCCCCGGCCGGGCCGTCACGCTGCACCTCTACCCATTTGCTAACGAGCACGTGGTCAGCATCAAGCAAAGTAACTTCGATATGGATAACTCGGCCAAGCTCACCGTGTTCAGCGTGGCGAAAAACGGCCACACCGCGCCCGTGAGCGGCGATGGCCAGTGGACGAGCAGCATCCTGCCCATCGATACCAGAGAATACGGCTTGTCGCTGGACTTCCAGCTGGTGAGCACCGCGCCCGTCTTCAACGACGTGGTGTTCTACGTGACTGACCAGTACGACACGGCGCTCCCCTTCTTTGCCGTGCCTCTGGGCGGCCCGCCGCGCTACAAGTACGATATCGACATGAAAGTACACCGGTAAGTAGCCGAAAGAAAAGGGGCCAGGAATTATCACGTGATAATTCCTGGCCCCTTTTCTTTCGGCTACTTACCGCAATTATTTATCATCGCGGCCAGCGTTGCGGCGCGGGGCGGTGTCGTCGGCATCCTGGGGCTTATCGCCATCGGCGGGGCGGAAATTGTCGCGCTTGTCCTGGCCGTAGTTCTGTGCTTTGTCTTGGCTGGTAAAGTTGTCGTATTCCGGGCCGCGGGCACCGGGGTTCTCATCATCGTAAGAGCCACCTTGCGAGCCGTGGCCCTGGCTGACGTTGCCCTCCTTAGAGCCCGCCTGACCAAAGCCATTGCGTGAGTCGCCGGTATTGGGGTTGCCTGGCTGGGCCTCTTCGCTGCGCGCGTGGCCATAGCCATAGCCGGAAGTTTGGTTGGTGTCGGGCGAGTCGACGGGGGCCGGCGCAGTTTGGCCAGCGGGGGCGTTGCCGCCCGGCTGCTGGTCGTGGCTGCGGCCGCCCTGGGCGCCTTGGTTATCATAACCCCCGCGCGATGAGCGCTCATCGGCTACCTCGCCGTGGCCGTTGGGGCCCATAGCGAGGTGGTTGGCAGTGGCCCCGGCCGGCAGGCTCACCCCCGAGGTCTGGCCATAGTCGGCCGCGTAGGCATCGCCGACAGTGGGCGAGCCGTTGTCGTTCTGAAATGCGGCCGTTGCGCCCTCTTTATCAGGGAGGTTACGATTGTCCTGCACATTGCCGCGGCCATCGGTCTGGCGGTCAGCTACGTTATCATCAAACGATGTGGTGGGCGCAGTGGGCGTATCACGCACGGCGTGGCCCTGTTCGGCGGGGTTGCGGTCCTGGCCATCGTAGTCGCGGTAGGCGTTGTGCTGGAGGCCGGGCCGGGCCGCGCCCTCGCCGTAGTACTTCTCTTCGGTGGCCTCGGCGGCGGGGTGCTCGGCGGCGGGGTTAACCTCGCGAAACTGGTTGCCGTAGCCACCGTGGGTGGCGCCCAGCGTGCCCTGCTCGCCAAACTCGCCCCGGTTGGCATCGGCGCGCTGGTTGTCGGCGCGCGTAAGGTCTTGGAAGCTGCCCTGCACGTCGTTGCCGAAGTTGCCGCCGTAGGTGTTGGGCTGCGCTGTATTGTTGGCTGGGGCTGACACGTCGGCGGGGCTGGCCTCGCGGTTTTCCTGCTCGCCACCTTCCTCCACGGCACCCTGGCCGGCTGCCATCTCACTATCAACCAGCTCCTTAGTGGAGGGCGGGGTAGTGCTGTCGGTGCTGGCGCTGGGGGCAGGAGGGTTGGTTTTGTCGGCCAATTGGTGCAGGTTTTGAGCGTCGCCGGTGGGCTGGGGCTGCACATCGGCGGGGTTGGCTTCGCGGTTTTCCTGGTGGCCGCCTTCTTCTACGGCGCCTTGCCCGGCGGCCATTTCACTGTTAGCTAGGTCTTTGCTGGTTGGTGGCTCGGCTTGCATGGCTGGGGTAGCGGGCTGGAGCGAGCTGTTGACGTTGGTATTCTGGGCGTCGGCCCCCATTTTGGTGGTTTCGTGGGCGGGCTGGCCGCCGGCGTTGCCGGCAATGTGGTTGGTGCCGGGCTGGTCGTTGCTACTGGACATAGGAAAAGGCTGGAGGTGGGAAGCGAGCGCGAAATGCTAGCCTGCTATACGCCCCGGCGCGCCCGGTGTTCGGCCCGTTGGGCCGGTGGCAAAAAATACCCAGCGGCTTGCCCTTGGTCGGGCGGGCCGCCGCCTTACTTTTGGCCACCTCATTGTCTTGCCTATCAGCTTCACTTTTACTGCCCTTTATGCAACGCCGCCAATTTCTTCAGCAGAGCACGCAGGCCGCGCTGGCCTCCGCACTCCTGCCGCTAGCCGCTACCGCTGCCACCTTGCCCAGTGCAGCGTTGGCTACCTTGCCCGCCAACCCAGTCTTTGATAAAGACCTGGATGTTATTGAATTATCAATCAATGACTTGCAAAAAGCGTTGCAGGATGGCTACACCAGCCGCCGCCTGTGCCAGGCGTACCTCAGCCGCATCGCGGCCATCGACAAAACCGGCCCCGGCCTAAACGCCATCATTGAGCTAAATCCCGACGCCCTGCGCATTGCCGACGACCTCGACAAAGAGCGCAAAGCTGGCAAGCTGCGCGGCCCGCTGCACGGCATTCCGGTGTTGATAAAGGACAACATTGACACCGGCGACCAGATGCAAACCACCGCCGGGGCGCTGGCGCTGGCCGGCCACCGGGCGGCGCAAGACTCGCACGTAGCCAAGCAATTGCGGGCGGCCGGGGCCATTATTCTAGGTAAAACCAACCTCAGTGAGTGGGCCAACTTCCGCTCGACGCACTCGGTGAGTGGCTGGAGCAGCCGCGGCGGCCAAACGCACAACCCCAACGTGATTGACCGCACGCCCAGCGGCAGCAGCGCGGGCTCGGGCGCGGCGGCCTCGGCCAGCTTGTGCGCCGTGGCGGTGGGCACCGAAACCAATGGCTCCATCGTGTCGCCCAGCTCGTGCAACGGCTTGGTGGGCCTCAAGCCCACTGTGGGGTTGGTGAGTCGCACGGGCATCATTCCTATTTCGGCCACCCAGGATACGGCCGGCCCCATGGCCCGCAGCGTGCGCGACGCAGCCATTTTGCTGGGCGCGCTGGCCGGCCCCGACCCCGCCGATGCCGTCACGGTTTCAACCCGCAATCCAGCCAAAGCCGCCGACTATACCCGCCTGCTGCGCCCCGACGCCCTGAAGGGCCAGAAGCTGGGCGTGGAGAAAAGCCACCTTGCCAGCCAAACCGCCGGCGGCGAGCTGCTGCGCCAGGCCGTAGCCGCCCTCAAAGCCCAGGGGGCCACGGTGGTGGAAGTAGATGTGCGCACCGCCACCCAGCCCATCGGCGAAGCCGAGTTCGACGTGCTGCTCTATGAGTTTAAGGACGGGGTGAACAAGTACCTGGCCGGCACCAAAGCGCCGGTCAAAACGCTGGCCGATGTTATCGCCTTCAACAAGGCCAACGCCGCCAAGGCCATGCCCTACTTTCAGCAGGAAATACTGGAGCAGGCCGAAAAAACCGACGGCCTCAGCAGCGACAAGTACAAAGCCGCCCTGCGCAAAGTGGTGGATACCGCGCGCCAGGCGCTGGACGCGGCCCTGAAAACGGGCACCGGCCTGGCCGCCGTAATCGGCATTACCACCGGCCCGGCCGCCTGCATCGACCTCGTGAATGGCGAGTATAACACCGGCCCCGGCTACGCGGGCGCGGCGGCTATGGCCGGCTACCCGCACCTCACGCTGCCCATGGGCTACGTGCACGGCCTGCCCATCGGCATTTCATTCGTGGGTGCGCCGTACAAGGAAGCCGAATTGCTGGCGCTGGGCTACGCGTACGAGGAAGCCACCAAGCACCGGCGGGCCCCCGAGTACAAGGCGGTAGTGGGGTAGCGGTAGCTTTTTCCGGTTCCTTCTTCCAGACGGCTACGCATGCATTTTTTAGTAAAAGCACTCATTCAAAATGCGGTGGCGGTGCTGCCCCGGCAACTGGGGCAGCCGGTTTACTACGGCTTGCAGCGGCGGTTTGGGGCATTGCGGCAAGTCAATTACGCGCACCACTTGCGCCGGGCCGCCGACCTGGCCGAGGTGGTGCGCAGCCAGGGCCTGCCCTTGGAAGGGCGCTACCTGGAGGTAGGTACGGGCTGGCTGCTGAGCACGCCGGTGGGTTTGTGGCTGGCCGCCGCCACCGAAGTACTAACCGTTGACCTGCACGCCTACCTGAAAGAGGAACTGGTGCTGGGACTACTCATCTGCATTGGTAGCCATCAGGCTGAAATACAGGCACTTTACCCGTGGGTAGCCCCCGCCGAGCTGCAACGCAAGACCCAGCTGCTGGCCGCCTGCGCCTCTTTGGCCGACCTGTGGGCGGCCGTGCCGATTCGCTACCTTGCTCCGGCCGACGCTACCTGCCTCCGCCTGCCGGCCGCCAGTATCGACTACCACTACTCTACCAACGTGCTGGAGCATGTGCCGGCCCCCATGCTGGCGGGCCTGCTGGCCGAAGCCCGTCGGGTGCTGCGGCACGGCGGCCACGCGGTGCATGTAGTAGACCTGAGCGACCACTTCGCCCACGATGACCCCGCGCGCCTGGCGGTGCACTGCTTGCGCTTCGGGGCGGTGGCGTGGGCTGCCCTGGCAGGCAACCGGTTTATGTACCAGAATCGCCTGCGCCTGCCGCAGTACCAGCAATTGTTTGCGGCGGCCGGCCTGGGCATCAAGTGGCAGCGTACGCACGTGGACCCAGCCAGCCTGCGCCGGCTGCAACAGCCGCACCCACCGGTGCAGCGCCGTTTTCAGCACTTCACGCCGCACGAGCTGGCTACTACCTTTTGGGTGTTGCTGGCTGGGATAAATTATTGATTAGTAACATATTATGTAGCGTGAGCTTCAGCTTGCGAGGGAGCGCAGCGAGCGAGGGGGACTGCACGACTGCCCGCGCCAGTTGCTCGCTGCGCTCCCTCGCAAGCTGAAGCTTACGCTACACGCATACCTAGAATATCTTCCCTGGGTTCAGAATACCCTGGGGGTCAAATACTTGCTTGATACCGCGCATCAGATTCAGGTTAGCCTCAGCTAGGGCGATGTGCATGTACTGCTTCTGCACCAGCCCAATGCCGTGCTCGCCTGAAATGGTACCACCCAACTTCACGCAGAGCGCAAAAATCTCCGAAATTGGCTCGCGCAGGCCCACGTTCCACTGCTCGTCGGTGAGGCTGCCGCGAATGATGTTGACGTGCAGATTGCCGTCGCCGGCGTGGCCGTAGCACACGCTCTTGAAGCCGTGGCGGGCGCCGATTTCCTTCACGCCTTTGAGCAGGGTGGGCAGCTCGGCGCGGGGTACCACGGTGTCTTCCTCCTTATATACAGAGTTGTAGCGCACCGAATTGCCGATGTTGCGCCGGATGCGCCACAGGTCATCCTTTTGGCCGGCCGTGTCGGCGAGCAGGATTTCGCCCACGTCGTACTTCTCCAGCACGCCGTACACCTGCTCGGCTTCCTTGTAAAGCTCGTCGAGGTCCTGGCCATCGAGCTCGATGAGCAAGTGAGCGGTGATGTCTTCGGGCAGGGTGAGCGGAATTTTCAAGTAATCGGACGACCAAGCGATGGCCTCGCGCTCCATAAACTCCATGCCCGACGGGATGATGCCCGCCCGAAACACCGCCGACACTGCCTCGGCCGCCTGCGCCTCCTGGCGGAAGGGCACCAGCATCAGGATGTTGTGCTGCGGGTAGGGCAGGAGCCTAAATACTGCCTTGGTAATGATGCCCAGCGTGCCCTCCGAGCCCACCATGAGCTGGGTGAGGTTGTAGCCGGTGGCATTCTTGAGGGTGTTGGCCCCGGTCCAGATGATTTCGCCGGTGGGCAGAACTACTTGTAGGTTAAGTACATAGTCGCGGGTGGTGCCGTACTTCACCGCCTTGGGGCCGCCGCTGCTCTGGCTGAGGTTGCCGCCCAAAAAGCACGAGCCCTTGCTGGCCGGGTCGGGCGGGTAAAATAAGCCCACTTCCTTCACCGCGTTCTGGAACGCCTCCGTTACCACGCCCGGCTCCACGGTGGCTTGCAGGTTGCGCTCGTCGATTTTGAGAATCTTATTGAAGCGCTCCATGCTGAGCACCACGCCGTTGTGGATGGGCAGCGCCCCACCGCTGAGGCCGGTGCCGGCCCCGCGCGCCGTTACGGGCACCCGGTGCTCGTGGCAGAGCTTCATGATGGCACTCACCTCCTCCACGGTGCCGGGGCGCAGCACCACGTCGGGCGCAAAGTGGAAGTCCTCGGTGTGGTCGCGGCCGTAGACTTCGTACTGCTGGGCCTCGGTGCGGGCGGCCGTGAGCACGTGGGCCGGGCTCACTATCTCCTCGAAAGCAGATACTAGCGCGGGGGTAAGGGCGTTGAATTGCATGGGTGAAAAAATGCGACCGGGGGCCGCTGGGCTATATTTGCCAGTAATGCAGTGTGAAAAAACGAAGGTACGGCCGCGGGCGAAAGCACAAACTGCGCCGCGCCGGGCGGCTGCCCGGCGCGGCTGGCAATGGTATTACAGCCTGGTAATCGTATTGTTACTGCTCGGCAGCAGCTGCCAGCGCAAGCTCAACCAGCACAACGGCCGCTACTACTCGGCCCGCGACATGGCGCGTATGAAGCAAGGCCAGCGCACGGCCCGCCCCAGCGCCCCGCGCACCAAAACCAAGACGAGCACCACCACGGCCGCCGGCGGCGTGACCACCACCAAAACAGTGGTAAAGCGCCCCTTCCGCACCGGCAACGCCACCGGCACGCTGGCCAGCGTCATCGACAACGCCCGCAACTACCAGGGCACGCCCTACCTGTTTGGCGGCACCACGCGCTTGGGCATGGACTGCTCGGCGCTGCTCCAATTATCGTTTGCCGAGGCGGGCGTCACCATCCCGCGCTCCAGCAATGAGCAGGCCGCCTGGGGCGAACCCGTGAAACCGACCCAGCTGAAGCCCGGCGATTTTCTTTTTTTTGGGGCCTCGCCGGGTTCGCAGGTCATCACCCACGTGGGCATGGTCACGGTGGTCGACGACGAGGGCGTCGAGTTCATTCATGCCTCTACTTCGCTGGGAGTCATTGAGAACAGCTTCGAGGCCGATTACTACCTGAGCCGGTTTATCCGGGCGGTGCGGCCCCGTTTGTGAAGGTTGAATGAGGATTTGATGAGCAAAAGTGCTGGCAAGCGATTAGCCACCAGATTGTTAACATTGCCGTAATATGGCGGCCTGAGGAGGAGAAGTACCTTTGCGCGCCCATCCGCCGCGCTTATTTCTCACTTTTTCTCCTCATTATGAAATTACTATACTTTCGGCACATTTTTGTGCTGGCTCTGCTGCTGGTAACCCAGCTGAGCTGGGGCCAGGGTGCTACCACGGCCGCCATGAGTGGCACCATTACCGATAGCAAGGGCCAGCCCCTACCGGGCGCTACCGTGCTGGCGGTGCACACGCCCACCAACACGCAGTACGGTGTGGGCACCAACGCCGACGGCCGCTTCAACATTCAGAACATGCGGGTGGGCGGACCTTACACCGTTAAAGTGACGTTTGTAGGCTACCAGGATTTCACCCGCACGGGCGTTAGCCTCACGCTGGCCGAGAACTTTCGCCTCGATGCCAAAATGGGGGAGGCCTCGACCCAGTTGAATGAGGTAACGGTATCGGGCCGCCGCGATGTAGTGATGAACGCCGACCACACCGGTGCCGCCACCACCGTGCAGCGCGAAGCCATTGAGCGCCTGCCCACGCTGAGCCGCTCGTTCAACGACTTTACCCGCCTTACGCCCCAGGCCAGCGGCCAGAGCTTTGGCGGTCGCAACACGGGCTTCAACAACATTACCATCGACGGGGCCGTGTTCAACAACGCCTTTGGCCTGGCCTCGACGGTAGGCGGCCAGGCGGGCGCGCAGCCCATCTCGATTGACGCCATCGACCAAATTCAGGTGAGCATTGCGCCGTTTGACGTGCGTCAGGGCTCGTTTACCGGCGCTGGCATCAACGCCGTTACGCGCAGCGGTACCAACCGGGTATCGGCCTCCGTATATGGCTTTTATCGCGACCAGAGCCTGGTGGGCTCCAAAGTAGGCGGCGTAACTTCGGCGTACCCCAGCTTCGACCTCAAAAACTTTGGCTTCCGCGTGGGTGGCCCCATTGTGAAGGACAAACTATTTTTCTTCGTGAACGCTGAGCGCGAGCTGCGCAACTCGCCGCCCGCCGGCAACTACCGCGCCTCCAACCCCGGCGATGCCGCCTCGCCCACTACCTCGGCCGCTACCAACCAGGACCTCACCTCCCTCTCGCAGTTTCTGCAAGAGCGCTACGGCTACACCACCGGTGCCTACCAGAATTACCAGCTGCGTCAGAACAGCGACAAGATTACGGCGCGCCTCGACTGGAACATCAACCAGAACCACCGCTTCAACATCAAGTACAACTACCTCAAGTCGTACGCCGACATCGCTCCCAGCGCCAGCGGTGCGGTGGGCACGCGCTCGCAGAGCCAGTTTGGCCTGCCCTACCAGGCGGCTTACTACACCATCAACAACAACCTGAACTCGTTTATTGCCGAGCTGAACTCGACGCTCGGCGGGGGCAAATACTCGAATAACCTGACCGCCGGCTACTCGGCTTTCCGCGACTTTCGCACTACGCTGTCAGCCGTTTTCCCGCTCGTGGATATCGGCACCAACGTGGGCCTGACGGCTTTCCCCACGGCTACTACGCCTAACCCCGCGTACTCGGCTCCTACGGCTACGCTCACCTCGTTTGGTTACGAGCCCTTCACGGCCGGCAACGTGCTGAACACCGATGTGTACCAGATTGGCGACAACTTCACAGCCTACCTGGGCAAGCACAACGTGACGGTAGGTACTTATAACGAGTTCTACAAGTTCACCAACGGTTTTGCGCCGAACTACAACGGCCTGTTTCGCTATAACTCGCTGGAAGACTTCTACAATGCCAGCGGCTACTCGTACGACCGCACCAATGGCCAGTACGCTGCCTACGGCGCCAGCAACCCCAGCCCCGGCCGCGAAAATGCCTCCATATACCGCCTACAGTATTCGGCTGATGGCAGCGGCCAGATTCCGTTTGCCCGCGTAAATGCCCAGCAGTACGGTCTCTATGTGCAGGACGAATACTCGCCAGCCCAGAACTTTAAAGTAACCGTAGGGGTGCGCGGCGACCTGCCCGTTATCACCAACAACTTGCCCCAGAACGTGTACGTGGGCGGTGGTGCCGACGTCGGTGGCGTAAACCGCAGCCCCTTGTCGTTTCGCAACGGCGTGCAGCTCAACACGGGTCAGATTCCGAAGCGCCAAGTGCTGTTTTCGCCCCGCGTAGGCTTCAACTGGGATGTGAACGACGACCGCAAAACGCAGGTGCGCGGCGGTACGGGCATCTTCACCGGCCGGGTTCCTTACGTGCTCATTTCCAACCAAGCCAGCAACAACGGCATCCTGTTTGGGGCGCTCGACGCCACGGCTACCGGCAACCCTAACCTTGCCACCAGCCCCACACAGGCTTACCCCTTCTCGCCCGACGTGAACGCCTACCGCCCCACCACGGCGGCGGCTGCCCCTACCGGCTACAACCTGGCCGTGACGGACCGCGACTTCAAGTTTCCGCAAGTGTGGCGTTCCAACCTGGCCGTAGATAAGGAGTTGTTTGGGGGCGTAATCGCTACGCTGGAAGGCCTCTACACGCGTGACTTGAATGCGTTGGCTTTTGAGAACGTGAACCTGCCTAATCCCGTGCGCAATGCTGTGAGCACCGGCCAGGGTGCCGACAACCGGCCCATCTTCTATAACTTCAGCGGTACGCCTAATGCCACTACCGGAATTGTGACCAGCACGCCTTATAACCGCATATACGGCCTAACGGGCACGGCCACGAACCCTACTAATACGGCCAGCAGCCCCAACATCACGGATGCTATCCTGATGAAAAACACCAACAAGGGCTATTCGTATTCGCTCACGGCTCAGTTGCAAAAAAGCTTCAGCAACGGCATCTTCGGTAGCCTGGCCTACACCTACACCGACTCGCGCTCAGTGAACGACGGCGGCTCGACGCCCACCAATATCTGGCGCGACCGCTACGTGAGTGGCGACCCCAACGCCGAGGCGCTCAGCTACTCCAGCTACTTGCAGCAGCACCGCGTTATCGCTTCGCTCTCGTACCGCCGCGAGTACCTGGGCCACTTGGGTACTACGTTCTCCGCCTTTTACGTGGGTGCCCCGGCCTTTGCCAACGGCTCCAGCCGCTTTAGCTACACCTACGCCGGCGACGTAAACGGCGATGGCCAGGCAGTAAATGACTTGGTGTACATCCCACGCAACTCCAGTGAAATCAACCTGATTGACATTGTCATCAACGACACCCGCGCCACGGGTGGTGGGGCCGCAGCCCGCGTTGGTGCCTACACCGCTGCCCAGCAGTACGCCGACCTCGATGCCTACATAAACCAGGACCCTTACCTGAGCAAGCACCGCGGCGAGTACATGGCCCGCAACGGTGCCACCAACCCCTGGCAGCACCAGATTGACGTGAAAGTGCTGCAAGACATCTTCACCAACATTGGCAAAGACCGCAACACGTTGCAGCTGACGGTAGATATTTTCAACGTGGGCAACCTGATTAACAGCAACTGGGGCCGCGCTCAATTTGCCAACCGTACGGCCCTGCTGTCTTACCAAGGCTACAATGCTGCCGGCCAGCCAGTGTTCACGTTCCCCTACCTCACCAATCCCGTAGTAACGCGCGGCAGTGGCAACATTGCTGGTGCCATCGCTACGCCCGGCACGCCCCTGAGCACCACCTACCGCGACGATGTAACCAGCCTCGCCTCGCGCTGGCAGATGCAGGTAGGCGTACGCTATATTTTTAACTAAATTCCGCGGTGCTCCCAAGCGCCTAAGAATACCCGTGAGCGGGGCAGGAAGCAATTCCTGCCCCGCTTTTTTTGTGGCCGTCCATCCCGGCTCGATTGGCTTTATTTTATTTAAGTTTATTATTTATAAATGATGAGCATCGGTTAGCGAGTAGTATAAATAGCGGATAATCAGTAATTTGGTAACATCATAATCGCTGCTAAATGCTTTTGGCGAGTATTTGTCTTCGCGCTTGGGGTAGGATAGCGCTCGGATGATGAAAGGGTGAATGCTTGCCGGGGCTGCTTATCTTTGCAGCCTATTGGCAACTGTGAGCCTTTACCCTTTTTTCATTTTATGAGAAATCTACCTTTACGCCACTTCACCCTGCTGCTACTGCTGCTGCTCACGGCCCACTTGGGCTGGGGGCAGGGGGCCACTACGGCTTCTATGAGCGGGGCCATCACCGATGCCAAGGGTGAGCCACTGCCTGGCGCCACCGTGCTGGCCGTGCACACGCCGACTAACACGCCATATGGCGTGGGCACCAACGCCGACGGCCGCTACAATATTCAGGGTATGCGCGTAGGCGGTCCTTACACCATCAAGGTGTCGTTTGTGGGCTACCAGGACGTTACCAAAACCGGTATCGTGCTGTCCTTGGGTGAAACCCTACGTTTAGACATCCCCATGAGTACCTCGTCTACCGAGCTGGGTAACGTGGTAGTAACGGGCCGTGCCGACCCGGTTATCAATGCCGGCCGCACCGGTGCCGCCACCAACGTGAGCCGCGCCCAGATTAATAACCTGCCGACTCTTAACCGCAACCTGACCGACTTTACCCGCCTTACGCCGCAGGCCGCCGGTGGTGGTAGCTCGTCATTCGGCGGAGCCAACAACCGCTACAACAACATTACTATCGACGGTGCCGTGAACAACGACGTATTCGGCCTCGCTGGCTCGGGCACGCCAGGCGGCCAGGCCAATACTAACCCCATCGCCCTCGATGCCATCGACCAGATTCAGGTAGTACTGGCTCCTTACGACGTAACGTTGGGCAGCTTTACCGGTGCCGGCGTAAACGCCGTTACCCGCTCGGGCAATAACGATTTTTCGGCTTCCATCTATGGCTTTGGCCGCAACCAGAACACGGCTGGCCGGAGCGTAAATGAGCCCCGTACCAAGCTCGACGAATTTTACAACTACCAGACGGGCTTCCGCGTGGGTGGCCCCATTGTGAAGGACAAGGTATTCTTCTTCTTGAACGGGGAGATTGCTCGGGTGAGTTCGCCACTGGGCTTCCTGCCCGGTACCGCCGACTCGCGTGCCAACGTGGCCGACCTGCAGCGCATTGCCACCGCCGCTAGCACCGACCGCTACGGTAACTACGATGCCGGCAGCTACGGCGAGTTTAACCGCCGCACGCAGAGCAACAAGATTTTTGCCCGCCTGGACTTCAACCTCTCGGAAAATAATACCCTAACGCTGCGCCACAACTTTGTGAACGCGTTTGACGACAACCTCACCCGCACCGCCAACAACATCCGCTTCAGCAACAACGCTTATAAGTTCAGCAACGTGACCAACAGCACGGTGGCCGAGTTGAACTCCCGCTTCACGGGTGGGCTTTCCAACAAGCTGATTCTGACGTACACGTCTATCCGCGACTCGCGCGATGTAGTAGGTAACCCTGGCCCCGCTTATCAGATTGCTGATAACGGGATTACGTACCTACTGGGCCAGGACCGCTCGTCGGTGGGCAACCAGCTTGACCAGGATATCGTGGAAATCACCGATAACCTAACCAAGCAGTTCGGCAAGCACACTATCACGGTGGGTACGCACAACGAAGGCTACAAATTCCGCAACCTGTTCCTGAACAACGCGGCCGGCTATTATACCTTCACCTCCATTGCCAACTTCGAGCAGGGCCGCGCCACTAGCGTTACCTCTAGCTACCCCACTGCCGACGGGGGCGAGGCGAAATTTAAAGCTGCTCAACTGGGCTTTTATGCTCAGGATGAGTACACCCCCGTTGAAAACCTGCGCATTACCCTGGGTATGCGTATCGACGTGCCAGTGTTCTTCGATAAGCCCGGCCTGAATACGGCGTTCAACAATACGGCTATTGGTACGACGACGGGCAACAACCCCACGACTTTCATAAATCCTGGCTTCAGCAACGAGTTTCAGACCAGCAATACGCCCAGCGGCCAGGTGCAGTACTCGCCCCGCATTGGCTTTAACTGGGACGTAAACAACGACTCGAAAGTGCAGCTGCGCGGTGGTACGGGTATCTTCTCGGGCCGGGCTCCTTTCGTGTGGCTGTCCAACAGCTTCACTAACAGCGGCCTCATTCAGGGCGGGGTAGCCCAGACGGCACCCACCGGCACCTTCCTGCCTTCTATCCCGCTCACGCCCGCCGACATTCAGCGCGTGTATACGTCGACGCCCTACAGCCCCGTGCCCACGACGCAGATTAACGTGCTGAGCAAGGATTTCAAGCTGCCCCAGGTTTGGCGCTCGAACCTGGCCGTCGATTTCCGCCTGCCCGGCGATATCGTAGCCACGCTGGAAGGTATTTACTCGAAAACACTGAACGATATCTACTACAAAGACCTGAACCTGGCGGCCCCGATTGGCCGCATGGCCGGCCCCGACCAGCGCCCCATCTACGATGGTACTACGGTGAATGGGGTGGTCCGTCGCCGCGTCGACCAGCGCTACACCAACGTGTACCTGCTCGACAACACCAGCAAGGGCTACCGCTACAACGCCACTATCCAGTTGCAGAAGCGCTTTGTGGGCGGCCTGACTACCATGATGGCCTACACCTACGGCGAAGCTAAGGAAATCAATAGCGGTTCGAGCAGCACGGCTTCGTCCAATTTTGGCTTCAACCAGATTGCTTACGACCCCAACAACCCTGAAATCGGCTACTCGCGCAACGACCAGCGTCACCGCGTAATCGCTAGCACCGGCTATACCTTCAACTACGCTGGTGGGGCTTTGGCTACTACCTTCACTGCCTTCTACGAGGGCCTTTCGGGCCAGCCGCTAACCTATATCTATGGTCAGGGCCGCGATTTCAACAACGATACGGGCGTGGCCGGCAACGACTTGCTCTATGTGCCAACCAACGTGCGTGACGTAAACCAGATTCGCCTCGTGTCGACCGACTCGCGTACGGTAGCCCAGGTGCAGGACCAGCTCGATGCCTTCATCGAGAACGACCCGTACCTGCGCACGCATCGCGGCCAGGTAGTAGAGCGCTTTGCTGCTCGCTTGCCTTGGACGCACGAAGTAGACATTCGCGTAGCTCAGGACTTCAACTTCCTGGCCGGTGGCAAGAAAAACTCGCTCCAGATTACGTTCGATATCTTCAACCTCGGCAACCTGCTCAATCAGAACTGGGGCCGTCAGTACGTAGTGTCGAACAACGCCGTCGAGCTATTGCGCCCCGAAACGACGGGTGTTAACGTGCAGCCCACGTTCTCGTTCCCGGCTGCGTATGCTACCACCAACCGCTCGTATGACTTCTCGAACCTAGCTTCGCGCTGGCAGGGGCAGTTGGGCGTGCGCTACAGCTTCAACTAAGTACTGCGGTACCAACTGAGTTAAAAAGAGCGGGGAAATTTCCCCGCTCTTTTTTTTGGGCCTGATTCTGCGGTAGTTGCGAAGAATGTTGCCCCTGGTGCTTGCATAAGCCGAAAGTCACCGTACTTTTGTTAAACCAACGCGCAACAGGCACCTTGGTAAAGCCAAAAACGGGGGATTAGCTCAGCTGGCTAGAGCGCTTGCATGGCATGCAAGAGGTCATCGGTTCGACTCCGATATTCTCCACTCCCGTTTGAACAAAAAGCGATTAGTAGCCCCGGCTGCTAATCGCTTTTTGCATTTAAGCACTTTGGGTAATCACACATCACAAGATGAGTACCAGCGTGCCCCCAATGATGAGCGCGGCCCCCAACGCCGCTTTCAGGGTGAGGGTTTCGCCCAGAAACACGACCGATAAGCCAATGGCCAACGCCACGCTCAGCTTATCTACCGGGGCCACCTGCGACACCTTGCCCAGCTGCAAGGCCCGGAAGTAGCACAGCCACGATAGCCCCGTAGCCACGCCCGACAACACCAGAAACAGCCAGGTGCGTGGGGCTAGCGTGAAAATATCGGCCGGGTTGTCCTTAACAAACACAATGCCCCAGGCCACCACCAAAATGACCACCGTGCGGATAGCCGTGGCCAAATCGGAGCTGACGCCCTTGATGCCCACCTTGGCCAGCACCGCCGTGAGGGCTGCAAACACGGCGGAAAGCAAAGCGTAGGTCCACCACATTTCAATTAGCAGTAATAGTGAGCAAGTATCAATTTGCTCGCAAGGACAACCAGCTTTCTGGGGAAAACCTGAGCGAGCTTACGCCTGGCAAAACTGGCAGGTACCCGACAGCAGAAAGTCGCGCCGCTGGGCCTGGAAGCCTCCGGGCAGCTGCACCACCGGAATGGCCACCTGGCTCAGGCAGTAGGTGTGGCTGCACAGGTCGCACTTGAAGTGCACGTGGTTGTCGAAGTGCGCCTCGGCCGAGCACTCGATGGAGCAAGCGGCGTAGCGCAGCACGTCGGTGTCATCGATAACACGGTGGATAAGGCCTTGCTGCTCGAAGCTTTTGAGGGTGCGGTAGAGCGTTATGCGGTCGGTGGCCGTGCCAATCTCCTGCTCAATCTCGGCCCCGGTGAGGGCGTAGCCTTTGCCGCTGAGGGCAGCCAGCACGGCCCGGCGCACGGGCGTCTGGCGCAGGCCGTGGCGCAGCAGCGTCTGGGTGAGGCGGTCGGGAGCAGGAGGAGCGGAGGGAGACGACATAAGCCAAACTTACGAAAAGATGGGGTGCCCGCGAGCGGTAAAGAGCCCAGCGGCAGGGGGCGTACCTTTGTACCGGCGGGGCCGCCAACGGCCCAACCCCTACCAGGGACGCCCCTGACCAACTTAACCAAACTTGTGGTAGAATCGTTAGCCCGCCGGGTTATTATTGCCCTTAGCCAGCGGCCGTGGTGGGTGGCGGCCCTCACGCTGGCCTTGGTGCTGCCCGCCCTGCTTGTGCACCTGGGCTGGCAGCCGCTGCTGGTCGATGAGCCCATTCGGGCCTTGGTGGCCCTCGAAATGCACTACTCGGGCCGCTTCTTTTCGCCCACGCTGCTCGGCCTGCCTTACTATAATAAGCCGCCGCTGTTCAACTGGCTGCTAATCACGCTATTTCGCCTCACGGGGCGGCAGGATGAGTGGGTGCTGCGCCTGCCCACTATTGCGGCGCTGCTGCTGTACACCACCGCGCTGTGGCGGGTGCTGCGCCCGCAACTAGGTAGCCGCTTGGCCTTTACGGTGGCATTGGCCTTTGCCACTACCGGCCGGGTGCTGTTCTACGACTCGTTTCTGGGGCTGATTGACCTGTGGCACGCGGGGCTGACGTGGCTGGGCTTCATGGCCGTGTGGTACCTGGGGCAGCGCCAGCAGTGGGCGCGGCTGTTCATCATCACCTACGCGCTCACGGCGGTGGGCTTTCTACTCAAGGGCTTGCCTTCGGTGGTATTTCAGGGGCTGGCGCTGCTGGTGTACTGCATCGATACCCGGCAGTGGCGGCGCTTGTTTGGCTGGCAGCACGTGCTGGGCGTGCTGGTGATGCTGAGCATTGTGGGTGCTTATTTCTTCGTGTATAGCCGCCACAACTCGCTCGAAGTAGCCCTGCAAACGCTGTGGTCGCAGTCGAGCCAGCGCACGGTAGCCGCCCAACCGCTGGCCGATTCTATCCAGTACGTGCTGCTGTTTCCGTTCGATTTTATCAAGCACTTTCTGCCTTGGTCGCTGCTGGTGGGGTGCCTGCTGGTGCCGGGCGCGCGCCGGGCGATAATGGGGCAGCCGTTTTTGCGCTACAACGCGCTGCTGTTTCTGGCCATTTTGCCGGTCTACTGGTTGTCGCCGGCCACTATTCCGCGCTACCTGTTTATGCTGGTGCCGTTGGGTCTCACGGTGGTTATTGCGCTGTATGCGCAGTACCAGCCGGCCGGCACGCGCCCCACGCGCTGGCTCGACGGTATTTTGCTGAGTTTATTGGTAATCTGCACTTTAGGGGTATTATCCTTTCCTTTTATACCGCTTACCCAGGTGGTGCCGGGCGCGCTGGCCTGGAGCTTGGGGCTATTCGTGGTGCTGGCGCTGGGTGCCTACCTGTTTTGGCGGCTGGCCGACTACCGCCTGCTGGTGCTGGCCTATTACCTGTTGGTGCTGCGGGTAGGGTTTGATATTTTCATCTTCCCGGCTCGGATGCAGACTTCGCCCGAGGTGGCCTACCGCACGGCCGCCATCCGGGTGGGCCGCGAAACCAAGGGCCGCCCCCTCGTGATGTACCCCTACGGGGGTCCGCTCGACAATGTAGAAGCCTTCTACATTGCCCGCGAGCGGGGCGAAACGCTCACCTACGCCCCGCTGCCGTTGCGCCGCGGCGTGCTCTACATCGCCGATGAGCGCTACCTGGGCGGCCTGCGCTACCGCACGCTCGACCGCTTCACCATCGACGCCAACATCACCTTTCGGGTGGTCGAGTTTCAGCTGCCATGAGCGCCCCCGCCGACGAAGCGCCCGCTGCCGCTGCACCCGCCTGGCGACGGCACACACTGCTGGTGGTCAAGCTACTGTTTATGGCTGCTGCGCTGTGGCTGGTAGCCCGCCACCTCGACCTGCCGGCCCTGGCCCACACCCTGCGGCGGGCGCGGCCGGGCTGGCTGCTGCTGGCAGCGGGGCTGTTCACGCTTTCGAAGCTGATTTCATCGGTACGGCTCAATACCTTTTTTCGGACGGTTGACATTCAACTCACCGAGCGCTACAACCTGCGGCTGTACTGGCTGGGCATGTTTTATAACCTGTTTTTGCCGGGCGGCATTGGCGGCGACGGCTACAAGGTGTACCTGCTGGGCCGCGAGTTTCCGGGGCGGCGGGGCGTCATTTTTCGGGCTCTGCTCTTGGATAGGCTGAGTGGTATGGTGGCGCTGCTGGTGTTGCTACTGGGGCTGTTTGTGGCCACCGACTACCCCGGCTGGTGGCGGGCCGGCGCGCTGGCGCTGGTGCCGCTGGGCCTGGGTGTGAGCTACGGGCTGGGCCGCTGGCTGTTTGGCGAGTTCAGGCGGGCGCTGGGGCGTACCTCGTGGGAGGCGCTGGGAGTGCAGGGGGCGCAGGTGCTGTGCGCCTGGGCGCTACTGGCGGCGCTGGGCGCGGCCGATGGGCCGGTGCTGCCCTACCTGCTGGTATTTCTGGCGTCGAGCATTGCGGCGGTGCTGCCGCTCACGGTGGGTGGACTGGGTGCCAGGGAGTTAACCTTTTTATACGGGGCCAAGCTATTTGCCCTCAGCGTGCCGGTGGCGGTGAGCGTGAGCGTGCTCTTCTACGTGATTACGGCGCTGGTATCGCTGGTGGGGGCGCTGGTGCGGGTAGAGCGCGTGCGGTAAGCTTTAGCTTGCCGGGAAGTCAAAACAGCAAGCTAAAGCTTACCGCACAGCTATGTAGCTCACCAGCTCGCCGCCCAGCTCCCGCAGCAACTCCCGCGCCGCGCCGCTGCGCCAAAACGCATATTCCGGCACCCGCATCAGCGGCGAGCCGGGCCGCTCGCTCAGGCCAGGATGGCTCATAAACTCCACTAAATCAGTTTGTTGAAAAGCCGCTGCTACGCCGCGCCGAAAGCCCGCGGCGCTGGCCGGCTCGGTCGAAAACGTGCTTACCAGCGCGCCCGGCGCCGCCAAGCCGCGCAGGGCGTAGCGGCTACTGCGGGCGAAGGCTTGCAGCACCAGCCCGCGGCCGTCGCGGCGGCCGGCCGCCGTGAGGCGGCGCACCCGGCCCATGCCCAGCTCGCGCAAAATGCCCAGCAGCGCGGGCCCCAGCAGCGGGTACTGGTGCAGGTGCTGGTGGCTGTCGGCGTGGGTGAGGGTGAGGCCCGCGGCCGCCAGGCGATGCAGCTGCGCGGCTATCTCGGTTTTTAGCTCTGTGCGCCGCACCTGCCCGCGCAGGTAGCGCTGCCACAGCTGACTGGAGGTATAAAACTGGCCATCAGCGTTTATCAGCGACGGTACCACTGAGGCGGCGCTTAGCGGCTGGCCGGCATTCAGGGTGAGGTGCAGGCCCACGGAGAGGGTGGGGGAGGCCAGCTTTTGCAGCTCGCGCAGCTCCGCGTCGCTGGCAAAGTTGGCCATCACAGTGGTGCTGCTCACCTGCCCGGCCGCGCCCAGCTCCAGAATGGCCTGAGTAGCAGGCGCATCCCAGCCGTAGTCGTCGCAGTTAATGATGAGCTGTTTCATTTAACAGTCATCATTAAGCTACTGTCAAGCAAGTAATTGCAGGCAAAAAGAGCATTGCCAATCGTGTTTTAGGAGATGAGAAACGTGATTGGTAAAATGTTAATTGCTAACTGTTAATTGTTAAATGAGCCTGCCAAGTGCCGCACTACGTAGGGCTTGCGCGTGCGCCGCGAGTAGTAATTGTACATCCCAATTTCGGCCAGCACGCCGAAGCAGAGCAGGAAGATGCCCGCCATTATCAGGAACAGGCTGAAGATGAACTCCAGCGGGTAGCGCGCCTCAATGTTGAGCCCGAAGAAGATGGAGCGCACCAGAAACTGCCCCGCCAGCCCGCCGCCCAGCAGCAAACTCAGCAGGCCCGAAAGCCCGAACAAGCGGAATGGCTTGCGCGAGTGCACAATGAAAAAGCGCAGAATAAACAGGTCCAGAATAACGTAGAACAGCTTGCTAATCTTGTAGTTGCTCTGTCCAAACTGGCGCTCGTGTATCTCAATCGGAAACTCGCAGTAGCGCAGGTTTTTGCGGGCTACCAGCGCGCCCAAGAAGCGGTGAGCGTCGCCCAGCATCTCCACGTTTTGCACCAGGTAGCTGCGATACGCCTTGTAGGTGGCCCCAAAGTAGCGCAGCTGCACCCCCGACAAGCGCCGGATGATGCCGTGTGCCGTGGTGGCCAGCGCCGTGGCAATGGGCCCCTCGGGGCGCTTGGCCTTGGCCCCGCCCACCATGTCGTAGCCCTCGTTGATGAGGCTGATAAACTGCGGAATGTAGGCCGGGTCGTGCTGCAAGTCGCCGTCCATGGCGATGATGACCTCGCCCCGCGCCTGGGCAAAGCCGGCGCGCAGGCTCAGCGTCTGGCCGTAGTTGCCGGCCAGGTCAATGGCCACCAGGTGGCGGTCGTGGGCGGCCAGCTCGCGCATGATGCTCCAGCTGCGGTCGGTGCTGCCGTCGTTCACCAGTATCAGCTCGTAGTCGTAGCCGTGCTGCTGCATCACGGCTCCCACGCGGCTCACGAGCTGGGCCACGGTATCGACCTCGTTGTATAAAGGAGCGACCACCGAAATGAGGCCGGTAAAGGCAGTGTTGGCGGTGGGCGTGACGAGTAGGGGCATGGGCAGGGGGCGAAACCACAAAGGTACTGGCGCGGGCGCGGGACAGGCCGGCAAGAGATAAGCTCAACCAGTGAATGATTCGGCACCGCCCCCGGTTAAGGCAGTTGTAACTTTGATGTATGCAATACCTGGAAGGCCGGCGCTACGTGGTGCTGGCGATTTTTACCCTCGTGGGGGTGCTGTTTGCGAGCCGGCTGTTCTACTTACAGGTGCTCGACGACTCCTACAAAACGGCGGCCGACCGCAATACCCTGCAGCGGCAGGTGCAGGTGCCCTACCGCGGCCTCATCTACGACCGCCACGACTCGCTGCTGGTTACCAATACGCCCGTGTACGACCTCATGGTGGTGCCCCGCGAAGTGAAGCGCCTCGACTCGGCCAGGTTTTGCCAGGTGATGCAGCTGCCGCTCGAAGACCTGCGCCTGGGCTTGCGCGCCGCCCGCACCTACTCGCGGGTGCGCCCCTCGCCGCTCATCCAAAACCTGAGCACGCCCGAGCTGGCCGCCATTCAGGACAACCTGATTAGCTTTCCGGGCTTCCGGGTGCAGGCGCGCATGGCGCGGGCTTACCGCACCCAAAATCTGGCCCACGCCCTGGGCTACGTGGGCTCCATCACGCCCAAGCTACTCGAAGCGCCCAAGTACGCGCACTACGCGCCGGGCGAAAACGTGGGTATTTCGGGCCTCGAATCGTACTACGAGCCCGTGCTCATGGGCCGGCGTGGCGTGCAGTACCGGCTCGTGAACGTGCGCGGCATCGACAAAGGCGCGTTTCGCGGGGGGCAGTTCGACACGCTTTCGCAGGCGGGCCAGGACCTGCACCTGAGTATCGACGCGGGCCTGCAAGCCTACGGCGAAAAGCTGCTGGCCGGCCGTCGCGGCTCCATTGTGGCCATCGACCCCAAAACGGGCGAAATCCTGTGCTTTGTGTCGGCCCCGCGCTTCGAGCCCCAAATGCTGACCGGCAAGGGCATGGGCAACCGCTACATGGACCTGCTCAAAAACCCCGACCGCCCGCTCTTCGACCGCCCCCTAATGGCCACTTACCCGCCGGGCTCGGTGTTTAAAATGGTTAACGAATTGGTGGCCATGCAGTTGGGGGTCGTGAATGCCAGTACGGGCTTTCCCTGCGACCAGCACCTCATTCGCTGCACGCACAACCACGAATACCCCAGCAACCTCAACATCGCCATCAAAAACAGCTGCAACCCCTACTTCTACCAGGTGATGCGGGCGGCGGTGCTGCGCGGGCAGTCGCCCAACAAGTTTGAGGACGCCCGCCTGGGCCTCGGCCAGTGGCAAAAGATGGTGAAAACCTTCGGCCTTGGCGAGCGCCTGGGTGTGGATATGGGCCACGAAAAGCGCGGCCTCATCCCCTCGCCCGAGTTCTACGACAAGCTGCGCGGCTACCACCACTGGAACTACAAAACGGTGTACTCGCTCAGCATCGGGCAGGGCGAAATCGGCATCACGGGCCTGCAAATGGCCAATGTGCTGGCTACCATTGCCAACCGGGGCTACTACTACGCGCCGCACTTTGTGCGCAGCATTGGGGCCAGCGGGCAGCCGCTGCCTGAGTTTCGGCAGCGCCACTACACGGCCGTCGATACGGCGCTCTTCAAGTACGTGATTCCCGGCATGCAGCAGGTGGTGGATGGGCGCGGTGGCACCGGCTCGTTTGCCAGCTTGGCGCAGTATGGAATTTCGGTGGCCGGCAAAACCGGCACCGTGCAAAATTCGCACGGCCCCGACCACTCCACCTTCGGGGCGTTTGCCCCCGCCAACGACCCCAAAATTGCCATCGCCGTCTTCATCGAAAACGCGGGCTTCGGCGGCACGTTTGCCGCCCCCGCCGCCGGCCTCATGATGGAAAAATACCTGCGCGGCAAAGTGGGCCGCGGCCGCCAGCGCTGGGAAAACTGGGTGCAGTACGGCGTGGCCCCTACGCACCATTAGCGTGGCTTTGGGTCAGGAAAGCAATCGCCTCCTACTGCGCCGCCCCCATACTCCAGTACTACCATTGACAGGTAAGGCCGGAATGTGCAGGCTCTGTTGTAGCGACGCTGCAAATAGCCGGGAATAGGATGGTTGAAAATATTATAGGAATACATGCCAAAGTCACTCCGGTGAAAGGAGATATTGGCTGGTTCCCCATTACGTATCCCGATGCAGTTGGCTTTGACCAAGCGGTCGGCCAGCTCCCGAAACGTATTATCGGTCCAGTGCAAACGCGCTTTCACCTCAGCAAAAGTGGGCGCCTTTGCGCCAGACTCGTCTAGGTAGCCATCAAGCACTTCGCTCTGGCGATAACGATAAGGATTAATGCGCCACTGTGAGAAGTAGGATTTTTCGGTATGGCCCGATGTGTCAGGTGCAGAATATATTTTAAGTGAAATTTTGTCAAAGTCTTGAAATTCAATTTCAACCACCGAATCAGCAGGTGTAATGGAATTGAAATAGGTTTTTAGCGCGTAAAGCGCCTTAGCGTGCTGCTGATAGTTCTCCTTCAGCTCCTGCTCGCTGGAAATAGAGGATAAATCTGAGTAGAAGGGGTTGTTGCTGTTGTGATAGTGCGAGAGGCCGATGGAAACTCCTACCGCAATTATTATGACCGCAAGCAAGGAGGAAATAATCTTGGTGCTAAGCGACATACTCCTGGAAATTAAATAATACGATGCTATAAAGAAGGCCATAAAGTAAAGCCTTATCTCTTTGGCAATACGCACTGGGCTACGCTATCAGTGTAGTAGCCTAGCCACCGCGTTCCTGCCGACCTTTGCGCAAAGTTTCCTAATGTCCCCCGTTACTCCCCGTTCCTCACGCAGCATCGACTGGCCGCTGCTCCTTATTTACCTGGTGCTGGTGGGCCTGGGCTGGGTGGCCGTGTACGCGGCCAGCTACTCGCCCGATGCGCCGGCCCACCCGCTCGCCGCGCTCAGCTTTTCGGAGCTGATGGCCTTCAACTGGTTCAAGCAGCTCATCTGGATGGGCACGGCGTTAATCCTTATCGTTATTCTGTTAGTTGTTGATTATAAGGCCTATGACACGCTGGCCTACGTGCTCTACGGTGGCATGATAGTGCTGCTGCTGGTGACGCTGGTGATTGCGCGGCCCATTGCCGGCTCGCGCTCGTGGCTGGAGTTTGGGCCGGTGCGCTTGCAGCCGGCCGAGTTTGCCAAGTTTACCACCGCGCTGGCCGCCTCGCGCTTCATGGCCGGCATCAACCTGCGCAACCAGAACTGGCGCGACCAAGCCGTGCTGGCCGGCCTCACGCTGCTGCCGGTGGCCCTCATCTTGGCCAGCAACGAAACCGGGCAGGCGCTGGTGTTTGCGGCCCTGCTGCTGGCGTATTTCCGCGAGGGCATGTCGCCCATTATTTTGCTGCTGCTGGCGGCGGGCGGCCTCATTTTACTGCTGGCGCTGCTGGTGCCCAAGTTGTGGCTGGTGGGCGGCTTCACGGTGGTGCTGGCCGTGGCGTTTTTGCTGAACTCGCGGCTGTGGCGCCACCACTTGCCGCTCAGCCTGGGGGCTTGGGCGCTGGTTATCAGCATGGTATTCGGGGTCGATTTCTTCTTCAACAACGTGCTGCAACCCCACCAGCGCCAGCGCATCGAAATGCTCATCGACCCCGGCAAAGACCCGCTGGGCAAGGGCTGGAACGTGACGCAAAGCAAAATTGCCCTCGGCTCGGGCGGCTGGTTTGGCAAGGGCTTTCTCAACGGTACCCAAACCAAGTTCGATTTCGTGCCCGAGCAAAGCACCGACTTCATCTTCTGCACCGTGGGCGAGGAGTGGGGCTGGGCGGGCTGCCTGGTAGTTATCGGGCTCTACCTTACGCTGTTGTGGCGCATCTTGCTGGTAGCCGAGCGTCAGAAATCGGTGTTTAGCCGCACCTACGGCTACTGCGCGGCCAGCATCCTGTTTGTGCACTTCACCGTGAACCTGGGCATGACGATGGGCCTGATGCCGGTGGTGGGCATTCCACTGCCGTTTTTCAGCTACGGCGGCTCGTCGCTGTGGTCGTTTACTATTTTACTCTTTGCGCTGCTGGCCCTCGATGCCCACCGCAAGCAGGATTTGGTGCGCTAGGTAGTTGAAGGCCCGCCGGCCCGCGTCGGGCTGCAAACTCTCCCCTTTGACAAGGACCACGCTACTTACGCAAATGCAAAGGTTCGATAGCCGCAACCCAGCCGCGCACCCAGCCCACGCTCAGCGCTAGCACCGCCGTGAAGACCGGGGCTAGCAGGTAGCCCATCCGCCCCAAGTCGCTGGATAACAGCATGTGCACGGTCACAACGAAGAGCAGTGCCGCCTCGGGCGCGCCCAGCACGGGGGCCAGCGCCCGCCGCCCGCCGGGCCGCGCCAGGGCCGCCAGCACTGGCAGCCAGAACAAGCCAAAAATGCTGAACAGCTCGGCTGCTCCCTTAACCGATAAAGCCCGCCGCAACGAGTACGTGAGGTTTTCGACGTGCGATAACGCGTTGGTCACGCTGGTGCCGGCAGTTATTCCAGCCGCCTTATCAACCCAGTAATGTGCTGCTACTAATGCTATTAAGCCAACACCTAGCGCCAGTGCCTGCCCCCGCCAGCCCAGCGCCCGCCGGCCGTACCAGGCTACCCACGGCAGCAAAAACACGAACGACTCCTTGGCCAGCGGCCCCACCAGTAGCGCCACCGCCACGGCCCAGCCGGCCCCCGCGCCACGCCGCGCAGCGTAGTAGCTCAGCCCAAAAACCAGCAGATACAGGCTATCGGTGAGGGGTAGGCCGGCCGCGTAGCCGGCCCAGCGGCTGCTGAGTACCGCCACCAGCGCCAGCGCCGCTGCGCCGGCCGGCGCGCCCGCCAGCCGCGCCCCACGGTAGAAGCAGGCCCCGGCTGCCCCAAGCAATGTGCAGTTAACCAGGTAGAAGGCTAGGCGCAGCGGCCACTCGCCGGCCGGCCGCGTGGCGCCGGCCGGGTCGCCGAGCATCGCCAGCGGCCGGGCCAGCGCACCGGCGGCCAGCGGCACCAGTAGGCGGTAGCGCCGCGTCACGTTCACGCTGTCGAAGCGCCCGCTGGCCAGGCGCAGGTAGCTGCGCGTGTCGAGCGAGTGCGAAAAATCGTAGTGCCGGTACAGGGGGTAGGCCGCGTTGAGCAGCACGCCCAGCGCCAGCGCCCAGGGTAGCAGCCAGCGCCGGGCGGCCATTGCCCAGCTTGGCGCGCTACTCCCCGGCAAACCGGCGCTCAATCAGCTTGAGCAGCTTGCCCACGTGCTCCTCCTTGCGGCTCCAGTCGTGCTGCGCGCTCAGTTCCTGGCGCACGTAGGCCGCGGCGGCTTCCGCATCGGGCAGCGCATCGAGGTGCTGAATGGCCGCGTGGTACTCCATGTTTTCGCCGTTAAACAGCTCATTAATAAAGCTAAAGCGCTGGTTGATGGAGATGGCCTCGCGCAGGCTCACCACCTTGGGCGCGCCGCGGCTGGCTAGCGGGGCAGTGCCACCCTGGGCCGCTTCGCGCAGGGTATCGGCCAGGTGCGTGGTAGTGGGCTGGGTTGCCTTGAGCTTGGCGTAGAGCGGGACCTCGGCCGGCGTAGGTGCCGGGTCCTCCGGTAGGGGAGGAGCAGGCGACAGACTAGCGGGCGGCGCAACGGCTGGCTCAGCGGGCGCGGCAACGGGAGCTGGGGCAGGCTTTACCTCGGCAGCGGCGGTGGGCTCAGGAATTGGCGCGGCTTTGGGCGCGGGCGGAGTTACTGGACTGGCTGCCGGCTGGCTAGCGGGCGCGGCCGGCTTGGCCGGGCCGTCGCCCCACAGGTCGGCCTCGGTGAGGGGCAGTAGCGCGCTAAACTCCGTTATCACCTGCGTCAGGGCCGGTAGTTCCTTATGGTGCGCGGCTTGGTAAAGCTCGAAGCGCTGGCGCAGAAAGTCGCGGCTGAGCGGGGCGTTGCCGGTGGGCAAGCTATTTACAAAGCCCTCAAAAAAGCCCTTGGCCTGGTCAAAGTACCGCAGATAATCACGCAGCGTAGCCACGGGCACCTCGTCGTCAGCCTCGGGGCCGGCGGAGGGTAGTAGCAGGTGCTCGAAGGCCATGCTGGGGTCGGTAGCCAGCACCAGCGTACTAGTAATGGCCTGGGTGAGCAGGGGCTCCAGGGCGGCCCGGTCGAGGCGAATATGGCGCGAAAGCACGTTCATAAATTGCCCCAGCGCGGCGCGCACAGGCGTGGCCTCAAAGTCGAAGTAGGGGCTACGCAACTGGCTGGCTTCCTGCTGCCAGCGGCCCAGCAACTGCCGCAGCACCAGCAGGTTTACCTGCCGGATGGGCGTCACTTTTAGCAGCGCTGGGCCATCGAGCGTGGCATCGGGCTTTGCCCCAAAAAACTGTTGGCTGAGCCGGGTGGCCAGCCGGCGGCCGTACTGCTCGCACTTGGCGAGGCTATATTTGTCCTGCATAGCGTGGGCCGGCCGGTAGGCCGGTTTCGTGCGCCAAGTTAGCCACAAAATGCCCCTGCTGACCATTGCGGGCCTGCCCGGCCCCCCGCTCGACGTGCCCGCCGGCCACACCGTGCTGGCCGCCATCCACGCAGCCGGCCACGACTGGTGGCACGCCTGCGGGGCCAAGGGCCGCTGCACCACCTGCCGGGTGCGCGTGCTGGCTGGGGCCGAAACCATCGGCCCACCCACTGCCCCCGAGCTGCGCTACCGCGCCGCCGGCCGCCTCGGCGAGCACGAGCGCCTAGCCTGCCAAGCCAGGGTTGAAGGGGGAATGACGAAGGAAGAATGAAGAATTTTTGACGGGTTACGATGGGTTAGGCGAATTGCCGCCGCCCACTGACAAGTGGTGCCGTACTTTGTAGAAGCAAGCCAGTAAGCCGGCTGCTAGTGAGGTGCCCCAGAAGGTAGCCAACAGATTAATTCCTCACTCTTCATTCTAAATTCTCCATTAAGTTGTTCACCGAGCCCCGCCGCCTATCCGAGTTGCAGCGTCACCGGGGTTGGCTGGAAGTCGTGTGCGGCTCCATGTTTTCGGGTAAAACCGAAGAGCTGATTCGCCGCCTCACCCGCGCCCGCATTGCGCGCCAGCGGGTCGAGATTTTCAAGCCTGCCCTCGACACCCGCTACCACGCCCAAGATGTGGTGAGCCACAATCAAAACAGCATCCGCTCCACGCCCGTGCAGTCGCCCGCCGAAATCCTGCTGCTGGCCGGCGGCAGCACCGACGTGGTAGGCATCGACGAGGCGCAGTTCTTCGACGAAAGCCTGGTGGAAGTATGCAAGCAATTGGCTGATAGTGGTATCCGCGTTATTGTGGCTGGGCTGGACATGGACTACCGCGGCCGGCCCTTTGGCCCCATGCCCGCCCTGCTGGCCACCGCCGAGTTTGTGACCAAGGTGCACGCCGTGTGCGTGTGCTGCGGCGAGCTGGCTGCTTACTCGTACCGCATTGCGGCCAGTGAGAAGCAAGTATTGCTGGGCGAAACCGACAGCTACGAGGCCCGCTGTCGCCCCTGCTTCCTGGCCGGCGCGGCCATTAAGCCCGTGAGCGACGAGCAGCTGGCAGAACACAAAGACAAGTAGGCAGGAAAGCCAAGCCCGCCGGGCATTGCCCCGCCGCCCGGCGCGGCAATGCCCGGCACAGTTCAAGCGTTAGGCCTGGATAACTGATAATTGCTCACTGATAACTGACCTTCTATGCCCCGTTTTTCCGCTTGGCTTTTACTGTTGGGAATGCTGACCGCCGCCCGGGCCTGGGGCCAGGGTGCGGCCTACGGCGACTGGCAGCTGCACCTGCCCGCCCGGCACCCATTGGTGCTGGCCGAAGCCGGTAACCGGCTGTACGTGGCCGATGAGTCGTCCTTTTATTTTTACGATAAAGAGCTGCATGCCACGCAGTTGCTATCGCGCCGCGATGGCCTCAGCGACGTGGGCGTGGCGGCCCTGGCCTACGACTCGGCCTCGGCGCAGCTGGTGGTGGTGTACCGTAACGGCAACATCGACCTGCTGGGTAGCAGCGGCGCAGTGCGCAACGTGACCGACCTGCTGCGCAAGGAAAGCCAAACAGCCAAAACCGTGAACCAGGTGCAGGTATACAACGGCGTGGCCTACATTGGCACCAGCCTGGGCGTGGTGGTGCTTGACCTGGCTAAGCGCGAAGTGCGCGATACCTACAGCGCCATTGGGCCGGCCGGCCAGGTGGTAACTGCCTATGCTGCTGTGGCGCTGCACGATACCATTTACGCGGCTACGTCCGCCGGTATTTTGCGCGGGCGCATTAGCTCGGCAGTCAACCTGCTCGACTACCGCAACTGGACGGCCGAAAGGCCGGATGCCGGCAACCCCACCCGCACCTATATGCAACTGGTGGCCTACCGCGGGCACCTAGTGGCCGCCAGCTCTTTCCGGGGCATCGAATACCTGGCCGGCGTGGGCGCGGCCCGCGCCTGGCGCAACTCGCAGGATGGCTATGGCAATGAGCTGCGCCGGCTGCGCGTGAGCGCCGGCCAGCTGCTGGCATCTTTTAAAGACAGTCCGCTCCGGCGCCTGGACCTGGCCACGGGGCGCGTGCTGCCCGTGCTGCCCGCGGCGGCCATTGGGGCGGCGCTCGATGCCCTGGCCGAAACCGACGGCACCTACTACGTAGCTAGCTACGACAAGGGCCTGCTGCGCTTTGCGTCGGCCACGGCTACGCCCGAAGTCATTCGGCCCAACGCCCCCGAAACGGCCGCCGACTACGGCCTGGTAGCCAACGCGGCCACCAACACAGTCGATGTGTTTAGCGGCGGCTACTCGGGCGATAGTGGCCTGCAATTCGGTAATCGGGGCGGTTTTTACGAGTACAAGGACGGGCAGTGGACCAACTACACGGTTACTTCCTACCCTTCCCGCACCGATTTTCCCAACCTGCTCGACCTCTCGCACGGCACCCGCACCCCCGATGGCACGCTCTACATTGCCAGCTATGGCAACGGCCTGCTCGAATGGAAGGGCCCGGCCCAGTTTCGGCAGTTTACGATGGGCACGCCCGGCTCGCCGCTGCGCGTAAGCGATGGCGTGGGTAATAGTCCTGATTTTGTGCGGGTTACTGACGTGGTCGCCGACCCCAACAGCGGCCAGGTGTGGGTGGCCAACCGCCACCAGCGAGTGGGCGTGCCCGGCCTGTTTCGCTTCCGGCCCGCCACCGCCACCTGGACGGTAGTGCCCGCCTATTCGGGCTTTGAAAACCTCGACCGTCTCACGGTAGATAATTTCGGCAACCCCTGGGCCACGCAGTCGCGCAAGGGTGGCCAGGGCCTGGTGGTGTTCGACACGGCCAGCCAGAAGCCGTTTTACTTCAACGCCACCGGCCCCACCGACCGCACCGGCTTGCCCAGCAACCTGCTCTATGCCGTGGTGCGCGACCGCAACGGCGCCATTTGGGCGGGCACCGCGGCCGGCGTGGCCGTGTACAACGACCCCAGCCAGCTGGTGAGCGCTGCCGCCAATAATACGCAATACGTTGATTTTGACCGCCCCGTGGTAACGCGTGGCACGGGTACCGGCTTCCAGGTGCTCTACAACGAAACGGTGCGCTGCATCGCCATCGACGGGGCCAACCGCAAGTGGTTTGGTACGCCCAACGGCCTGTGGCTCTTCAGCGCCGATGCCACCGAGGCTCTGCTCAACTTCACCACCGCCAACAGCCCGCTACCCAGCAACAGCATCGTGGACGTAGCCGTGAACGATAAAACAGGCGAAGTTTTCGTGGCCACCGATGCCGGCGTGGTCAGCTACCGCGGCTCGGCCTCCATTACCGACGGTGCGCCCAGCTGCGCCCAGGTGTCGCCCAACCCCGTGCGGGCCGACTTTGCGGGCACCGTGGGCATCAGCGGCGTGGTCAACAACGCCCAGGTGCGCATCACCGACGTAGCCGGCCACCTCGTGTACAGCACTCGCGCCGCCGGCGGCACCGTCACCTGGAACCTCACCGACACCGCCGGCCGCCGCGTGCGCTCGGGCGTATACCTGGTACTCACCTCCGACGCCGAGGGCAAAAACACCTGCGTGAGCAAGGTGGCTGTGCTGAGTAACTAAAACTAAGGCGAAAACTGTTTGTCATTGCGAGCGCAGCGCGGCAATCGCACCAGCACGACACCCGAACGATTTCGTTCTGGGGCGATTGCCGCGCTGCGCTCGCAATGACAGCCGCCCTGAATTTCATACTTCCAAAAAATGCTTATCAAAACCCGCGGTATCGTGCTGAGCTACCTCAAGTACCGCGAATCCAGCATCATCACCCGCGTGTACACCGAGCAGCGCGGTGTGCAGAGCTACCTCGTAAACGGCGTGCGGCGCGCCAAGCCGCCCGGCCGCATTGCCCTATTTCAGCCCCTCACGCTGCTGGAGCTGGTGGCCTACGTGCCGCGCCAGGGCGGCAGCCTCACCCGGCTGGCTGAGTTTCGCTGCGCCGAGCCGTTTCGCTCGCTGCCCTACGATATGCGCAAAAGTAGCGTGGGCCTGTTCCTGTCGGAAGTGCTGAGCAAGTCGGTGCGCGAGGAGGAGGAAAACGTGTCGCTGTTTCGCTTCCTGCACGACTCTATCCTCACCTTCGACCAGCAGGACGAAGGCATTGAGAACTTCGCCTTGCTTTTTCTCTTGCACCTAGCTGGTTACCTGGGCTTTGGCGCCGAAACTGGCGGCGAAATCATCGACCAGGTGGCCATGGCCGGGGCCGCCCCCGTGGGCGGCACCTTCAACAGCGGCCCCGCCACACTGCGCCTGCGCGAGTTTGAGCACTATTTCGATGAGCTGCTGCGCACCCCAGCCGCCAGCACCATCCCCAACGGCCAGGTGCGCCGCGAGCTGCTGGCCGTTGTCATCCGCTACTACCAGCTCCATGTCGAGGGCCTGGGCCCCATCAATTCTCTCGAAATACTGAGCGAAGTGCTGGGCGGGTGAGGAAAGCCGGAAAAGAAAAAAGAACGTCATGCTGAGCTTGCCGAAGCATCTCTACCACGCCGCTGGATTACTAACCCTAGCGGCGTGGTAGAGATGCTTCGGCAAGCTCAGCATGACGTTGTGAGTTATCTATTTAATCCCAGTCAGCTCCACATCAAAGCGCAGCACGGCATTGGGCGGAATATCACCGCCCGCGCCGCGCTCGCCGTAGCCGAGCGGGGAGGGGATGAGCAGCATGGCCTTGCTGCCCTTAGGCAATACCGCAATGCCCTGGTCCCAGCCCTTAATAACTTGGCCCTGACCCAATACGAAGTCAAACGGCGTGTCGCCGTGCTTGGCCGTCGAGTCAAATTCCTTGCCCGTGGCCAGCACCGTGCCGCGGTATTTTACGCTCACCGTCTGGCCCTTTTTGGGTAGCACGCCCGTGCCGCGTTTCGTTATCACGTACCAGGTGCCGCCCACCGTTTTTTTGGCCGTGGCGGTCAACTTGTTCTTCTTGATATAGGCTTGAATGAGGGCGTCGTCCTTTAGCACCTGCTTGGCGGCGCGGGCCTTTAGTTGGCGCTGCTGCTCGTCAAGCATCGCCTTTTGGCGGGCTTCCATTTGCTCGGGGGTGAGTAGCTGCTTGGCTACCACCACGAGGCGCAGCGCGTTGCCCGAGCGCTTGATAAACGGGGGCACTGGTTGCCGCAGCGACTTGGCAAAGGCCGTGTCGGCGTTGAAGCGGAACAGGGCGCTGTCGCCGGGCACCAGCAGGCTCATGGCCTCCTCAATGCTGCCGGTGGGCAGGGTGGGGCCCAGCACCACGGGCAGCGGCTCGGGGCGCATTTGGCGCGAGTCCATCAGCAGCGAGTCGCGGTCGGTGCGGTACTGAATGAAAATGAGCAGCACCTGGCCCACGCGGCTGCTGTAAGGCGCATCGCCGGCCACGGCCAGCGGCCGGGGCGCGTAGCGGCCCGCCGCATCGTGCCGAAACAGCTGGTACTCGGTGCCGCTGGCCGTGCGCTGGTAGCCGGGGGCCGGGGCCAGCGTTTGCGCCCGCCCGCCGGTGGCGCTACCAAGGGCGGCAAGTAGAATTAGTGTTTTGAGTAAGTGCTTCATAACATGATTGTTAGGGAATATGATGCGTGTAGGGTAAGCTTTAGCTTACCGGCATCAGGTCTTGTAAAATGCTGTTTAGCAAGTATATACAACATGCGAAAGCCCTGACGTCGGCAAGCTAAAGCTTACCCTACATTCCTGTTATAAACAAAGCCGCCACGCCGGAGGGGCGTGGCGGCGTAAGGTAAACGAAGGGGGCAAGCCAGCTTAGCGGCCAGCCGGGGCCGGGGCCAGTGAAGCCGAAGGAGCCGGGGCATCGGCCACGTTGGTCAGTTCGATGTCGAAGCGCAGGGGCGAATTGGCCGGGATGGCGGGCGGCGAGCCCTGCTTGCCATAGGCCAGCGACGACGGGATGAGGATGGTGGCTTTGCTGCCTTTGTTGAGCTGCTGCAAGGCATCGTCCCAACCCGGAATTACCTGGCCACGGCCCACGGCAAACGAGAAGGGCTGGCCGGGGTGCTTGGCCGAAGCGTCGAACTCTTTACCATCGAGCAAGGTGCCGCGGTACTGCACGGTCACCATCTGGCCGGGCTTGGCGTTGCCGCCGGTGCCCGGCTGCGTCACCACGATGTACACGCCGCTCGGGGTTTTCTTGAAATTCGTGAGGTTGTTCTTCTTCACGTACTCCTGAAGCGTCGCGTCATCAGCCTTGTCCTGGGTGGCGGCGTAGGTGCGCATCTGGCGCTGCTGCTCGGCCATCATTTTCTGCTGGTCGGCCATGGCCTCGGCCATCGCGGCCTGGCGGTCTTGCAGGGCCACGGCTTTCACCGTGAGGATGATGTAGTTGCCTTTTTTCTTCAGGTTAGCGGGAGCCAGCTGATGGGCGTTGCGCTGGTACAGCGTGTCGGCGTTGAAGCGGAATACACCGCTGTCGCCGGGCTGGAGCAGGGCAAAAGCCTCGGGCTCAGCCCCCATCTGCTTGGCCGTGAGTGCCTCCAGTGGAATGCGCACCGGAATGCCAAACTGGCGCTCGCGCGACTTCATCATCACCGAGTCGCCGGCCGTACGGTACTCAATGTGGGCCGACATCACCTTGCCCACGCGGTCTTTGTAAGCGGCATCGGTGCCGCCGGCTACCTCGCGGGGCGAGTAGCCCGTACCGTCTTTTTTGAAAATCTTGTACTCGATGCCCGACTTGGTTTTGGCATAATCGCCGCCGCCTTTATTGCACGATGACAGGAAGGAAGCTACGCTGAGCACGCCGGCCGCCAGGGCCAGCTGCCGGGCCACGCCGGGCCGGAGGAAAAACTGCATTGAAAACAAAAAGTTGGAATAAAGACGAAGACGAGCCCAAAGTTAGGCGATGGGCGGCGCAACTGCCACCGGCGCGGTGCCCGTACTCACCAGCTGCGCCTGATACTGCGGCAGCAGCCCCAAAAACCGCTCTACCGTGGCGTCCAGCGACTCATTGCTGATGCCGCCCGAGGCGTTATTGTGGCCCCCGCCCTCAAAGTGGTTGCGCGAGAAGTCGCTCACCGAGAAGTCGCCCACTGAGCGGAAGGAAATCTTCACGGCCGAGCTGCGGTCGATGAATACGGCCGCGAATACGATGCCCTCAATGCTGAGCGCGTAGTTCACAAGGCCCTCTGTGTCACCGGTTTTACTCTCGTACTGGCGCAGCTCCTCCTTGGTCACGGCAATGTAGGCCGTGTTAAACTCACGGTTGACCACCAGCTTGTCCTTCAGGATGTAGCCCAGGAAGCGCAGGCGAATTTCGGAGTGCGAGTCGTAGATGCGGCGGTGCACCGAGGCCAGGTCGATGCCCGTGATGAGCAGCTCGGCAATGATGAGGTGCACGTTGCGCGAGGTGCTGGGGTGCCGAAACGAGCCCGTATCGGTCATGATGCCCGCGTAGAGCGCCTCGCCCATGCCCTTGTCGATGAGGTCCTGGTCGCCCAGCGCCCGAATAATCTCAAACACCAGCTCGGCCGTGGCCGCCGCCTTGGGCTCCGAAAAGCTCACGTCGGCAAACGCCTCGGGGCGCTGGTGGTGGTCGATGAGGATTTTAGTGCCGGGGGCCTGCCGCACGTACTCGCCCAACTCGTTGATGCGGCCCAGGCAGTTGAAGTCGAGGCAGAAAATCAGTTCGGCGCGGTTCACCAGGTCGCGCACCTGGCGGTCGTTGTGGCGCGGCTCATACACCACCACCTCGTCGTTGCCCTGCATCCAGTTGAGGAAAGCCGGGTAGTCGGAGGGCGTAACCACCGTGACGGAGTGCCCCTTCTTTTTCAGGTAAGTGGCCCAGGCCAGCGACGAGCCCAGCGCATCGGCGTCGGGCTTGTGGTGAGTGGTGATAAAAATCTGCTTGGGCTGGGCCAGCAGAACTTGCAACTCAGATACGGAAGGAAACATCGACGACGTAAATGGCCTACGAATGCGAAAAAATGCCGCCTGGCTCACGCTGAGCAAAACGGGCCGGCAAAGGTCGGCATGAATTGGGTTTCAACAACCAAACCCTAGGCGAAGGTTCGGGCGGAGGCGGCCGCCACCCCTACCTTTGCCCTACCAAATACCTTCTTTATTTACCCCCAACCCCAATGGCAACCAATCGCACCTTCACCATGATTAAGCCCGACGCCGTGGCCGAAAACCACATCGGCGGCATCCTGAGCATGATTGAGCAGGGCGGCTTCCGCATCGTGGAGCTTCAGAAAGTGAACCTGACACCCGAGCGCGCCGGCGAATTCTACGCCGTGCACAAGGAGCGTCCTTTCTATAACGACCTCGTGAAATACATGTCGAGCGGCCCCATCGTGGCAGCCATCCTCGAAAAAGAAAACGCGGTGGCTGACTTCCGCACCCTCATCGGCGCTACCAACCCGGCCAACGCCGAAGACGGCACCATCCGGAAGAAGTATGCGAAGAGCATTGAAGCCAACGCCGTGCACGGCTCGGATTCGGACGAGAACGCCCAAATCGAAGGCGAGTTCTATTTCTCGAAGTAAGCCATTTGTCATGCTGACCGAAGGGAAGCATCTTATCAGGTTTGAACGAGCCACTAGGTTAGTAACACAACCCAGCCCAAACGTGATAGGATGCTTCCCTTCGGTCAGCATGACAGAAGAAAAAGCCGCTCTGCATTGTGCAGAGCGGCTTTTTCTTTATACCGAAACCAGACTAATTTTATACTAATCTTGTATCGACGAGCTTACTTTTAGCGACTAAACCCAATGCGACCAGCGCTTTTAGGCTCGCTCACGAAGGTTGGCTCTTCGCGGTTGTAAATATCGGCCAGCGCCATCGCTTCGGTTACGGGCGTGGTTTGGCCCAACGTGGTAGCTAGCGCCTGGGCCTTGGTCTGCTCCAGCGGGCCGAAGGCGTAGGAAGCAATGAGGCGGCCCTTGCGCAGCAGCGCCTTGTCGATGCGCGCCAGGTCGGCGTTGAAGGTGCAGATAATCTGGATGTGGAAGCCGTCGCTCAGCAGGCCATCGCTGAGGTTGAGCAGGTTGCTCACGGCGTTGCTGCCGCTGGCGTCGCGCTTGGTAAGTAGCTCCTCGGCATCCTCGATGAGGAGGATGGAGTTGGTGTTATCGTGCAGCAGGTTAATGAATTCGGGGTCGGCAATGCGCAGCGCCAGGTTGGGCGGAATGAATAGCTTGGGCTTGTCGGTGAGGCTGCACAGGTGGCGGATGTAGCTGGTTTTGCCGGTGCCGGGCGGGCCGTGCAAAATGATAAGTCCCTTATCATCGGGCTTTTGCAGGCGCTTCACAATGGCCTCGTGCACGGGCAGCAGGTCCTCGTTGTAGTTCGCGGCCAGGTCGAGCGTCGGAATTTTGAGCGGCAGCGGCGAGAAGGCCAAGTCGCTGCCCATCAGGCGTAGCACCTGAATGCGCTGGCGCTCTACCTGGCCGCTTTCGAGCTGGGCCTGGAGCGAAGCCCGCAGGCGCGCCAGGGTGTCGGCGTCGGTGCGGGGCGAGTAATACAGGATGGCGCTTTGGTCGCCGTAGCTGCTGGTGATGCTGAAAAAAAGCAGCGTGTGCGGCTCGGGCGAAAGGGCATAAAACTGCCATTCGGGCACCTTATCTACCTCCTCAATAAACACGGACTGCACGACCGTTATCTGGTCGAGGTCGTAGGTTTCGGCCAGGTTGGCGAGCACGGTTTTGCGCGCATCAGCCGTTACGAGCTGGTAGATTTCACGGCGCGGCAGCTCGCCAAACATGGTATAAAACCATACGGTGGGCTGAAAACCGTGCTGGTTGTACGTGGCCGACAGGTCGGGACTAGCCGCCGGGGGCGGGAGGGGTTTGCTCATCAAATAGGGTAAAGGAGCCAGACTTGGGGCCAGATTAGGCGGCTACTGCCGGCTCAGAATATTCGGTTTCGGCTACCTGCTCCTCGTGCTTATGCTTGAAAATGAACACGAACAGCACGGCAATTACTAACGCGTAGGCCGCAAAGGCCAGCCAGATGCCGTGCCAGTCCTTGTTGCCGGCGGCATCGGTGAAGTAGTTCTGGATAACGATGCCGCTGATGGAGCTGCCCAGCACGGCCCCGAAGCCGTTGGTCATCATCATAAACAAGCCCTGAGCGCTGGCCCGGATGCTGGGCTGCGTTTGGGTTTCGACAAACAGCGAGCCCGAAATATTGAAAAAGTCGAAGGCCATGCCGTACACGATGCACGACATAATAATCATCCACAAGCCGCCAGCGGGGTTGCTGAAAGCCAGTAGGCCAAAGCGCAGCACCCAGGCTATCATGCTGAACAGCATGACGTGCTTGATGCCAAAGCGCCGCAAAAAGAAGGGAATGGCCAGGATAAACAGCGTTTCCGAAATCTGCGAAATCGACATAATAAAGGCCGGGTGCCGCACCGAAAGCGTATCGCGGTAGGCCGGCACTTTGTCGAAGTCGTGCAAAAAGGTATCGCCGTAGGCATTAGTGAGTTGCAAGGCGGCGCCCAGCAGCAGGGCGAAGGCGAAGAAGGTGGCCAGCTTGCGGTCGCGCAGCAGGGCAAACGACTTGAGTCCCAGCGCATCGACCAGCGAACGGCTTGACGCGCCCTTGGAGGGCGGCGGGCAGGCGGGCAGCGTAAATGCGTACACGCCCAGCAACAGCGCGGCAGCAGCGGCTACGTAAAACTGGTTAGCCGATTTCTCGAAGCCCAGGAACGTGACGGTCCACATGGCCGCAATGAAACCGATGGTGCCCCACACCCGAATGGGCGGGTAGTCCTTCACCACATCGAGGCCCTGGGTTTTGAGGGCCGAGTACGATACGGCAATGGACAGCGAGAGCGTGGGCATGTAGAAAATCATGTTCAGCAGGATAACCCAGAAGAACATGCCGGGGTCGGTGACCAACGGAATGGTACACAGCGTGATACCGCCGCAAATGTGCAGCACGCCGTAGAGCTTTTCGGCGTTTACCCACTTATCGGCCACAATGCCCATGAGCGAGGGCATAAAAATGGACGCAATGCCCATGGTGGAAAAAATGGCGCCAAACTGCGCGCCCGACCACTGCTTGGTTTGAAACCAATAGGCACCAATCGTAATCAGCCACGCGCCCCAGATAAAAAACTGGAGGAAGCTCAGGACGGTAAGACGCAGCTTGATACTCATGCAGGCGTAGCTTTAAAGTTTCGGGAAAAGGGCCTTTTGCGCCTAAAGTTACACTATTTTCGGGAGTAGCCCGGCCCGGCGCGTAGCCTTGTGGTAACACCAGATGAGCGCGGGCTCGCTCGGTACCAGGCGCAAAAAAGCCCGCCTGCGGGGAGCAGACGGGCTTTCAAAGCAAAAGAAAGCAGCTCGCTTAGTTAGCGGCGGCAAAGCGCTTGTTCACCTCATCCCAGTTGATGAGGTTGAAGAAAGCGGCGATGTAGTCGGGGCGCTTGTTCTGGTACTTGAGGTAGTAGGCGTGCTCCCACACGTCGAGGCCCAGAATGGCGGTGCCCTTAATGCCGGCATCGGGCATAAGGGGGTTGTCCTGGTTGGGCGTGGAGGCAATGGTGAGCGAGCCATCGGCCTGCTTTACTAGCCACGCCCAGCCCGAGCCGAAGCGCGTAGTGGCGGCCTTGGTGAATTCGGTTTTGAAGTTGTCGTAGGAGCCGAACGACTTGGTAATGGCTTCGCCGACTGCGCCGGTGGGCTGGCCGCCGCCGTTGGGCGAGAGCACGGTCCAGAACAGGGAGTGGTTCCAGTGGCCGCCGCCGTTGTTGCGCACGGCCGGGGTGGCGGCCGCAATGTTGTGCAGGATTTCCTCGATGGACTGGCTCTCCATCTCCGTGCCGGCAATGGCGGCATTGAGGTTGGTTACGTAGGCCTGGTGGTGCTTGGTATGGTGAATTTCCATCGTCTGCGCGTCGAAGGTAGGTTCGAGGGCGTCGTAGGCGTAGGGCAGCTTGGGCAGTTCAAAAGCCATGATTCGGGTGTTTTAAAGTGAAAAGATGGGTAGATGCTGCTTCTATAACCCGCAATTGGGGGCGGGGGTTACGTGCGGTAAGCTTCAGCTTGCCGTTTTTAGCATAGGTTGTTTTCCTCACGGCAAGCTAAAGCTTACCGCACATTTCCCCTTTTGGCTTGGAAAAACGCCTGCATGAGGGCTGTGCACTCGTCGGCGCACACGCCGGCCCGCACTTGGGTGCGCGGGTGCAACAGCCCCAAACTGTGGCGGCGGTAGCCGGTTTTGGGCTCGGCGGCCCCAAATACCACTGCCCCGAGCTGCGCCCAGGCGCTGGCCCCGGCGCACATCACGCAGGGCTCCACGGTGACGTAGAGCGTGCAATTAGTTAAGTATTTGTTTCCCAAATAGTTAGCTGCCGACGTAATGGCCAGCATTTCGGCGTGGGCCGTTACGTCGTGCAGCTGCTCGGTCTGGTTGTAGCCCCGGCCGATGATGGTGCCCGCCAGCACCACTACCGCGCCAATCGGAATTTCGCCGCCTGCCAGTGCCCGCCGCGCCTCGACCAACGCCTGGCGCATGAAGTAGTCGTCGGTGAGCATAGTTCGGTGCTTCGTTAGGTGCGTTTGTCATTACGAGCGCAACGCAGTGGAGCGCGGCAATCGCCCCAGAACGAGTCGTTTGGGTTTCGTTCTGGGGCGATTGCCGCGCTCCACTGCGTTGCGCTCGCAAGGACGAACGATTTAGGACGTGTTTACTTCAGGTTGATGTCGCTGAGAGCGGCCTGGGCCACCGGGCGCCATTGCGTCTGCTCCTCGGCTGGGGCTGAGAACGAGAAAATGTATAGCTGCTGGCCCTGCACGGCGTACTCGATGTACTCGTATTTCTTGATGGGCGCCAACTGCACCGAGCGCCGGCTCTCGCTGAAGGTGGAGATGAACTCCAGGGCCACGACCTCGCGGCCGTTCACTTTGCGCACTTCCTGGGTCAGGAAATCGACCTTGGTGTAGAGCCGCTGCACGCTGGCTTTGTACATGGGCAGCAAGATGTTATAGTCGGGCCCGAAGGTGGTTGGGCGCACCGAAATGCTATAATCGACCCGGCCACTGGGGCTACTGAACACCGCCAGCGGCTTGCGCGGCGACGGAAACTTGGCGGCAATGCCCTCGTCGGGCAGCGGCGTGAAGCCCTGCGGCACGGCCACCGTGAGGTTGGGGGCCAACTTCACCGAGGTCAGCTTGGGTTTGGGGCCAAAGCTGGTGAGCGCAAAAACGGTGAGAAGCAGGGCAAAAGTCTTCATAAGCTGGGCAAAAATACGGGCTTTCACGGGGCAAAAGCGTTTGGGCAAAAATTAGAACGTCATGCTGAGCCTGCTGAAGCATCTCTACCGCGCCGAAAGGGTTAGTAATCCCTGCGGCGCGGTAGAGATGCTTCGACAAGCTCAGCATGACGTTCTATAAACGACAACAAGCTAATACGATACCTAGCGGCGCACTACCGTGGGGTACTTGATGCGCACCTTCTTCCAGTACACGTAGTTGCCGGTTTTGGCCTCTACCAGGTAGGTGCCGGCCGAAATGTGGCCCAGGTCAACGGGCTCGCCGGTGTTGTTTTGCGGGTCGAGTTCCTGTTGGTACACCACCTTGTTTTTGTAGTCGGTCATCACCAGCGTGCCGGGCTTGGTAAACTGCTGCGTGAAGCTGAGCAGCACGCTGTTAGAGTTGGGCTTGGGAAAAATATCGATGCCCGAGAGCGTCTCCACGCGCTTGATGGGGCCGTCGAGCGTCACGGCCGGCACTTCGCCCTTGGTCTTGATTTCGGCGCCGTCTTCGTACTTGGTTTTGGTCTTGACTTTGGTTTGGGCCTGGGCCGCGCCGGCCGTGAGCAGAGCGGCCGCCAGGGCCAGCGAAGAAAGGAATTTCATGGTCGAGAAGAAAGAAGAAGGCATCGAAGAAACGCCGTTGCCAGGTCTACTTGCATACTCCGTACCAAACTTTGGGGTTCGGCCCGGCAGGTTTTTGGCTTGGCTGGGGGCCTGGCGCGTGCACAAGGGGCGGTGCAAGGGCCTAACTTTGCCCGAAATCCCTTTGCCATGTTAAGAACGCACACCAACGGCGAGCTTCGCCAAGAACACGTCGGCCAAACCGTCACCCTCGTCGGCTGGGTGCAGCTCACCCGCGATAAAGGCAGCATCCTTTGGATTGACCTGCGCGACCGCTACGGCATCACGCAACTAGCTTTGGAGCAAGGTGTTGAGAGCGAAGCCGTGCGCGAAACCGCCCGCACCCTGGGCCGCGAGTTTGTGATTAGCGTGACCGGCAAAGTGGCCGAGCGCTACTCCAAAAACGCCCAAATGGCGACCGGCGACATTGAAATCCGCGTGGAGAAGCTCGAAGTGCTGAACCCGGCCAAGCTGCCGCCCTTTCTCATTCAGGATGAGACGGATGGCGGCGACGAGTTGCGCATGAAGTACCGCTACCTCGACCTGCGCCGCAACCCGGTGCGCAACAACCTGATGCTGCGCCACAAGATGGCCCAGGCCGTGCGCCGCTACCTCGACGGTCAGAACTTTATCGAAGTCGAAACGCCCGTGCTCATCAAAAGCACGCCCGAAGGCGCCCGCGACTTTGTGGTGCCCTCGCGCATGAACCCCGGCGAGTTTTACGCTCTGCCGCAGTCGCCCCAAACGTTCAAGCAACTGCTGATGGTGTCGGGCTTCGACCGCTACTTCCAGATTGTGAAGTGCTTCCGCGACGAAGACCTGCGCGCCGACCGCCAGCCCGAGTTCACGCAGATTGACTGCGAAATGGCCTTTGTGGAGCAGGAAGACATTCTCAATACCTTCGAGGGCTTGGTGCGCTACCTGTTCAAGGAAATCAAAAACCTCGATTTCCCCACCGTGCCCCGTATGGAGTACGCCGACGCCATGCGCTGGTACGGCAACGACAAGCCTGACACGCGCTTCGAAATGAAGTTCGTGGAGCTCAACGACGTGGTGCAGGGCCAGGGCTTCCCGGTGTTCGACAGCGCTGAACTGGTAGTGGGCATCAACGCGGCCACTTGCGCCGCCTACACCCGCAAGCAGCTCGACGAACTGACCGCCTTCGTGAAGCGCCCGCAGCTTGGTGCCACCGGCCTCGTGTACGCCCGCGTAGAAGCCGGCGGCGTGGTGAAGTCATCGGTGGACAAGTTCTACTCGCAGGAAGAATTGCAGAAGTGGAAAACCGCTTTCAACGCCAATGAAGGCGACTTGCTGCTCATCCTGGCCGGCCCGGCCGACAAGTCGCGCAAGGCGCTCAGCGAGCTACGCCTCGAAATAGGCCAGCGCCTCGGCCTGCGCGACAAGGACTCGTTTTCGCCGCTGTGGGTGGTCAACTTCCCGCTGCTGGAGTACATCGAAGAGGAAGGCCGCTATTTTGCCATGCACCACCCCTTCACCTCGCCCAAGCCCGAGGACCTGCACCTGCTCGACAACCCCGACACCATCGGCCAGGCCCGTGCCAATGCCTATGACTTGGTTATAAATGGGGTAGAGGTAGGCGGTGGCTCCATCCGCATTCACGACCGGGCGGTGCAGGCCCGCATGTTCTCGCTGCTTGGCTTCTCGCCCGAGGAGGCGCAGGCGCAGTTTGGCTTCCTACTCGACGCGTTTGAGTACGGCGCGCCGCCCCACGGCGGCATCGCCTTCGGCTTCGACCGCCTGTGCTCCCTGTTTGGCGGCGCTGACTCTATCCGCGACTTCATTGCCTTCCCCAAGAATAATTCGGGCCGCGACGTGATGATTGACTCACCCTCGCCCATCTCGGACAAGCAACTGACGGAACTGAGTATCAAGACGGACGTAGTGGTGAAGTAGTGTTATGGACGAGGAAGCTTATTCATGCGTTTTTTACAACGCTCGTTGGTATGGGTACTTTGGGCTGTTTATTGGGTTGTGTTTTTTGTTAATGGCTGTATTTGGCCTAGCAAGTCGAAAACTTAACGAATTAGCTGGCTTGTTTTTCTTGATTATAGCCGGCGCCTTTATTTGGATGGGCTAGAAGACAATAAATAACAAGGAGCCCGCGCTTCAATTTGGACGTACTGGGATTTGGACACCGAAGCTTGGTGCTATTCAGTGGCAGGATGTCTTGTTAGATTTTGGCCGAGTTAGTACTGGTAAAGCAGGTAGCTTCGACACACTGAAAATTCTAGACCGCCAGACTGCCAGGCAACTCGATGCGGTAATAATCAACACATTTAGTGAATCAATAGAAAACTTGGAGACCTCGCTGCAAAGCTGTAAGAAAGAAAAGTTTAAGTAACAAAAGCGGCGACTGAGGAATCAGTCGCCGCTTTTGTTTTGAAGAGATTAACCTGCCGCATATATTTACTACATGACTTTTCGCCTTGACCGCACTGCTCACCATGCGGGCACGCACGAGCAGACCGAGCAGTATCATGCTCAACAACAGCCAGCGACTCCAGCAGAGCGGTTACAAGCGGCTGCATACCTTAACAGTGTAGCTTTTGGCTACAACCAAGCCGAGCCGCCCCGGCTCGACCGTACGGCGTTTGCCATGCGTCGTCATGCAGTGCTCAATGGCTAATTTATTCAACCAGGACTTTCAGGATTTTCTGCGGGCTTTCCATAATCAGCGGGTGCGCTATGTGCTGGTGGGTGGTTACTCCGTTATTCTGCATGGTTACAGCCGAACCACTGGCGACCTAGATTTATGGGTGGAGAAATCAAGTGAAAATTATATGAGGCTGGCCCAGGCTTTTCAAGAATTTGGAATGCCCACGTTTGATATGACGGCTGATAATTTCTTGCAAAACCCTGATTTTGATGTTTTCACGTTTGGTCGACCTCCTGTTGCCATAGACATTATTACCAACCTAAAGGGATTGATTTTTGAGGAGGCTTACGCGGCGGCTACTGACACAGAAGTGGATAATTTACCGATTCGGCTTATTTGGTATCAACACCTGATAAAGGCTAAGCAAGCGGCTGGTCGGCCCCGTGACCAGGATGATTTAGATAATTTAAAGAAGCACAAAAGAAAATAAAAGTAGTCCTCGAAATCTCGGGGGACGCTTTTATTTTCTTCGTAGTTATAGCGTAAAAGTTGCTTTCTGGCGAATGTCATCCGACGCGCTGCCTACGAGCACCTCAAACTGGCCGGGCTCCAGCACCCACTGCTTCTTAGCCTCGTCGTAATACTGGAAGGCGGTGGCCGGCAGCTGCATGGTCACGGTCCTCGACTCGCCGGGCTTGAGCGCGACTTTGTCAAATGCTTTTAATTCTTTCTCGGGCCGCTTTACGCTGGCTTTCAGGTCTTTCACATAGAGCTGCACGATTTCAGAGCCGGCCGTTTTACCGGTGTTGCGCACCGTGAGGGTTACGGTGGCGCGCTGCGGGCCGGGCGTCACGCTCAGCTTGCCGTAGTCGAAGGTGGTGTAGCTGAGGCCGTGGCCGAAGGCAAACTGCGGCTTCACCTGGTAGGTGTCGTAATAGCGGTAGCCCACCCAGATGTCGTCTTTGTAGGTCTGTTTCAGCGGGTTGCCGGGCGTGCTGGGGTATTCGCCCAGCTTCATGGCGGGCGCGTCTTCCAGCTTTACGGGGAAGGTGAAGGGCAGCTTGCCCGAGGGATTTACGTCACCAAACAGGATGTGGGCCAGCGCGTTGCCGCCTTCCATGCCGGGGTACCACGCCTCGATAATACCGCGGGCCTGGCCGGCCCAGGCGGCTACTTCGATGGGGCCGCCGCCCAGCAGCACCACCACGGTGCGCGGGTTGGCGGCCAGCACGGCCTGCACCAGCTCGTCCTGGCCGAAAGGCATTTTGAGGTCGGGCTTGTCTACGCTTTCGGCGTCGTAGGCATTGTCGTTCCACTTGGTGTAGTCGTAGCCGTGGGTGGAGCCGCCCACGAAAATCACCTCGTCGGCCGCCTTGGCAGCGGCTACGGCCTGCGCAATCAGCTGCGGGTCAGCCTTTTGGTCGCGGGCGATGGTGTAGCCGGGTGCGTACGTTACATTCACGCCGCTACCCAGCTCATTCTTAATGCCTTGCAGCGCCGTAATCTCATACTTGGCCTTCACTTGCCCGCTGCCGCCGCCCATCGAGTTGGCGCGGTCAGCATTGGCCCCAATAACGGCCACGGTCTTGATTGACTTCTTGAGCGGCAGTAGGTTGCCTTCGTTTTTGAGCAGCACAATACCTTCTTCGGCTACTTTGAGGGCGGTGGCCTGGTGCTCCTTGGTGTTGTAGGCGCCGGGCTGGCGCTTGGGGCCGCCGAGCATATGGGTGGCGTACATCACCCGCAGAATGCGCCGCACTTTGTCGTCGAGCAGGGGCAGCAGAGTGGGGTCTTTTTTGGTGGCTTCCAAAGCCGGGTCGGCCAGGAAAAAGCGGTCGTAATAGCTGCGGGCGGGCGTGGTGGTGGCCGTGCTGGCAGTGGCGGCACTCTGGTCTATACTCTTGTACATGAGGGCGAGGTCAGTACCCATTTCCAGGTCGGTGCCGTTGCGCAGCGCCTCCTGGGTGTTGTGCACTGAGGCCCAGTCACTCATTACCAGTCCTTTAAAACCCCATTCGCCCTTCAGAATGTCGTTCATCAGGTAGGCATTTTCGGTGGCGTAGGTGCCCCGAAACTTGTTGTACGAGCCCATCAGCGAATACACGCCGCCCTGCTGCACGGCCGCCCGGAAGCCCGGCAGGTAGATTTCGCGCAGCGCCCGCTCGCTCATGTTCACGTCGATGTCGTCGCGGTGCGTTTCTTGGTTGTTGGCCGCAAAGTGCTTCACGCAGGCCGATACGCCCTGGTCCTGCACGCCCTTGATGTAGCCCACCACCATCTCGCTCACCAGGTAGGGGTCTTCGCTGAGGTACTCGAAGTTGCGGCCGTTGAGCGGCGCGCGCACGATGTTGATGCCGGGGCCCAGGATGATGTCCTTGCCGCGGGCGTTGGCTTCGCTGCCCAGCACCGTGCCGTAGGCGTAGCCCAGGGCGGGGTTCCAGGTGGCGGCCAGGGTGTTGTTGGTGGGCATGTAGGTGCCGGCATCGTCGGCCCCCACGGGAGGCTTCCAGTTGCGGCCCTGCTCGGGGCGCACGCCGTGCGGGCCGTCGGAGGTCATTACTTCCGGAATGCCCAGGCGCGGCACGCCCCCGGCGGCAAAGGCCGAGTTGGCGTGAATCATGTGCACCTTTTCTTCCAACGTCAGCTTTTGGAGCAGGGCATTGATTTCGGCATCGTGGGTGGTGAGCGCCGCCTGGCGGTTGGGCGGGGTGGCCGTCGGTTTTTTTGCCGGGGCTTGCGCCGCGCAAAATGCGCCACTGGTAAGCAGGGCCGCGCCAACGGCGGTGGCAACGTATAAGGGTAGGTAACGCATTGGTTAGCCGAGTTTAACTAGGTTGCAGAGGTAAGCACCCTGGCTTTTTGCCCATTGGGAAAATAACCAGGGTACCCTTCCAGAAAATTATTTTTTAGCGCTGCCGGGCCGCGGCTGGCCGGCTTTCAGGTCGGTTAGCGGCTGCTTGGGCACCAGCAGCGGGCGGCTTTTCATTACTACCTGCGCGGCGGGTAATTGGAAGGTAGCCTGCTGCTTGATGGCTCGCGACGACGCGCCCACCCGCACGGTGTAGGTGCCGGCTGCGGCCACCCACGACGAACTAGGCGTGTCGAACGAAGCCAGGTCCATGGCCGCGAGCGGGAACGTGAGCGTCTGCGACTGGCCAGGGGCCAGCAGGTTAGTTTTGGCGAAGCCTTTCAACTCGCTGGCGGGCTTGTCGAGCGGGCCGGCCGGGGCGCTCAGGTACAGCTGCACCACTTCCTTGCCCGCCACCTGGCTGGTGTTGGTCACGGTGAGCGTGGCCGTGAGGCCGCTGCCGAAGGTGGAACTGCTCAGCTTAACCGGGCCGTAGCCGAAGGTGCTGTAGCTCAGGCCGTAGCCAAACTCGTAGGCCGGCTGCACGTTGAAGGTATTGTAGTAGCGATACCCCACGTAAATACCTTCCTCATAGGTATTTACCGAAGGCACGCCCATGAAGGCGTTGCCTTTCGAGGCGTCATTGCCAGGCAGTACTTTACCAGGGAAGTTCTGCCCGTAGGGCACGTCGGCGTAGCTCATGGGGAAGGTGGTAGCCAGCTTACCCGAGGGGTTGACCTTGCCGCTGAGCACATCAGCCACGGCGTTGCCGCCTTCCTGGCCCGGCTGCCAGGCCAGCACAATGGCGTCGGCCTGGTCGCGCCAGCTGGCTACTTCGGTCACGCCGCCCACGTTCAGCACCACCACCATTTTCTTGCCTTTGGCGTGGAAGGCCGCGCTCACCTGCTTCAGCAGGATTTGCTCGGCGGCGGTGAGCGTGAAGTCGCCGGCCACTTTGCGGTCGCCGCCTTCGCCGGCACTGCGGCCGATGGTGACCACGGCCACGTCGGCGGCCTGGGCGGCGGGGGTTAGCAGGGCCGGGGTCAGGGCCATTTCGGCAATCACCGGGGCCGGGTCGAGCAGGCCACGCTTCTTGGGCAGCTTGGCTTTTTCGGCTTTCAGGTACTGGCTATACGCCTGGTTCAGGGGCGCATCCACGGCAAAGCCCGCGCTGGTCAAGCCCTGCGCAATGGCAATGGTGTAGGCCTTGTTCACGTCGCCGCTACCCGTGCCGCCCGCAATGAGGCTGTACGAGGTGATGCCAAACGCCGCTACCCGGCGGCCAGCGGCCAGCGGTAGCGCCGCGCTTTGGTTGCGCAGCAGCACCATGCCCTCGGCGGCGGCCTGGCGGGCCACAGTGGCGTTGGCTTTCAGAGCCGGCTGGCTGGTGTATTTGTCACCCTTGAAGGTGGGCGACTTCAGCACCAGGCGCAGCACGCGCACTACGTTGGTATCAAGCTGGGCCTTGGTGAGCTGGCCGCTTTTGAGGGCCGCCAAGATGGCCTGGGTCTGGGTGTACACGCCGGGCATCAGTAGGTCATTGCCGGCTTTGAGCTGGGCTACCGGGTCGTGGCCGCCGTACCAGTCGGTCATTACCAGGCCCTTAAAGCCCCACTCGTCGCGCAGCAGCGAGGTCAGCAGCTCGGGGTTTTCGGAGGTGTAGGGGCCGTTTACTTTATTGTAGGACGACATCACCGTCCAGGGCTGCGACTTTTTCACGGCCAGCTGAAAGCCCCGCAGGTACACCTCGCGCAGGGCGCGCTCGCTCACCGTAGAAGTAAGCTGCATCCGGTTGAATTCCTGGTTGTTAACCGCGAAGTGCTTGATGCTGGTGCCCACGTTGTTCGACTCTACGCCGTTGACCAGCGCCGCCGCCATGTTGCCGGCTATCACGGGGTCTTCGGAGTAATACTCGAAGTTGCGCCCACCCAGTGGGTTGCGGTGAATGTTCATGCCCGGCGCCAGCAGCACATCAATGCCAAAGGCCCGCACCTCGCTGCCAAACGCCACGCCCACCCGCCGCACCATGGCCGTATCCCAGGTGGAGGCCAGCAGCGTGGCCACCGGAAAGGCGGTGGCGTAGTACGTCTTCGTGCTGTCCTTACCCCGAATGGGGTCGATGCGCACGCCGGCCGGTCCGTCGGAAAGCGTGAGCGACGGAATACCCAGCCGCGCCACGGCGTGGGTGCGGCCGGCCGCGCCGGGTACTTTTTCGGGTATTTCCTTGTCGCCGGGGTTGCCCGCCGGCAGCGCGCCCGGCGGAAAGCCCGCCGGGTAAAAGCCCATGCCCACCACCAGCTGCACTTTCTCTTCGGGCGTAAGGGCCGTTAGAATTTCTTTGAGGCTGGCCTGGCCCAGCTGGGGGAGGCCACTTTTGGGGGATGCGCAAGCGCCGAGCAGGCCGAGCGCGGCCAGGGCCCACGTGGGGCGGATAGTTGGTTTGGGGGGCATGGGCAGGGAAAGAAAAGAAACGGAGTCGAATTTAAGCAGGTTTTGTAGATAGTTTATTAACAAATAGGTAGTTATGAAAAAGAACGTCATGCCAACCAACGGAAAGCATGACGTTCTTCGGGCGCTGTGGGCAGCTTAGCTAGTTAAGTTATTAGTAACCAGCATTTTGGGTTAGATTGGGGTTCACGTCAATCTCGGCCTGCGGAATGGGCAGCAGCACGTTGAAGGGCTTGATGCCCTTGGCTATCAGGTTGGGGTCGGTAACCAGCGTATTGGTGCGCTTCATATCGTACCAGCGGTCCATCTCGAAGGCCAGCTCGTAGCGGCGCTCCTTGAGGATGGTGGCGAGGTAGTTGGTGGTGTTGGCGGCGGTGCGGTCGGGCAGACCAGCGCGCTTGCGCACTACGTTGAGGGCGGCATAGCCATCGGCCGTAGCACCCAGGGCCTCCGCCTTAATGAGGTACATCTCGGAGAGGCGCAGCACGGGCACGTTTAGGGGCGAGTCCCAGATGGTGGAGGTGGCGCCGGCGTAAAACTTGCGTACGTTGTAGCCATTGGGGTCGCCCTCCAGCTTGGCGGGCTGCACCTGGCCATCGGGGTACTTATCGCCGGGCACAAAAATGGACGGGGCCTTGCGGGTGTCGCCCGTTTCGTAGCCCAGCACAAACTCCTGCTCCGGGATGTTGAAGCCGTAGCCGCCGCCTGATACTACGTAGGGGTTACCGAAGAAGCGCGCGCCCCAAAACTCGTTGATGCCCGAGCCCGGCCCGTCGAGCGTGTACTGGTTGAGGCCGCTCTTGTACTGCACCTCAAACAGCGACTCCTGGCCGTTCTCATTTTCGAGCTTGAAGTTGTCGCCGTAGTTGGCCCACAGCGTTTTACCCGAGCCTGCAATAACGGCCTGGGCCTGGATGGCCGCGTCGCTCATTTTGTTTTCGGTGAGGTACACCTTGGCCAGCAGGGCCGTGGCGGCCCACTTGGTGGCATGGCCGATGTCGTCGCCACTGTAGGTGGCGGGCAGCTTGGTGATGGCGTCCTTCAGGTCGAGCTCAATCTGGGCGTATACTTGGGCGGCGGGCGTGCGGGTCACGTTGGCCACTTCGCCGGGGCTGGCGGCCGGCGTCAGCACCAGGGGCACATCGCCGAAGCCCCGCACCAGGGCAAAGTAGTAGAAGGCCCGCAAAAACTCGGCCTCGCCCAGGCAGCGGTTCTTCAGGGTCGCGTCCATATCGATGGCCGGCACGCGGGCCAGCACCTGGTTGGCCGCCCCAATGCCCAGGTAGGCGCGCTGGAAGTGGCTGGTCGTAACCGGGTTACTGGCCGGAATGGAGTAGTTATCCAGCTGCTGAAACTCGATGCCATCGGCCGCGCCGCCGCCGCCCACGAAGGAGTTGTCAGCCATAATGTCCATGGCCCACAGTGAGTGGCCATAAAAGCCATCGCCCCGAATCTGGGCATAGGCGGCCGTGGTGGCCTGCACGGCATCGGTCGAAGTTTTGTAAAACAGCTCGGTCGACACCGCGTCGCGGGGCTGCAAGTCGAGGTATTCTTTGGTGCAGCCGGCCAGCAGCCCCAGCGCCAGCAGGGCCGCGCTCGCCCCGAGGGGCTTTTTAAACGCTATAAAGTGGAGTGACATAAGGGTGGGATTTTGAAGGGTGAAGGCTTTAGCAGCAAGTGCTTAGAAGCCCAGGTTGAGGCCCGCCAAGAACACGCGCGCCTGCGGATAAATGCCCCGGTCGACGCCCAGGCTATTGCCCTGGTTGCCCAGCTCGGGGTCAAACCCAGTGTATTTGGTCACGGTAAACAGGTTCTGCGCGCTCACGTATACCCGCACGCGCTGGGTGTGCAGCGTGGTGAGCATGGCGGCGGGCAGGGTGTAGCCCAGCGTGAGCAGCTTCATGCGCAGGTAGGAGCCGTTTTCCACGTAGTGGCTCGAAATGCGGATGTTCTGGTTGGGGTCGTTGTACACGGCGCGGGGCACGTAGTTGCTGGTGTTGGGGCCGGTCCAGCGGTCCAGGGCAATGGTGCCGGCGTTGGTGGCGGCAGCCAGGCCACCCTCCAGGTAGTAGCGGTTCAGGTTGTACACATCGTTGCCCTGCGAGCCTTGTAAGAACACATTCAGGTCGAAACCCTTGTAGGAGAAGGTGTTATTGAGGCCGTAGGTGAAGTCGGGGTTGGGATTGCCGATGTAGGTGCGGTCGAGGCCGTTCACCACGCCATCGCCGTTCAAATCCTTGAACTTGATGTCGCCGGGGGCCGTGCCCGAAGTCTGGTACACCTTGCTGGGCGAGCCGTTGTTGAGTGATGCCAGCTCGTCGGCGGTCTGGATGAGGCCGTCGGCCACGTAGCCGTAGAAGGCGCCAAAGGCCTGGCCCACGTCGTAGCGCGTCAGGTTAGAGCCGCCCCGAATACCCTGGCCGTTGAATGGCTTGCCTACGCCCAGGTCGGTAATCTTGTTGCGATAAGCCGACAAGTTCAGCGTGGTCGACCAGGTGAAGCCGCCGGGGTCGGGGCTCACGAAGTTGCTCGTCGTGATGGACAAGTCCACGCCCCGGTTGCGTGAGGCAATCGAGTTGGTGGGCACGGCATCGCTGGTGCCCGACACCGCCGATACCGGCACGTTGAGCAGCAGGTTGGGCGAGGTGCGCTGGTAGAGGTCTACCGACGCCGTCACCCGGTTCTGCCAGAAGCCCATGTCCAGGCCAATGTTGTACTGAATGTTGTTTTCCCAGCGCAAGTCATTGTTAGGCAAGCGGGTAGGTACGCCGCCGGTGGCCAGGTTCTGGCTGCCCGTACCAAACACATAGCCGTAGTTCGTGCCCGCGTTGATGGTGGGCAGGTAGCCAAATGCGCCGGCGTTCAGCGGGTTACCCACCTTGCCGTAGCCCAGGCGCAGCTTCAGGTTACTCACCGCGCTGATGTCCTTCATGAATTCCTCTTCCGAGATGCGCCAGCCCGCCGACAGGCCGGGGAAGAAGCCAAACTTGTTTTCCAGCGCGAAGGCCGACGAGCCGTCGTAGCGGGCAATGGCCGAGAACAGGTATTTGCCGGCAAAATCGTAGTTGAAGCGCCCGAAGTAGCTGGCCAGTCGGCTCTGCCCGTTGCCGCCGTTGTTGTTGATGAGGGCATTTATTGGGCCCCGGTCAATGGTTACCAGCGCGTTGTTGGGGTAGCCCGTGCGGCTGCCGCCCAGGTAGAAGTAGTCGAACTGCTGGGCCGACTGCCCGAGCAGCAGCGTAAAGTGGTGCTTTTCCGAGAAGGTGCGGTCGTAGGTGGCCGTGTTCTCGATGAGGTAGCTCGGGTTGTAGTTGGAGTTGCTGCTACCCGACGAGTTCTGCGGCTGGTACTTGGCCGAGCCCACAATGGACGGGTAAAACTGGTCGTTCTGGTTGAACTGCAAGTCGGCCCCCACGTTGGTGCGCAGGCGCAGGCCCTTAAACGGCTCCAGCTCGGCGTAGAAGGTGGTGGTGATGCGGTTGCGGTTGTTGCGGTTGCGCGGCCGCAGGGCGCCCGTCACGGGGTTTTCCTCGCCAAAGAAGTCGGTGCTGTTAAACTCGTAAAAGCTACCGTCGGGGTTATAGGCCGGCCGAAAGGGCGGGGCCTGCAAGGCCAACTGAATGGGCCCCGAAATCTCGTTGTTGTCATTGGCCAGCGGCCGCTCCTCCTGGTGGGTGAGGGCCAGCGTGTTGCCAATCTTCAGCACTTTGTTCAGCTGAATCTCCCCGTTGGAGCGTACTGTAAAGCGCTGAAAATTCGAGCCGATGATGGTGCCGTTCTGCTGGAAATAGCCGGCGCTGATGGCGTAGCGCGCCTTCTCGCTGCCGCCCGTGGCCGACAAGGAGTAGTTCTGAATGCGGGCCGGCTGAAAAATCGCGTCCAGCCAGTTGGTGGTTTGCAGCGCCGCTATCTTGTCGGGCGTGTCAAACAGCGGGTTGAGCGGCACGGGCGTCTGGCCCGCAAACTGCGTATTGTAGTTGTTGCGCGCCTCGTTGTTGAGCGTGGCGTACTGCTGCGAGTTGAGCAGCCCCGGCTGGCGCCACACGTTTTGCACGCCCAGGTAGCCATCGAAGTTGACGTTGGACGTGCCCGCCTTGCCGCGTTTGGTGGTGATGAGCACCACGCCGTTGGCGGCCCGCACCCCGTAGATGGCCGTGGCCGACGCATCTTTCAGTACGTCAATGGTTTCGATGTCGTTCGGGTTGATGCTACTCAGCTCCGTGCCCGTGGCATTGCCGTTGCCATCCACCGCCGAGGGTAGCGGAAAGCCATCGACCACGTACAGCGGCGAGTTGTTGCCGGCCGAGGTAACGCCCCGCACCCGGATGGAGGTGCCGCCCTGCCCACCCGGCGCGCCCGAGTTGGATACCACCTGCACGCCCGCCGCCCGGCCCTGAATGGCCTGCGCGGGGTCAGCCACCGGCTGCGACGCAATCTCGCGGCCCGATACCGAGGCCACGGCGCCCGTCACGCTCTGGCGCTCCTGGGTGCCGTAGCCCACCACCACTACTTCGCTCAGCGCCTGCTGGTCATCCTTCAGCAAGATGGCTATACTGCTCGTGGGGCCGGTTATGGGCAGCTCCTGCTTGGCATAGCCCACGTTGCTGAATACCAGGGTACTGCCCTCGGGCACGTCGAGCGAAAAGCGGCCGTCGGCATCGGTACTGGTGCCAATGGTAGTACCTTTTACCACCACCGTTACGCCGGGCAGGCCATCGCCGCTAGGCTGCGTCACGCGGCCCGACACGGGCACGTTGGCCGCGGGCTTGGCCTGGCTGAGGATAACGCGGTTGTTGCGTACCTCGTACGCAATTTTGCGCGGGGCCAGCAGCTCGTCCAGCACCTGCGTGAGGGGCTTGTCGGCCAGCTTCAGCGATACCCGCCGGCTGGCCCCAATCAACTTGGGGCTGTACACAAACTTGATGTGCAGCTGGCTGGACAACTGGTCCAGTACTGACTCAATCGTCTGTGATTCAATTTTTACCGTGACCTTGCGGTCTAGCACAATCTGGGCCCGAATGGAGCCGCCGGCTGCCATACTCGCCAAAGGCGACACTAGGCAGAGGTGGAGCGCGAGCACACTGGCTGGGCGCCAGAGGCCTCGCTGGGGAGGTACGCCGTTTTTCATACGCCGAAGTTGGTTGAGGGTGGGAAATGGAGAAAGTGATAGTCTATCCAGTTGAAAAAGAGCATGATAGACTTAATAGAGCAGGTAGTGGGCCGCCGCGGTACCAGGCGGCGGGTGTCGTAGTGCGCAGGGCGCGAGGGCGTAGCGCCGGGTCGGTTAGCTCTTAGCCAGCGGTATCACACCCAGAGCTTTCAAACATAATTTGAGCATTGTTTGCCTTCTTATAACTGGCATCCAAGGCTTTACACAAAGCGTCGAGCTGTTCGAACAGGGGTTCCTGGTCAAAATCTATCGTGATGGTACACTCCCGCAGCTTCGCGGGGTCGTACACGATATTGACGCCGTACGCTTTTGCCAAAGCGGCTAATACCTCGGCCACCGGCCGGTTTTTGAATGTCAGCGTTTGGGGGGCCAGCAGCACCGGCTGCTCCACCAGCGTTTTGGTAAGTGCCTTACTAGCAGTGGAGTATAATACCTCCTGGTTGGGCAGCAGCAGTACGCCGTGCGCCGCCGGCTGGGCAGGCGTGGCCGCCAGCTCGGCCCCCGCGCGGGGCTGCACCGAAACGCGGCCCTCGCGCACTGCTACCTTGGCCTCCATGCCGGCGTAGGCGGTCACCAAGAAGCTAGTACCCAGCACGGTAGTTACCAGCTTATCGGTAAAGACCAGAAAAGGTCGGGCCGGGTTTTTGGTTACCTTAAAGCAGGCTTTGCCTTGCAGGTACACTTCACGCCGGGCCCCCAGCAGGCCATCTGCATAGCGCAGAGTGCTGCCCGGGTACAGCGTTACGGAGCTGCCATCGGCCAGGGTTAAGTGCTGCGCGGGTTGGTTGGTATTGGTGCGCTGCACCCAGTGCGCCGGTGGGGCGGCTGCTTGGTGCCGGGGTAGCCACCAGCCCATACCCAACCCCAGCAGCGCCACGGCCGCCCAGCGCAATGCCGGCCGCCGCCACAGCGCGGGGGGGCGCATCAGCAGCTGCACTGGCGCGGGGGGCACCACCGCGGCCGGGGCCTGGGTAAGCTGCTCAATGCGCTGCCACATAGCAGCCCGCACCTGCTCCTGCGATTCGGGCTGCAACAGCAGGTTTTCAGCCTGCCCCAGCTGCTGGCTCCACTGCTCCACCAGCTGCTGCTCGCTGGCCGGGCTGCGGCCGCAGAGGTAGCGTTGGAGCAAATCGTCAAATTCAGCTTGGGTTATCATGGTAATAGCGGGCTTCTACCAAGGAAGACGCGCAACTACTACTGACCCCTAACGTATTAAGAAAATTCTTTGCGCCCCTAGCCGAGAGAACTGCCTACGTTTCCAATTCCCACAATCCTTTTAACTTGTAAAGTATTGAAAATAAATTGATTGTGTGAAATCAGGTCTTTGTTAGCTAACTAAGAAAAACAGCCCCATCAACACAAAGTCCCGCAAATAACCCCGGAGCAGCCGGCGCGATTTTGTGAGGTGATACTCCACCGCCTTCGCAGAGAGGTTGAGCTGCTGCGAAATATCCTGCACAGAAAAGTGCTCCAGCCGGTTGAGCCGAAATATTTCCCGCGATTGCTCGGGCAAGCACAGCATCGCTCTGGCAAAGGCTTCGGACAGGTCGGCTGCCGCAAGGGCTTGCTCCGTTTCTTGGGTCATTTCCTGCTGGTGCCAGCGGCAGTAGTCGGCGTAGGCGGTGCGCACCTGGTTTGCCCGTAAATACCCAATAATGCGGTGGTTGATAGCGCCTATTAAGTAGGACTCCAGCTGCTCAATGTGGTGCTCGGCCCGCTTGTGCCACAACGCGGCAAACAGGTCCTGCACCAGTTCCTCAGCCGTTTCCCGCGATTTTAGCTTGCGGTAGGCCAGCCCAAACAGGCGCTGCCAGTACCGCTCATATACCTCTGCAAAGGCCGCGCGGTCGTCCTGGGCCAGCGCCCGAAGCAGTGCCTCGTCGGCCCAGGCTGCGCATGCTCGTTGCGAAGAAGTGTTCACAAGCCAGTAGAAGAAGGGTGGGAGAAAGCACTACAGTGGGCGTGTGGTAAATGTACTGAATGTTACTGGTAAATTTCTCTTTCGCTAAGTACTTGTTAATCAATTAAATAGATTATTATAGAAATAGCCATGCTGCTGTTAGCTCAGCTGTCGCGTTAGTTTGCTGGCTTGGGCTTAGTACAACTACTTCGGACAAAAAAAAGAGCGGTAACTGCCTATGCAGTTACCGCTCTTCAATTCAAGAGGCAGATTCTAGAAATTCCGCTCGCCCGTTTCGCGCTTACCCAGCATCACTGAGCCCACCATCGCGGCCAGCAACAGAATAGAAGCCAACTCAAACGGCAGCGAATACTGCTTAAACAGTACCATGCCCAGCCGGTCAACCATACCCACTTGCGAGTCGAACGTAGCCGGGTCGTAGCCCGTGGGCTGCACATTGTGCAGGGCGGCCACCATTATCAGCAGCAGCGAGCCGCCGGCAATAGTAGCGGCCACCTTCGCCAGCATCGGCTTGTGCGGCTCGGTATCCTGGTTGAGGTTCAGGAACATAATCACGAACAGAAACAGCACCATAATGGCCCCCGCGTACACGATGATATTCACAGCGGCCAAAAACTGCGCGTTAAGCATCAGGTAATGAGCCGATAGCGTGAAAAACGTGAGAATAAGGAACAGTACGCTGTGCACTGGGTTTTTGGTCAGTACCACGCCCAGGGCACTCAGCAAGGCTACGAACGCAAGGAAAAGAAAGAGGGACATACACTAGGTGGTAAGCTTTAGCTTGCCGTTCTGCTTGTGAGTTTTAGTAATCGGTAAGCCAACGCTTGCCGCCCAGCACTAGGCTGGAGTTGCCTGGCCGCGCAGCTTATCAGCCTGCTCAAGCGTGAGCTGGATGCCGCGCTTCGAGCGGTTATCCGGCGACACGGGCTCCACCAGCCGGTCTTTGCCATAAATGAACTCGTCGCGCTCGTAGCGCGGCGGCGCCATTTTATCGGCTTGCAGGTACACGGCCGCCTTAGGGCAAGCCTCCTCACACAAGCCGCAGAAGATGCAGCGCAGCATGTTTATTTCGTAGCTAACGGCGTATTTCTCTTCGCGGTAAAGGTTTTGCTCGCCCTTTTTGCGCTCGCCGGCTACCATCGTAATGGCCTCGGCGGGACAGGCTACGGCGCACAGGCCGCAGGCCGTGCAGCGCTCGCGGCCCTGCTCATCGCGCTTGAGCACGTGCAGGCCCCGAAATACCGGTGAGAACGGGCGCGTTTCTTCGGGGTAACGAATGGTCACCTGCTTTTTGGTCGCGGCCCGGTAAAAGTGCCGCATGGTAATGGTCAGGCCCTGAAAAATCGCTGGCAAGTAAGCCCGCTCGGCGAGCGTCATGGGCTTCTTTTCCAGTTTCTTGGCGCGGTTGCTTAGCGATTGCATAGGTCAGGTAGATAGGGCGTGGAACGGGGAGCGGCAAAGGCCTAGCTTACCAACCACCACGACTTTATTTCCGGGATAATGCCGGTAGTGATGAGGCCGCCAGTGAGTAGGATGTTGAAGATAGCCAGTGGGATAAGAATAGTCCAACCCAGGCGCATCAACTGGTCATAGCGGAAACGTGGCAGCGTCCAGCGCACCCACATGAAGAAGAAGATGAACGAGAAAATCTTGGCAAATACGCTCACCACGCCCAACATAGCCACGATGTTTTGGGCCGCATCCAGCGACAGACCCTGCGCATTGTGCAACCAGCTTTGCAGCTCGTACTGGAAGGGGAAGTTGAAGCCCCCGAAGTAGATAACGCTCATCACGGCCGAAGCCACGAACACGTTGATGTACTCAGCAAACAGGTACAAGCCCATTTTCATGGAGCTATACTCGGTATGATAGCCGCCCACCAGTTCGGTTTCGCACTCGGGCAAGTCGAAGGGCGTGCGGTTGGTTTCGGCAAAGGCACACACGATGAAGATGAGGAATCCCAGCGGCTGCTTCACCACGTTCCAGAAGTGCCACTCGCCGGGTACCGACTGCTGCAGCGTGATGTCGCGCAGTGATAGCGAGCCCGACATCATGAGCACCGCAATCAGAGCTAGGCCCATGGCAAGCTCGTAGCTAATGTTCTGAGAAGCAGCGCGAATGGCACCCAGCAGCGAAAACTTATTATTGGAAGCCCAGCCGCCAATCATGATGCCGTACACGCCCAGCGACACAATGCCGAACACGTAGAGCATGCCCACGTTGATTTCAATGCCCTGCAAGTGCACCACAGTTTCGCCAAACTTGAGGTAGCTACCAAATGGAATAACTGCCGACGACATCAGGGCCGTAATCATCGCCAGGCAGGGCCCAAAGACGAACAGCGCCTTATTGGCCCCGGCCGGAAAGAATTCTTCTTTTGTGAAGAGTTTTACAGCATCGGCCAGCGGCTGCGCGAGGCCCCAGGGCCCGGCGCGGTCCGGCCCCACGCGGTCTTGCAAAAAGGCGGCGATAACGCGCTCCGCATAGGTGCAGTAAGTGGCAATCAGCAGCGAAACGCCGAAAACGACCAGAACAACGAGGCCTTGCCAGCCTAGATTCTCGAGAGGCATAAATAAAGTGTCAGGCTGAGCGTGCGAAGTAGCTTATCCGATTCGCGGCGCTTTTGTAATAAGTGGCTCTGACAGAAGCAGCTGTGATAAGATGCTTCCTCCGTCAGCATGGCGAAAATCGTGAATACTTAGAAAGTGGTGCCGCTCAGGCCACCCAGTTTCAGGGGCGGGTTTTGTTCTAGCTCGCGCACGGTGCTTTCGGGCAAGTCGGCAATTACCTGGGGGTTGATAACCGGCAACTCGTAGTGGTTAGCCGAAATAACCGAGGAGCGGTCGATATGCGCCGGACCTTCAATTATCCAATCAGCCGTCTCCTTTTTTTCGAATCGGCATTCATTGCAAATCCACTCTTTCACTTCGCCGTATTCGTCCTTTCGGGCCGTCACGCGCAGTACGTCTTTGCCTTTGTACCAGAGCGTTACGTGGCCCGTGCATTTCTCGTGGCCGCAGTCGCGGTGCGCATTTACCGGTTTGGTAAACCACACGCGCTGCTTGAAGCGGAACGTCTTATCAGTCAGCGCGCCCACGGGGCACACATCAATCACGTTGCCGCTGAAGTCGTTGGAAATCGTATTCTCAATGTACGTCCCGATTTCGGAAGCATCGCCCCGGCCCAGTACGCCGTGCACGCGGGCCTCGGTGAGCTGGTCGGCGGTGTATACGCAGCGGTAGCACAGGATGCACCGCGTCATGTGCAGCTGGATATAGGGGCCGATGTCAATTTTCTCAAACGTGCGGCGCTCCTCTTCGTAGCGCGTAGTGCTCACGCCGTGCTCGAAAGCGAAGTTCTGCAAGTCGCACTCACCAGCCTGGTCGCACACCGGGCAGTCGAGTGGGTGGTTGATGAGCAGCATCTCTACAATGCCCTTGCGCACATCAAGAACCTGCTGGCTGGTCGTGTTTTCGACTACCATACCATCCTGCACCGGCGTAATGCACGAGGCCACCAGCTTGGGCATGGGGCGCGGGTCCTTGGCTGAGCCGGCCGCCACGCGAACCAGGCAGGCGCGGCACTTGCCGCCGCTGCCTTTCAGAGGTGTGTAGTAGCACATGGCGGGCGGCACCACGCCGCCCCCGATTTTGCGGGCCGCGTTGAGGATGGTAGTACCGTCGGGTACTTCTACCTCAATTCCGTCGAAGGTTATTTTAGCCATTAGAATAAATACGGCTTATGAATACGTTTGTCATCCTGAGCTTGCGAAGGACCTTATCACGCGCGCGTCGTTGGATTAAGTTAACCTGAGGGGCGCAGCCGTGATAAGATGCTTCGTTCCTCAGCATGACAGTTAATTAGGCCAGTACCATATTGCCCCGGTACACCGCGCCCGGCGCAGTTGCCTCCTTGGGGTGCGTTACGTGCCACTCAAACTCGTCGCGGAAGTGGCGTACGGCGGCGGCCACCGGCCACGCAGCGGCCTCGCCAAGCGGGCAAATGGTGTTGCCCTCAATCTGCTTGGCCACGCTCACTACCAGGTCGATGTCGTGCATCGAGCCGTGGCCGTGCTCTAGGCGATGCAATACCTTCTCCATCCAGCCGGTGCCTTCGCGGCAGGGCGAGCACTGGCCGCAGCTTTCATGGTGGTAGAAGCGTGAGAAATTCCAGGTGTTCTTCACGATGCACGTCGTTTCGTCCATCGCAATAAAGCCGCCCGAACCCAGCATGGTACCCGTCACGAAGCCGCCATCGCTCAGCGACTCGTAAGTCATGAGACGCGGTTCGCCAGCGGCCGTTTTGAGTATCAGTTCCTTGGGTAGAATTGGCACAGAGGAGCCTCCAGCCACTACGGCCTTCAGCTCACGCCCTTTCCAAATACCCCCGCAGTACTCATCAGAGTAAATGAATTCTTCTACCGGTACCCCCAACTCCAACTCGTAGATGCCGGGCTTATTGAGGTGGCCGCAGGCCGAAAATAGCTTGGTACCCGTGCTTTTACCCACGCCGAGTTTGGCATATTCATCGCCACCCAGGTTGAGGATAGGCACGACACTAGCAAGGCTTTCCACGTTGTTGACCACCGTAGGCCGGGCGTATAGGCCCTGCACAGCCGGGAACGGCGGCTTGTTGCGCGGGTTGCCCCGCTTGCCTTCCAGCGATTCCAGCAGTGCCGTTTCTTCGCCGCAGATGTACGCGCCAGCGCCCGGATGTACGTGCAAATCAAGCGAATAGCCCGAGCCCTGAATATTCTCACCTAGAAAGCCAGCCGCATAAGCTTCGGCAATGGCTTTCTCTAGAATACGCAGCACGTACAAAAGCTCACCGCGAATATAGATGTAGCTGGTGCGCGCCCCCAAGGCATAGCTACCCGCAATCATGCCCTCGATGAGCAGATGCGGCAGCTTCGACATCAGGTAGCGGTCCTTAAATGTACCGGGCTCTGACTCGTCTGCGTTGCAGACGAGGTAGCGCGGCACGCCCTCGGGCTTAGCCAAGAAGCTCCACTTAAGGCCCGTAGGGAAGCCGGCACCGCCGCGCCCGCGCAGGCCCGACTTTTTTACTTCTTCCACCACCTCGTCGGGCGTCATTTTTAGCGCCTTTTCCACGGCGCGGTAGCCGCCGTGCTTGCGGTACACAGCGAAGGTTTCAATGCCTTCAACGTTGACGTGTTCGGTTAATAGCTTGCGTCCCATAACGTTGGCTGTTAGTTGTTTTGCAATGAAGTTGGCAGGCCGTTTTCCTCCCAAGGCAGGATGGGCCGGTGCACCAGGCCGCGCAGTTCATCGAGCATAGCGGTCACGTTGGCTTCCGTGTCGAGCGACTCGTAGTATTTCTCGCGCACCTGCACTACGGGGGCAAAGCCGCAGGCAGCCAGGCATTCCACTTCTTTAAGGGTGAAGTGACCATCGGGCGAAGTGCCGCCCACCTTCGCGCCGGTAATGCGCTCTAAGTGAGCTGTTAGCTCATCGGAGCCGCGCAGCATGCAGGGTCCGGTGCGGCAGATTTCCAGTACGTGCTTGCCTACGGGCTTGAGGTTGAACATCGTGTAAAACGTGCTTACCTCGTACACTTCAATGGAGCGCAGGCCCAGAGTTTCGGCTACCAAGTCTTGCACCTCGGGGCTTACCCAACCGCCAAACTCGGCCTGCGCAATGTGCAGCACGGGCAGCAAGGTTGACTTCTTGCGGTCGTCGGGGTAATGCGTAAGCAGGCGCTTAATTTCGGCCTGGGCGGCGGGCGAAAACTGAAGTTTGGTGGGCGTGGTAGTCGGCTCCATATCAAGTACTTTCAACTAAAAAACTAGGCGTCCAGCTCGCCGGCAATCACGTTCATCGACGACAAAATCACGATGGCATCCGAGAGGCTTGTGCCCACTACCATTTCCGAATAGGCTTGGTAATAGATGAAGCACGGCCGGCGGAAGTGCAGGCGGTAGGGCGTGCGCCCACCGTCCGAAACCAGGTAGAAACCCAGCTCGCCGTTGCCGCCTTCCACCGAATGGTACACTTCACCCACTGGAGCGTCAATCTCGCCCATAATGATTTTGAAGTGATAAATCAGGGCCTCCATGTTTTTATACACGGCTTCCTTGGTGGGTAGGTAGTAATGCGGCGCGTCGGCGTGAAAAGGCCCATCGGGCAGGCGGTCAAGTGCCTGATTGATAATGCGCAGGCTCTGCCAAATTTCCTCGTTGCGCACCATGAAACGGTCGTAAGTATCGCCGTTGGTGCCTACCGGAATGTCGAACTCGAAGTCCTCGTAGGAAGAATAAGGGTTCATTACCCGCACGTCGTAATCGACGCCCGCGGCCCGCAGGTTGGGGCCGGTGAAGCCATAGTTCAATGCCTTCTCCGCAGTAATAGGGCCCACGTTTACCACGCGGTCCATGAAGATGCGGTTGCGATTGAACATCGCCTCAAATTCCTTCATTACGGCCGGAAACTCCTTCAGCCAAGTGCGCAGCTTGTCGATGGCCACGGGCGTGAGGTCGCGCTCCATGCCACCCACGCGGCCCATGTTGGTGGTGAGGCGCGAGCCGCACACTTCCTCGTAAATCTCGTAAATCTTTTCGCGCTCCTGGAACACGTAGAGGAAGCCGGTGAAGGCCCCCGTGTCTACGCCCAAGATGGAGTTGCAGATAAGGTGGTCGGCAATACGGGCCAACTCCATCATTATCACGCGGATATACTGGGCGCGCTTGGGTACCGTTACGCCGAGTAGCTTTTCTACCGTCATGTGCCAGCCCATGTTGTTGATGGGTGACGAGCAGTAGTTCATGCGGTCCGTTAGGGGCGTAATCTGATAGAACGGCCGTCGCTCCGCGATTTTCTCAAACGCCCGGTGGATGTAACCGATAGTCGGCACGCCCGAAATGATGCGCTCGCCATCCATTTGCAGGATATTCTGAAAAATGCCATGCGTGGCGGGGTGCGTCGGGCCCAGGTTGAGGGTCGTGAGCTCCTGCGAAAAGTCGTTGAGGGTGGGCACCAACTGACCGCCCTGCTGCTCGCGGGCCTCTTCAGTTATCTTGTGGGTGCCGGCCAGGGCGTCGTTTACTGCCATAGTTACTGCTGTCATGCCACATCTGGCGTTCGCCTGCGAAGCATCTTATCACGCTTACGCCGCTCGGATTACTGATTTCTGACGAAGCAGCTGTGATAAGATGCTTTCTTCGTCAGCATGACAATCTAAAAATTAGCGACCAAAGAAGAGGTCGGTTTTGTCTTCGCGGGTGCCGTCTTCCACGGGGTACTGCTTGCGCATGGGGAAATAGTCCATGTCCTCCACATTCAGAATGCGGCGCAGGTTGGGGTGGCCGGTGAAGATGACGCCGTAGAAATCGTAGGCTTCGCGCTCCATCCAGTTGGCGGCCGCGTAAATATCTGATAGCGTGGGTACTACTGGGTCGGCTACCGGGAAGAATATCTTGATGCGCAGCCGGATGTTGTGCACCAAACTGTGCAAGTGGTAAATTATGCCGAGCTCTTGGTTCAGGTTCTCGGGATAATTGATGCCGCACATAGTGGTAAGGAAGTGAAACTTGAGCGTTTCATCCTGCTGCAAGCCCGCCACGATGCCATGGATGTGCTCACGCTTGGTCGTTACCGTGAGCAGGCCGTAGGGTTCGCTCACGTCGCTAAACGTGGCCTCGCCAAACAGGCTGTGCAGCAGCGCCAGTATCTGGGCGTTTTGCTGCGCGGTGGGGTCCTGGGCAGCGACGGTTTCCTGCGCGGCGGTCGATTCTTCTTTGGTCGGGTCAGCCATGCTTTTTAGCTGTTAGCTTATGGCTACTAGCTGTTAGCTTTTTACTGAAACGCTTCAAAAAAGAGGAAGCTAACAGCTAACAGCTAAAGGCCAATAGCTAAAGAAATTACTTGATATTGTAGGAAGCCAGCAGTGCAGCGTACTCGGGCGAGTTGCGGCGGCGGATGCTCTCGTTTTTGGCGAGGTCCTGCACGCGCATCAGGCCATCGAGCACTTGCTCGGGGCGGGGCGGGCAGCCGGGCACGTACACATCAACCGGAATGATACGGTCGATGCCTTGCAGCACCGAGTAGCTGTCGAAAATGCCGCCCGAGCAGGCGCAGGCGCCCATGGCCAGCACCCAGCGGGGCTCGGCCATTTGCTCGTACACCTGCTTCACGATGGGGGCCATTTTCTTAGCGATGGTGCCCATTACCATCAGCAAGTCGGCCTGGCGGGGCGAGAAGCTGGGGCGTTCGGAGCCAAAACGTGAAATGTCGTAGTGGGCGCCCATGGTGGCCATGAACTCGATGCCACAGCACGAGGTAGCAAACGGCAAGGGCCACAGCGAATTAGCGCGGGCAATGCCCACCACTTTCTCCAGAGAAGTAGCAAAAAAGCCCGCGCCTTCGATGCCCTCGGGGGCCGACACGGATTTGATTTCAGGAACGCGGGTATCCATATTCAATTATCAGTTAACAGGTATCAATTATCATTTCAATTAGCAATCAGCAAGTTACGATGCGCGAAAACGTGTCGTATTACTGATAATTGGTAATTGATGACTGATAATTGCTAGGCGGCCTGGGCAACCTCGGCAGGCTGCTTAGCCAACACCGGCTTTGCCGTGAAAGTTTGGCTGGGCACGGCCTCGTTCCAGCGCAGAATGCCTTTTTTGATAACGTAGCCGAAGCCCGCCATGAGCAGCGTCATGAAGATTATCATCTCCACGAAGCCAGCGGTGCCGAGCTGGCGGAAGTTGACGGCCCAGGGGTACATGAAGATTACCTCCACATCAAACAGCACAAACAGGATGGCCGTGAGGAAGTACTTCACCGAGATGGGCGTGCGGGCGTTGCCCACGCTTTCAATGCCGCATTCGAAGGAGGCGTCTTTTACTGTGCTGTGGCGCTTGGGCCCCACGAGGTGCGACACAACCATGGCGAAGGCGACGAACGCCACGGCCAGCCCAAACTGAATGAGGATGGGCAGGTAGTCGCTGGGCTGGTAGGCGGAATTAACAACGAGTAGCATACAGGTCAGCTAGTTAGGTAGCAAGCGCTTTAGCGCAGACAGGCAAAGGTACACTTGCGCCGGGTTGGGCGAAAGCGAAAAGTGACCTGCCGCCGCTTAGCGCGGGGTTTCGGAGACTGGCACCACGCTTGGCGCGGCCCCCGGCTCGCCGCTGGGCTGGCCGTTCATGGCCCCGTCGAGGTTGCCGCCGTTGAAATAATTTTCGGTGAAAATGCGGTAGCGGTCGAAGATGGAGCGCACCGAGCGCACCAGCACGTATTCGCCCCGCAGGCCCTCGGGCACTACCACGCCCGAGGCGTAGCCGTTCCAGATGGCGTTGTCGGTGTGCGTGTCGATGAGCGTGACCATGAGGGTACCATCAAGCATGAGCATGCGGGTTTGCTGGTAGCCGTGGCGCTGCTCATCGGGGGTTTCTTCGTCTTCGGCCTCGTTGTTTTTAACCCAGCGCGTGATGTCGTCCTGCACGAAGCCGGGGAAACGGATGTCGCCTTCAAACAACTTGAGGCTCACCATGAGGTCGGGGTTGCGGTGCGAGTAGCGGTAGCCTTGCAGGCGCATGCGCTGTTTCACGGCATCGCGCAGGGCTTCGCTGATGCGGGTACTGTCGGCGGTGAGGCCGTTGCCACTCAAAAAATTGTAGGTGCGGTAATGCCGGAAGCGCCCCCGGTAGCTGTAGCTCGACTCGATGCGGGCATCGCGGGAGGTGAGGCAGCTACAAAGCATCAGCAAGCTTAGCAAGCAAGCTAACTTAAAGGTAGTGGTGGGTTTCATGGAAGTAACGTAGAGGTTTTAATCAACTCTCTAAGCTACGGACAGAAATGGATTTTTGGGCTAGCGTTCAGCTTATTAGCCCTCGGGGCGAGCGGCCTTATTTGTACTGCTTATGGAGCAGCGCCGCTACTTAATAGCCCAAACTGCGCGCTTGGCTCAGTAAAAAGCACCGGATATACACGGGCCTAGCGCCCTTAAAAGTGCTGGCTAATATGAGTTATCAAGGAGCAGATTTTTATGCTGCCCGCGTGGGCTGACTGCTTACTAAGCTGGGCAGGTAGCTGAGGGCCGGATATGCTGTCGGGTTTTGGCGAGGCTGGGATGCTTGGCTTTGCCTTTGCGGCCCCCGCCGCTGAAAGTAATGGTCCAGATGCTATCGAAGTCGGTATCGGGCCAATCCTCTACTTCCTTTATCCCTAGCTTATTGGCAATTTCAACGATGCTGTTATGCTCCCACACTAGCAGCACCGTACCCCGGCGCTGCCGAATGTCCTGGGTAATGCCCTCGATGTTATCGGTGGCATAGTCGCTGTTGAGGACGAGGTTGTGCTGCACCGCGTAGGGCGTCACGGTCTGGAACATGCGCACGCTGGTCGTCTTTTTGCCATCGGTGCCAATGAGTGGCACGTAGGTGCGGTTGGGGGGCGTGGGCATCAGGCGGTTGAGCACGGCGGGCAGGGCCAGGGCCCGGTTTAGGCCAGCACAGGTGAGGTTGTCACCCTCGTCGGGCTTTTCGCCGTGCCGGATGAGGATTACCCGCAGGGTAGGGTCTTTTAATACCGGCGGCGCAAGTGGACTGAGCGCGTACAGCAGGTAAAGGCGGGCCTTGTCAATAATGGTGAATTCGGACATGCTGGGAGAGGGCAGGAGGCGCAGCGACCGGGGCTGGCATAGGATGGGGCCGCTACAACCGGCCACGCCAGGCGCGGTTTTCAACTGCTCGGTCAAGTGGTTGTCTTTGGCCTTATGGAGCTTGCCGACGCACAGCCGCACCAATGCACGGCTGAGGAGTATTTTGCCCTGGAAGTCAAGAGTGAGGCGCGCCACGACTTTTTTGAGGGCCAGATAATCGAGCATCCCGGCGATACAACTAATCACAACACAATTGTGATGAACTGTGCCACAGCCTTTCGTCAGGCTTTGCGGCACAGCGAAAATCGGGTGTACACGCTAGGTATTCTGCTGGTAGTGCGCGAAAACAAGCACTACACCTATCCCAACCTGCTCGTGTGCGGCGCAGAAGAAGGAGCCGGCGAAATCGCCTTGATTCGGAAGCCTCAACTGTTGCTACAGGTATCGTACCCCGAAACCGAGGACGATGACCGGGGCCGGAAGTTCAGGCAGTATCAGCAGCTGCCTTCGCTGCGGCATTGATATTATGGTATCGCAGGCTACGTGCTACGTGGCTGGTAGAATATTTCCGCCGTAACGAGGCTGACGAGTGGATAATAACAGTATTAACCGGGCCGGATGAAGTGCTGATTATTCCAGAGTTAAATCTAACGCTTACGCTGGCCGAGATTTACGATGAAACCTGCTAAGGATTATCCTCTAGATAAAGTCTGTAAAGCTCAAAGGCCCCATCGTCATCTACGCCATCAAGTAAACTTGAAATGGTATAGGAAACGCACTCAATCCAAGTCGATAATTGCTGGACTTGTTCTGCACTTAAAAGATTGTTGCGCCTAAGCATACCATCTTCGTCAAGTCCCCATGCGGCACTGAAATGACAAATACCCCAAAACGAAGAAATGATTTGCCGCTCAATTCTATCACCTCTGAAATGTTCCTTCAGAAGTTTTATGATGGACATTAATTCATGAAAATTAGCTTCGTATAACTGCCCAGTAAATGGTCTGAGCATTCCCAAAAAACCCTGAGTAGTTTTGGGATGCTCTATATCATCATGGTTATAGCTGTGATGTTTTAAGAGTTCTAGCGCTTCGAGTTCTGTCATGGTTTTAATTAATTTAACCACCCCCTACCGGTATCCCGCCGCCTGCAACTGAAACAGCTCCGCATAGCGCCCGCCCTTGGCCAGCAACTCCTCGTGCGAGCCGATTTCCTGCACGCGGCCGTGCTCCACTACTAGGATGCGGTCGGCCATGCGCACAGTGCTGAAGCGATGGGAGATGAGCACGGCGGTTTTGCCCTGGGTCAGTTCCTTGAAGCGCTCGAAGACTTCGTATTCGGCGCGGGCATCGAGGGCGGCGGTGGGCTCGTCGAGGATGAGCAGCTGAGCCTCGCGCATGTAAGCGCGACCGAGGGCGATTTTCTGCCACTCGCCGCCGCTCAGGTCCACACCACCGTTGAAGCGGCGGCCAATCATCTGGTCGTAGCCCTGGGGCAGCTTGGCAATCACGCTGTCGGCCAAGCTTTGGTGAGCGGCTTGCTCGATGCGGGGCTGGTTGGTGCGCTCCTCGATGCGGCCCACGGCCAGGTTTTGGCCGGCGGGTAGCTGGAAGCGCACAAAGTCCTGGAAGATGACGCCGATTTCCTGGCGCAGTTCGGCGGGGTCGTACTCGCGCAAGTCGTGGCCATCGAGCAGGATGCGGCCCTCGCTGGGGTCGTAGAGGCGGGCTAGCAGCTTGACGAGCGTGGTTTTGCCCGCGCCGTTTTCGCCCACCAGGGCCAGCTTTTCACCGGCGTGCAGCTCGAAGCTGAGGTGGCGCAGGGCCCACTTTTCGGCGTTCTTGTACTTAAAGCCCACGTCCTCAAACGTAAAGCCCTGTTGGATGGGTCGCGGGAACGGCCGCACCGCCTGCCCCAGCTTGGGCCGCACAATGCGCGGCTCAATCATAAAGAAATCGAAGAAATCCTGCAAATACAGCGCGCCGTCGGCCACTTGGCTGAAGCGGCTCAGGATGCCTTCGAGCAGGCTGCGCAGCCGGGCAAACGAGCCCGCCAGAAATGTGAGCTGGCCAATAGAAATGGCCCCGCCCACGGCTTGCTTGATGATGTAGAGGTAGGCCCCGTAGTAGCCAGCCGCCCCCACAGCCGCAAACACGGTGCCCCAGCTGGCGCGGCGCAGCGCGAGCGTCTTGTTCTGATAGTAAAACTGGTTGGAGAGCGTTTCGAAGCGTGCAATAAGGAAATCAGATAACCCAAAGATTTTCACCTCTTTAGCCGTTTCGTCGCTGGCCCCGGTTTGGCGCAGGTAGTCGAGCTCGCGGCGTTCGGGCGTCCAGGAGTGAGAGAGGGAGTAGCTGCGCTCGTTGAAATGACTTTCGCCGAGGAAGGCGGGCACTACGGCCAGCAGTAGCAGCCCCAGCAGCCAGGGCTGGAAGGCTACGAGGCCGGCGGCCAGCAGCACCAGCGTCACGGCGTCCTGGCCCTGGGCCAGCACCTGGCTCATGAGTACCGAGCGCGAGAGCGTTTGGCGGCGGGCACGCTCCAGCTTGTCGTAGAAAGTGCTGTCCTCAAACTGGTCGAGGTCGAGCTCGGCGGCGTGGCGCATGAGGCGCACCGAGCTAGCATTGGCGAAGAGGTCGCCGAGCAACGAGTCGAGCAGCGCCACGGCGCGGCCCAGCGCATCGGCCAGCAGCACGAGGCCAAACTCCAGGGCTATCAGCCCAAACACCGGCGACAGCACCCGGCTGGCGGGGGGCAGCTTGGTGAGCGCCACCACATCGTCGAGGATGAGGCGGCCCACGTAGAGCATGGCCAGTGGCAGGGCGGCCCGCAGCAGGCGCAGCACAATATTGCCCAGCGTGAGCGCCGGCGAGGTAAGCCAGATAAGCCGCAAAAACGCCGGCAGGTGGCGCAGAGCCGATACCCGCTCGCGCACGCTTACGGCGGGCTTTTCGGGGCCCCGACCGCCGCTGGGGTTTTTAGCGGATATTTTTTCGAATAAATTGGATAAGAAACTCATAGGCCCAGCAGTACGGCACATTTGGGGCCGGGGTGGGGGACTGGCCGTTTTGGCAGGGGTGCGGTAAACGAGTAAGGAGAGTAATTACGCAAAACGTCTGTCATTGCGAGCAACGAAGCAATCGCACCAGCACGGAATCGTCCGGGTATCGTCTTAGTGCGATTGCCGCGCTCCATCTCTGCTTAATGCGCAGAATGTTGCGCTCGCAAGGACAACCGTTTTCTATGTGAGTCTTGGAAAGTAATGCAGCTCAAAGCCGGAACGACATTACTTCTAATTACTCCCATTGCTCTCCTTACTCACTCACCACGCCCGACCTTTGCATCACTTATGCTTGGTTCGTATTCGCGGGGCTTCTGGCTGATGTGCCTGTCGTCGTTTCTTTTTTTTCTGTCTTTCAACCTTTTACTACCGGAGCTGCCGCAGCATCTCACCGACTTGGGCGGGGGCGAGTACAAGGGCTTCATCATTGCGCTGTTTACGCTCACGGCGGCCATTTCGCGGCCGTTTTCGGGTAAGCTCTCCGACACCGTGGGGCGCATTCCGGTGATGGTGTTCGGGTCGCTGGTGTGCTTTGTGTGTGGGTTTTTTTACCCACTGGCGCTCACGGTGAGCGGGTTTTTGCTGCTGCGGCTGCTGCACGGTTTCAGCACGGGTTTCAAGCCCACGGCCACCGCCGCCTACGTGGCCGACATTGTGCCCATGCACAAGCGCGGCGAGGCCATGGGTTTGCTCGGCGTGACGGGCAGCCTGGGCATGGCGGCCGGCCCGGCGCTGGGCTCGTGGGTGGCCGAGACGTTCTCCCTGAACACCATGTTCTACCTGTCGAGCGGGGCGGCGCTGCTCTCGGTGCTGGTGCAGGGCACCCTCACCGAAACCCTGCCCCAGGGGCAGCGGCAGAAGTTTAGCTTGTCGCTGCTGAAAATTAAACTGGATGAAATACTGGAGCCGCGGGTGCTGAGCCCGGCCCTGGTGACGCTGCTGTGCTTGTTTCCCTTCGGCGCGGTGCTCACCGTGATACCCGACCAGAGCCGGCTGCTGGGCTTGGCCGGGCCTACTAAGGGGTTGTTTTACATCTGCTACACGCTGGCTTCGCTGGCGGTGCGGCTGGTGGCGGGCAAAGCCAGCGACACCCACGGCCGGGTGCCGGTGCTGCGCTGGTCGGCGGGCATACTAGCGGTGGGGCTGGCGGTGCTGGTGTGGTCACCGTCGGTGCCAGTGTTCTTGGTAGCGGCCGTGATATTCGGCATTGGCACGGGGCTGAACTCGCCCACGCTTTATGCCTGGACTATTGACTTGAGCCACCCCGAGCGCCGGGGCCGGGGCGTGGCCACCATGTACATTGCCCTGGAGGTGGGCATTGGCATTGGGGCCCTGCTGGCGGGCTGGGTTTTTGACAACCAACCGGCCCGCCTGCCCTGGGTGCACGCCCTGAGTTTGGCCTGCGTGCTGGCGGCCATAGCCTACCTGCTGCTGGGCGTGAAAGCCACGCCCGCCGGCCCCGCTGCCAATGAGGCGCTGGCCGCCGAAGCAATGGCCGTGGCCGGCCCCGAAGAAGTTGTGTAGGTAACGTGAAGAAGATATTGGTAATCAAGTAGCCGCCACCTACTTTTACTGGGTAAGGGCGGCTATATGATTTTATACCCGCAGCCTCCAATATCTTCTTTCTATGATTCAAAAACTACGTACTTTGGGTGCGGTGGCAGTGGGCGCGCTGGGGCTATTGGGCCCGGTAGCCAGCCAAGCGCAGCAGGCCGGCGTGCAGCCGGTCGTTATTAAGTTTGGCAAGCCCGAGCTGGCTGACTTTGCCGCCAAAAACTTTGTGGGCGACAGCGCCGCCGCGGCCGTGGTGCTCTACGACTTCGGCACGGCGCGCTTCACGCTCAACGGCCTCAGCTTTCAGATGGAAACGGAGCGCACCACGCGCATCAAGATTCTCAAAAAAGCGGGGTATGAGTACGCCACTGTGGAGATTCCGCTGTACCACCGCGACGGGGATGAGGAGAAGGTGACCAGCCTTAAAGGTTTCACCTACAACGTGGTAGATGGCAAGGTAGAGAAGGTGAAGCTGGAGAGCACCAACATGTTTACCGAGGAGCGCAACAAGAACAACCGGGTGCGCAAGTTTACGCTGCCCGGCGTGCGCGAGGGGGCCATTATTGAGTATTCTTATTCCGTAACGTCAGACTTCTTCTTTAATTTCCAGCCCTGGACGTTTCAGCGGGACATTCCCACGCGCTGGAGTGAGTTTCGGGCCACCATCCCCGAGTACTTCACCTACAAGATGCTGATGCAGGGCTACGAGCCCCTGGCCCTGCAAAGTCAGCAGGAAACCAGCACGCAGTTTACGGCCACCGAGCGCGTGCAGCGCGCCGATGGCGTAACGATGGGCGGGGGCGTGACGACCCATTCGGCCAACGCCTCGGAAACCATTCAGGCACGGGCCACCAACTACCACTGGGCCATGCAAAATGTGCCCGCCCTGCGCGAAGAGCCCTTCATGACTACGCCGCGCGACTACGTGGCGCGCATCGACTTTGAGCTGGCCGGCGAGCGCATGCCGGGCGGCGCGTACCACAACCGGTCGGGCGGCTGGCAGAAAATCAATTCCGAATTGATGGCCCACGAGGAGTTTGGCTTGCTGCTCGACCGGGCTGGGTTTCTGAAGGAAGCCCTGCACGTGCTGGCCATCCAGCACCCCGACCCGGCCGCCCGCGCGGCCGCCGTGCGCAGTCTGGTGCTGCAAACCGTGAAGCACGACGGCACCAGCCGCCTGCTGGCCAGCGGCTCGCTCAAGCACACCTGGGAGCAGCACCGCGGCAACTCGGCCGATGTGAACCTGCTGCTCATTGCGGCCCTGCGCCAGGCTGGGCTGCCCGCCCAGCCCGTGCTGCTGAGTACCCGCGCCCACGGCCGCATCAACGAGAGCTTTCCGCTGCTGGAGCAGTACAACTACGTGGTAGGTTTGCTGCCGCTGGCCGACAGCACCGAGCTGCTGCTCGACGCCACCGAGCCGCTGCTGCCCTGCGGCATGCTGCCCGCGCGCTGCCTCAACCAGCTGGGCCGCCTGGTAGGCGAAAAGGAGCAGCCCGGCCGCTGGGTAACGCTGGCCCCCAAGCAGCACCATAACCACTTCCAGAACATCAGGCTGGCGGTGGACAACCAGGGCAACCTCACCGGCGAGGTGCATGAGGAGCACGGCGGCTACTCGGGGGCGGTGGCCCGCGAAGAATTGCAGACGCTGGGCGAGAAAAAATACGTGAGCCAGCTCACCACCCGGCATCCCAGCTGGGAAGTGCCCAACTACAAGTTTGCGGCCGTGGGCGAAGTGGCCCAGCCGCTGGCCCTCACTTACGCGCTGCGCCAGCCGGCCAGCACGCCCAGCACGGCCCAGGAGATTTACGTGAGCCCGCTGGCCTCGTTTGGCGAGGTGCGCAACCCGTTTCACCACGCCGTGCGCACGTATCCCGTCGATTTTGGTGCGCCTACCCAGGACGTTATTATGCTGACCCTGACTCTACCAGCCGGCTATACGGCCGAGCTGCCCAAGCCCACCGTGGTGGACCTGCCCGACCACGGCGGGCGCTACATCTACTCGGCCAGCAGTCCCACGCCCGGCACGGTACAGCTCGTGAGCCGCCTCAACCTCAGCAAGGCCGTGTACGGGGCCGAGGAATACGCCAACCTGCGCGAATTCTACCGCCTAGCCTTGGCCAAGCAGTCGGAGGCGCTGGTTCTGAAAAAAATCTAACTCCTGTCCGCCGCGCCCCGGCTGGGGCGGGCGGGTATTTTCTGCTGAGTACTTATGAAGGGGATAGTGCGTTGGCCGGGGCAAGCCCTGGCGAGCTTGGGCCTGGTGTTGCTACTGAGCGGAATATCAGTGAGTTGCTGGGCGCAGACCCAGGTGCCACCAGCCGCGTTTAAGGGCCCGCCGCCGGTGCGCTTCGGCCAGCCCGAGGCAGCCGACTTTGAGGCTAAAAACTTCGTGGGCGACAGCGCCGCGGCGGCCGTGGTGCTCTGCGATTACGGCACCTCACGCTTTGCCAGCCCCGGCGGCGAAATGCGCGTGATTCACGACCGCGTGGTACGTATCAAGATTCTGAAAAAAGCCGGCTACGACTACGCAACCGTGGAGGTGCCCCTTTACCACCGCGACGAGGCCACCGAGAAGCTGAGCAACCTGCGCGGCTTCACCTACGTGCGCGGGGCCGATGGCAACATCGTGAAAACCAAGCTCGATGCCAACGGCGTGTTTGTGGAAAAGCGCACCGACCGGGTAAACGTGCAAAAATTTACGCTGCCCGCCGTGCAGGAAGGGGCCGTGGTGGAGTACGCCTACACCATCACCTCGTCGATGCTGAGCGACTACCCCGGCTGGACGTTTCAGCGTGACATTCCCACGCGCTGGAGCGAGTACCGCTTCAGCTACCCCATGCCCTACCGCTACAAGATGATATACCACGGCTACGTGCCGATGGCTACCAACGAGGAAAGCACCGGCTCGGTAGCGCTGACGCTCACGCGCCGGGCCGAGTTTGGGGCCGGCGTGGGCACCGACGTGGGCAGCACCGGCGTGAGCATGAACACCGAGCAGCACCGCCTAGTGGTGCGCGACGCGCCCGCCGTGCGCGCCGAGCCCTACATCACCACCCCCGACGACTACCTGACGCGCATCACCTGCGAGCTGGCCGGCATTCAGTGGCCCGAGGAGAAATACCGCGACCTGGCCGACAGCTGGCCCAAAAAGAACGACCTGCTGCTTAAGCACGAGGAGTTTGGGCTGGTGCTGAACCACACCGACTTTCTGGCCGAAGTGGTGCGCCCCGCCATGCAAGCCAACCTGGAGCCGGCCGCCCGCGCCGCCGCCGTGCGCGAGTTAATTAGCAAAAGTGTGAAGTACGACGGCAGCCCGCGCCTGCTGGCCAGCGGCTCGCTCAAGCACACCTGGGAGCAACACCGCGGCAACTCGGCCGACGTGAACCTGCTGCTCATTGCGGCCCTGCGCCAGGCCGGGCTGCCCGCCCAGCCCGTGCTACTGAGCACCCGCACCCACGGCTACGTGAGCCAGGAATACCCGCTGCTCGACCAATTCAACTACGTGCTGGCCGCCGTAGAGCTGCCCGGCGGCAAAGACCTGTTGCTCGACGCCACCGAGCCGCTGCTCACCGCCGAAGCCCTGCCCATACGCTGCCTCAACAAAATCGGCCACACGGTGCCCGCCGAGGGCGAAGGCCGCTGGGTGAGCCTCGCGCCCAGCCTGCGCTACACGCACTACCAGGAAGTGAAAATGACCCTCGACGCCCAGGGTGGCCTAACTAGCCAGGCGCGCGAAGACTTTGGCGGCTACGCGGGCCTGGCGGCCCGTGAAAAGCTAGCCCAGTTGGGTGAGAAAAAATTTGCCGCCGAGCTGGCCAGTGAGCACCCCAGCTGGGAAATGCCCAGCTACCAGTTGAGCGGCACCACCAACCCAGGCCAGCCCCTGAGCATCAGCTACACCCTGCGCCAGCCGGCCGAAACGGCCACCACGGCCGAGGAGCTGTACGTCAAGCCGTTGGCGACGTTTAGCGATGGCAGCAACCCGTTTCAGCTGGCCGAGCGCAGCTTCCCGGTCGATTTTGGGATGTTGCGCCAGGAAATTACCAACCTCACCCTGACCCTGCCGCCCGGCTACGTGGCCGAGCTGCCCAAGCCCGCCACGCTGGCCCTGCCCGACCAGGGCGGTCGCTACGTGTACGCGGCCAGCAGCCCCGCGCCCGGCACAGTGCAGTTCATCAGCCGCCTCACCCTCGACAAGGCCGTGTACAGCGCCCAGGAATACCACGCCCTGCGCGAGCTCTACCGCCAGATGCTGGCCAAGCAGGCTGAGGCCCTGGTGATAAAAAAGGCCGGCAGCTAATGGGCTATTCAACTCGTTTGCCATTGTCGTTTGTCCTTGCGAGCATCGCGAAGCAATCGCACCCGAACGATACCTGCGCCAGTCGTTCGCCCACCGTTCTGGGGCAATTGCCGCGCTTCGCTCGCAAGGACAAACGATTTTGTGTATGGTCTATTACTGTTTAATAAATAATTGATTAACAGATACTTATGTTTTACTCGTTCTTCACCGCGCTCACGCTGCTGGCCCCGCCCACCCCCAAGTACCCAGCCGATGCCATTGCCCCGGCGCTGCGCGAAAACGCCCACGCCGTGGTGCGTGCCTACGACGAAAAAGTGGTCGTAAAGTCGGCCAGCCAGCTGGTCAAAACAGTGCACAAAGTGGTGACTGTGCTTGACGAAGCTGGCAGCGACGACTATGGTAAGTTGGTGCTGGACTACAGCAGTCTCAAGCATATCAACTACTTGCGCGGGGCGGTGTACAATGCGCAGGGCCAGCTGCTGCACCAGCTGCGCCCGGCCGAAATTCACGACCAGGGCCAGGGCAGCAGCGGCGGCAGCTTCATGGATGACCTGCGCGTGCGCTACGCCGACCTGCGCCAGCCCGCCACGCCCTACACGGTGGAATTCGACTACGAAATCGTGTCGGAAAACACGCTGTTCTATCCCAACTGGCAGCCCCAGGATGCCGAAAACCTCGCCTTGGAAGGCGCTACGCTGCAAGTAATCATGCCCACCGCGCTGCCCCTGCGCTACCAGGAGCAGCTGCTGCCCGCCGGGGCGGCCAGCGCGCCCGTAGCCACCGGCAACCAGACCACCTACCGCTGGCAGCTGCCCGCCGCCCCCGCCATGGAGCGCGAGCCGCTGGCCCCGCCGCTCGACGAGCTATTGCCCGCCGTGCACCTCGCCCCGGCCACCTTTGAGGTGCAGGGCCACGCCGGCTCGCTGGCTTCGTGGCAAAGCCTGGGGCAGTGGGTGTACCAGCTGGGGCAGGGCCGCGACGCGCTGCCGCCCGCCCTCACCGCCAAAATGGCCCAACTCATTACCGTGGCGCCCGACCCCCGCGAACGGGCCCGCAAGGTGTACGAGTTTTTGCAAGGCTCTACACGCTACGTGTCGGTGCAATTGGGCCTGGGCGGCTGGCAAACGGCCCCCGCCACTGCCGTGGCCACCGGCGGCTACGGCGACTGCAAAGCCCTGAGCAACTACACCTGCGCCCTGCTCAAGGCCGCGGGCCTGCCACCGGCCTACGTGGCGCTGGTAGGTGCCGGCGAAGGCGAGTCCGACGTGCGCGCCAACTTCCCGAGCAGCCAGTTCAACCACGCCATTTTGTGCATGCCGTTGGCCGCCCACGGCACCACCCCCGCCGATACCCTGTGGCTGGAATGCACCAGCCAAACTGATGCCTTCGGCTACATGGGCTCCTTCACCGGCAACCGCCACGCGCTACTGCTCACGCCCGAAGGCGGCCGCCTGGTGGCCACCCCGCGCTACGGCGCGCAGGCCAACCGCCAGCAGCGCCGCACCGACCTCTGGCTCAATACCGAAGGCGGGGCCAAAGCCACCGTGCGCACCCAGCGCCTGGGCCTGGCCCAGGACACCTACGCCCAGCTGCTGCATAATGCCGACCCCGAGCAGCAGAAAAAATACGTTTCCAACCGCCTACGCCTCAGCCACTTCACCATCACGAGCCTGCGCCTGGCCAACGCCCCCGCGCAGGCCCTGCCCGGCGTAGTCGAAACGATGGGCCTGGAGCTGGCCAGCGTAGGCACCGCCGCCGGCCGCCGCATCTTGCTGGAGCCCAATATATTGGGCCGCCTCGGGGCGCTGCCGGCGCAGGTGGGCCCGCGCCTCACGCCGCTGGCCCTGCCGCCCGCCAGCCTCTACCAGGATACCGTGCGCCTGCACCTGCCTACCGGCTTCCGGGCCGAAAACCTGCCCCAGCCCACGCAGCTCACCTCCGCCTACGGCACCTACTCCAGCACCTGCACCACCCTGGCCGATGGCACCCTGCAATACGTGCGCCAGCTCGAAACCCGCCGCCCCAGCGGCACCACGCTACCCGCCGCCAAGTATACCGAATACCAGGACTTTCGCCGTAAAATTAGTCAGGCCGATAATGCCCAGGTGGTGCTAGTCAAGACGGACGCGTAGGTGGCTTATGGAAGCGCCTAGCGAACGCATGACGCAGGCTGAGAAGCAGAAAGTAAATAATATATGAGCACTTTCAATTCTCGATTTTATTTCGCATTGAAGGGCGAGGGCTTTAAGCCAACTGAGATAACAGCTCGCTTAGGCATTGAGCCGACTACCACTTGGCAGAAGGGTGACAAAGGCCGGTACAATTCTCAGTTGAAATTTTCTAGCTGGCAGTTAGAAACAGAAGAGGGGAAGGAACTGCTTTGGATTGACCAGTTAGTGACCGAGATAATTGCTAAGCTCGAAGACAAGGCCGAAACTATCCTCCAGTTGAAACAAGAGTTCGGGCTTGAGTCAGTTTTAGAAATTGTTTTGTACGTCGACGTTAATGAGGGCGAATCAACCCCGGCTTTAGGGCACGACTTACGGACTATCAACTTCCTTTATCGCACCCAAACGCGCACTGATGTCGATAGCTACCGCTATGATTCTCGTAGTGATGAGTAGCTCTACCTCCATAAAGTGCCACGCCGGCCAGGAGCCATCTCCGCGGGCCAAATCTACCACTTTTCCGAGGCGTGTCCGACAACTGGTATTATGTAAAGAGACAAAAGCAAGAAACAAAAGGGAAAAGAATACCTTCCCCACTGCCCCCAAAATCCTACTAAGTACTAGCCAGCTACTCTTTGGGGAAAGCTACCAGCGCATCAACTCGTGCATTGCTGTTGTTGAAGCGGCGCAGCTTCCCATCTGACCCATACCCCACCCCGAAGCGGCTCCATTTTTTGCCTCGGTAGCTTTGCCAGGTGTTGCTTAAGTTGGCTACATTATCATCGGAATTTGTGAGCGCAAGGCAGAAAGGAAGTGCTTCTTCCGGGTTATCTATCCATTCTACGCCAACAAAACCTCCTTGTATAGGTAGCGTCAACTGACTCTTTTCCAGAGAAATGCGTAGTGTTTGGTTGCCAGGGGCTACTTTGAAAACCATTGGCTCAATTCCGGTTTCTTGCTCAGGGCCGGTGGCTTGCTTACCTGCCAGCACGCAAACCCTCACCAGTGTTGGCTTAGGGTTCTTAGCATCAGGTTTAGCAAGAAGCTTTAGCATTACGCCTTCCACTATTCCTTCCTTGTGCTCCTTATTCTCAATCCATACCACTACCCGGGTGCCCTTCTTAGTGCAGGCACGACTTAGATTGAAGAAGGTATTTACTCGGTCGTCAACCCAACCAATGCGCTGCGTAGTAAACTTTACTGATTTGCGCTTAGCCGAAACCGCCACCTCGCTCAAGGCTATTGGGGAATTTTTCAAGTAAGCTATTGGACTACTGACTAGCGTTTTTAAGAGGAATTTTTTACTCTTGTAGCCTAATGCAGAAATCAGTATTGAATCGGTAAGGGTGTAGTTATCAAGCTTGAAATTTCCTTGCGCATCCGTTAAACTGCCTTCATTAATACGAAGAATCGCTACCTGTGCATATTCTATCGGCTGTTTAGTGTCAATGTCTCTAACTGTAAAAACAGTTTGAGCTATTGAGATAAGCGGAAATAAAAATGTTCCTCCAATAAGAAGGAACATTTTTAATATTCTGAAATACAAGATGTTAGCTAGCAATTTGGGCTATCTGTAGAAGTCCAATGAATACCTAAGAAGGAGTACTCCGAAACAATTTGTATGCACCCACCGCCATCAACGTAGCTAGTGCTGCTAATGAGACGTGCATTTGCTTTTGGTACTATTCCAATAGATAGAATTGTAACTGAACCAACAAGTAGCATTGCTTTGCGCAATGAGCGGGCCTTGAGAAGTGCTTTCTTCATGGAGCTATATGTTTGAAGTGTGAGCACAAATGTATAAAGATTTTCATTATGAATGATAACACTTTCAAATATTTTCAAATAGCGGTCGCACGAGAGTTCGAACAGAAAACCCCGTTAAGGAAATAAATTAAATTGTAAAGAGTTGATAACTAAAAGATAGCAGTGTTCAAGAAAAGAGAGAGCAGCTAGCTATTCTATTCGTCATAAACGTCGAAGGACCCTCTGTTCTGCTTAGAAAAAGGTCTGATAGCCTTCCCGGGAGTGCATTTTGCTGCTGCAAGCGACTTAGCGTGGTTTTCTGTTCGAACGCTCGTGCGACCCCAATAAGAACGAACAGCCTGATGCTTTAACTGGCCCCGAAAGGTGCGGTGGCTGTTGCAGAAGTAAGTGGGTGGCCAGCGGTATCTTAGGGTTATGCAGGGCCACAAGCAGTTCACCGACCGCGTCGTGCTGCGCTTTCGCTTGTCGGAGCGTGTGCCGAAGCAGAATCTCTACCGCCGCCTGGCTGAGCTGTTGGACTGGGACTTTCTCTACCAGCAGACCCAGGCGCTTTACAGCCACACGGGCCAGCCCTCGCTCGACCCCGTGGTCTTCTTCAAGCTGATGCTGGTCAGCCGGCTGGAAAATCTGGTTAGCGACCGGCGCCTGGTCGAGCACTGCAGTTTGCGGCTCGATATCCTGTACTTTTTGGGCTACGAAGTCGACGAGGACTTACCCTGGCACTCGACTATCAGCCGCACCCGCCAGCTCTTTCCAGCAGCCGTCTTCGAGCACTTATTCGAGCACGTCTTTGCCCAGTGCGTGGCGGCCGGCCTAGTCACGGGCCACACCCAAACCGTGGACTCGGCCTTCGTCAAGGCCAACGCCTCCCTCGAGAGCCTGTGCGAAAAGCAGCCTACCGACGTGCCAGCGCCGGTCCTGCAGGTGGCCAGCGAAGCAGCGGCAGAAACGCCGCCTGCCCCGCCAGCGGCCCTGCGCGCCAGCCCCGCGCACCACTTACGGCGCGTGGCCGCTGCCCACGCCCGTTACGCCCGCCATAATAGTGGCCCGCTAGGACGCGACCGGCCGCAGGCGCGGCTGCTGAGCAATAAAACCCATTACAGCCCCGCTGACCCCGACGCGCGCATCTCGGTCAAGCCCGGCAAGGCCCGCGCCCTTAACTACCTGTGTAGCCTGGCCGTGGATGAGGGGCACGGTGTTATCAGCCACGTGCAGGCCGACTTTGCCGACCGCCGCGATAGCGTGTTGCTGGAAAGCATCGTGGCGCCCCTGCACCAGCGCCTGCTGGCCCACGACCTACCGGTAGTAGACGTTGTGGCGGACACCAACTACTCGAATGGGCTGAACTATGCCCTTCTCGAAGCCCGCGGCATCACGCCCTGGATTCCCGTCTTCGGCCAGTATAAACCCGAGGTTGAGGGCTTTACCTATGATAAAGAAACGGATTGCTTTACCTGCCTAGCGGGCAAGCTACTGCCGTTTAAAAGCTTTGATTCCGACCAAGACGGTCGGCTCTCGAAGCGCTACAGCGCCTCCAGCAGTGATTGTCGACGCTGCCCGCGCAAGTCCACCTGTGCCCCCAAGAGTACGAAGCGTAAGATTACGCGTACGGCCTACGATGCCCACTACCGGCGCGCGCTGGCGCGGCAGCAAAGTCGGCCAGGTCGGCGCATGCGCCGGCTGCGGCAGCGCACGGTGGAGCCCGTTTTTGGCAGCTTACTCCAGCACTACGGCATGCGCCGGGTCAATACGCGGGGTAGGAGTAGCGCGCATAAAACGATGCTGCTCACGGCCATTGCCTTCAATCTCAAGAAGCTACTCAAGCACCAGTCCAAAAAGACGCTACGCTTGGCCATCGCTCTGCCCAGGCCGCCCCTAGCAGGGCTGTTTTTGTCCTTTTGGCGAAATCATTACCGCCGGTAGCATCCGTTTGTAGACAGGCAGTAGCGCTGGGTCAAGAGTTCTGCAACAGCCACTGCGCCTTTCTGAGCCACCGGGCCGGCGTAGCGATTCCTTGCTGGGCCAGCTTTTTTGATGGCTCAAGAAGTGGGTTCCGTAATGTGTATTTGTGACCCATCCTTACTGAGCCGTGCAGCACACTTTCGGCTACGCCCGCGTTTCCGCCACCGACTAGAACCTGGCCACGCAGGTCGAAGACCTCACCCACACGGGCTGCACGCGCATTTTTCAGGAGAAGGTTTCCGGCACGCGGACCTATAGCCCGGCCCTCGACGAGTTGCTAGCAGTCGTGCGGGAAGGCGACGTAGTGGTGGTGAACCGCCTGGCGCGACTTGGCCGCAATACCGTGCACACCATTCAACTGGTGGAGGAATTCAACCGACGCGGGGTGCATTTTCGGGCGCTAGACCTGGGCATTGACTCGCGCACGCCGGCAGGCAAGATGATTATCGGCTTGTTCAGTTCCTTCAACCAGTACGAGCGCGAGAACAACCGGCAGAAGAGCTTGGCCGGCATCGAACTGGCCAAGCAGCAAGGCAAGCACCTGGGCCAGCCCGCCGGGCGCGATGCCGAGAAGCTGGCCAAGGTGGCCACGGCTTTAGAGCGGGGCTTGTCAGTGGCTGAGATTGTGACCCTCACCGGCATTAGCCGCGCCAGTGTCAAGCGTTATCGCCAAGAAATTTAAGGGCAAAGTATTTAAAATCAGTGAGTTATTTTGTCCTAAATCATGCACTGTATAAAGGGATTTTACTCAAAATAAATAAGAAGCAGAAACTGGCTATTATCTTGAAATTGTTGTACCTGTCTTTCAACCCAAAAACAAGTCTCACAGCTTATACCGCACCTGTGCCGTCACCTCCGAGCGCGCCGCGCCCTTAATCTCCTCCAGCCCCGAGCCCACGGTGGCCTGGTGCCGGTAGCGCGTGTCGGCATAGCGTAGCCAAAACGTAAAGTGTTTATTTATAGTGGCTTGCCCAATGGCGTAGGCCCGCGTGCCCTGCCCGTAGAGCGCGGGCACCGACACGGCGTACAGCACGTCCTGCTCAAACACGTACTGCCGCGTGTTGTAGTCGTCGGTGTCGAACACGGCGTAGCGGGCCGTGAGCCGCACCCGGCGCGCGAGCTGCACCGTGGCATCCTGGCTGAGCACAAAGCCGCGCCGCCAGGGCTGGTTGTCGTCGGCGCGTAAGTAGGTGGTTTGCAGGCGGGTGCGCAGGCCCAGCTGGGCGGTGGGCTGCACGTCGCAGTACAGCAGCAGCGAGTGGCGCAGCTGCTGGCCGGGCAGCGGTACTGGCCGGCCGGTGAGGCTGGTGGGCAGGTCGAGCGGCTTGAGGCGGGCGCGGTACTGGGCGTATAGCAGGCTGGTTTTGGTGGGCGTGAAGGCCACGCGCAGCAGCGCATCCTGCCCTTGGCTGGGGGCGCCCACCCGGTAGCGCAGCCACGGAAACCGAAACTGGTCGAAGTAAGCCGAAACCTCCCAGCGCGCCAGTGGCCTCACTTTCAGGCCGATATATAAGCCGCTCTCGTTGATGTTGCGCGTATTCTCGCTCAGCGCGTTGCCGTAGAAGGTGTGAAAATCAGCGTCGTAGTGCCGCACCAGCACCGAGGCATCCACGGCCGGGCCGAGGCTGGCGAGCAGGCCACTTACCAGCCCCAGGCCGCCGCCGCTACTGCGCCCGCCTTCGCCAAAGAGCAGCAAATTGCGCCAGCCGTAGCTGTAATGCGCGCCCAGCGCCAGGTTGTTCTGCCCACTGAATTCGAACCGATTATACGGCTCCGGCCTTTTCTGAAAAGCCGTGCCGTAGTGCGTGCCCACCGCCGTGAGGCCGAAGCTTAGGTTGCCATCGGCGCTGAGGTAGCCGAGGTGGCCGCCGCCCACGGTTTCGCGCAGGCGCTGGCGGCTGGCAATTTCGGTGGCGGTGCGGTGCAGGCCGGTCAGCAGCAGGCTGCTGCTAAACTCGTCGAACTGCGCCAGCGAGTCGGCGTTTTGCCGGGTGTTGGCGTCGATGTTTTTGCGCGAGCCAAAGGCCGTGGCCTCCCAGCGCGGGGCCAGCTGGTAGGTGGCCGCCGCGCCCCGAAAAAACGTATTTTCGAGCAGTGCCGCGTAGGGCCGTACGCCCAGCGCGGCGCGGCGCAGGTTGGTGATGGTTTCGGCTCCTTTGCCTGCCGCCAGCCCCGACGATAGCAAGAGGCCCTGCCCAAATTGTAATTGATAATCGCCCAGCGCCAATGTTTTAAGCCGGCCCTGCTCGTGCAGCACAAAGTGGGCTGATACAAAATCGGGCCCGTACTGGCTTTGGCCCGGCCGCCAGGCCAGGGGCTCGCCCGCGTCTTTCTCGGCCGTGAAGCCCAGGCTGAAATCGTGGGCGTGGCTCACGCGGTAGCGCAGGGCCACGGCATCGGGCGAGCCCAGGTAGCGCAGCGTGGGCCGCCCCTGAAAGGTGTCGGCGGGCGCGTAGCCTTTGCGCTGTTGCAGCACTCGCTCGTAGCGCAGCAGCACGGCGTTATTTTCTTCATTTTTAATGCGTTGCCACAGGGGGCCGCGCACCGCATTGGGCCGGGTGCTGGCCACCGTCACGAAGGGGCCCACCCGCTCGATGGTGCGTACATCCCAGCCTGGCACGGCTTGCAGCTCATACACGCTCAGCAGCGGGCCGGTGGCCTGGCGGTGCCGCAGCAGGGCGGCCACCTGCTTTTCGGTGAGCAGGGGCAGGGCGCGCAGCTCCTCGGCGTTGGCGGTATTGAGGTTGAGCGGCGACTGGTAATAATTCAGCAGCGTGCCGTACAGGTCCTCATACGGCACTTGGTCGGTCTGGATTTCGGCAAAAAGCTCCTGCGTGAGGCGGTCTAGCTCGGGCGCGCGACGCGGAAACTCCTGCGCGGTCAGCCGCGTGCCAACCAGGAAGCAGCTGCAAGTGAAGAAGATAAGTGGCAGGTGTTTCATCGCTGCTGGCAATTTTTTACGCGGGCGCTACTATCCACTTGCTTACTCCCCATTTTTCGCCTTCTCCCATTGCCAACCCAGACTGAAGTACTGGCTCAGCCCCAGCACGCTGTGCCAGCCGGCCGCGTAGTCGAGCTGAAAATCGCCAGCGCGCAAGCCTACGCCGCCCGTGGTTTGCTGGCTCAGACTGGCGTAGCCCAGGCGCACGGCCACGGCCGCCGTGGGCAGGTATTCGAGGTCGGCCTTCACGCCGGTGGCGCGCTCCACGTCTTTTTCGGCTTCGGCCAGTAGCAGCACTTGCTTGGCGGGGCGGTAGGCCAGGCCCACGCGCAGCACGGTGGGCAGTCGCTCATCTTGGTAATCGGCTAGCTTCGCCTGCGTTATGTTGTAGAGGTACGCGCCTAGGGTGAGGCGCTGGGGCAGGATGTCGGCCTGCCCGCCCAGTGAGGCGGCTACCGTGCGGCGGCTGCCCAGGTCCTGGAAGCTCACTTGCAGCGCGTCGAGCCGGCCGCCCACGCTTACCACGCCCAGCCGGTAGCCATAGGCCGCGCCCACCCGCGTTTCATTGTACAGAACCCCGCCAAAGCGCTGGGCCTCAACGGCTACTACGCCCCGGCCCGCGCGGGCGGGCAGCCCCGCCGCGGCGGGTTCTACCACGCCCAGCGGCAGGGCCACCGCCACGGCCGCCACATTGAGGCTCGGAATGAGGTAGCGATTTTCAAAGTAGATGCCCGCCGTGGGTCGGGTGATACTGCCCAAGCCGGCCGCATTATTAGCCGCCGCCCACACCTCGCCGCCCAGCGTGGCCGAGGCATTGCCCAGCGCCTGCGCCCGGCCGCCGTGCCCGGCGGGCCCGTTGCCCTGCGCGTGCAGCAAGGGGCAAGTACTGAGTAAGAGAATAATAAGGAAGGGTAAATACTTGGTCATAGACCCCAACGCGGCTAAGAAAGCCGAAATATAAGCCTGGTAACTAGGGGCTGCTAGCTTTTGGCTGACAGCTTACGGCTTTTGTTTTGATTAACAGGTAGTTGTAGTTAAGGCAAACGTGATTAACTCTGCTTAACTACTTGTAAACAAGCTGCTAGCATGTGCCGGCAACTTTGTTTTTGCCTGTGGGCAGTGCTGGTGGCCCGCCGGGCCGCCCACCCAGGCCGGCCCTGCCGAACTTTGCGCCATCCCCCGGTCTTTATGCCTTATGCTTCGTCGCTTGCTGCTGCTGCTGGTGCGGTTTTACCAGCTCTTTATTTCTCCGCTCACCCCGCCGAGCTGCCGTTACACGCCCACCTGCTCGGCCTACGCCGCCAAGGCCATTGGTAAGTACGGGGCCTGGCGCGGGGGGCGGCTGGCGCTGCGGCGCATCGGGCGCTGCCACCCCTGGGGTGGGCACGGGCACGACCCCGTGCCGTAGCCTAGTGTAGCCAACTGACGCTCTTTAGCGTACAAGCGCACCTATGCTGTATATCCCGCTCCTTATCCGCCCGCTCATGGGCGTAATGCTCCTCACTACTGCCTGCTCCTCGGCCGAGGGCGACCGCGCCAGCGCCGACCAGCCGCAGGGCGAGACCCAGACGCACCCCGGCAAAAAAGGTAAAAAAGGCGGCCACAAAAAAGACAAGCAAGCCGTTGCCCTGGAGGGCCTGCGCCGCGTGGGCAAGCTCACCGATGGCATTCTGGAGAGCTCGGGCCTGTGCGCTGCGCCCGAAGCAGGCACCTACTTCACCTTCGGTGACGATGGCCAGCAGCCCACCGTGTGGCGCGTGGATGGCACCGGCCAGCAAGTGGGCGAATTCACGCTGGGCGAGCCCAACCACGACTGGGAAAGCCTTAGCCGCGACGCCAGCGGCAACTACTACATGGGCGACTGCGGCAACAACAACAACGACCGCCAGAACCTCGCCATCCTGCGCTTCCGCCCCGACGCGCCCGATAAAGTCGGCAAAATCAACTTCAAATACCCCGACCAAAAGGCATTTCCGCCCGATAAGTCGGAGCGCAACTTCGACTGCGAAGCCAGCCTCTGGCACGCCGGCCAGGTGTATCTATTCACCAAAGACCGCGCCCAGTCGGCCACCTGCAAGGTGTACACCTTGCCCGAAACCCCCGGCACCTACACCGCCAAGCTCGTAACCAAGCTCGCCCTGCCCGGCCAAGTCACCGATGCCACGCTGGCCCCCAGCGGCCACCGCCTCGCCCTGCTGGCCCGGCAAGAGCTGTTCGTGCTGGAAGGCAATTCTTGGGACGAAATCCTGAAAGCTACACCCCGCCACATCAGCCTCAAGGGTGCGGGCCAAACCGAGGGAGCAGCCTTTAAAACCGAAAATACGCTGCTGATTACCACAGAGCAGGGTGACGTGTATGAGCTTGATTTATAATAAATTATCCAAAATATTTCGGGCTAAGATGTAGAGAAGTATCCTTGCGTCTTGTCGTTATTTGGCTCACAGACGACAGACGCAAAGATGTGTCTCTACCTTGACCCTGAAGTGGCTGTATTCAACAGAAAAGCCCGCTGCACTCAAGTGCAGCGGGCTTTTCTGTTGAATGGCTTATCCGTAAAAGGCTAGGCTTTGGAAGCCGCGGCCTGCGCGGCTTCTTCCTCGGCCAGGTCGCGCGGGGCGTAGCCGTAGGGGTTTTTGGGGTCTTTGCCGGCGCGTAGCAATACCCATAAGCCAATGATAATGAAGGGGATACTCAGCAGCTGCCCAATATTGAGGTGGTACTGCGCAATGATGCCGCCCTCCTGGGCCACCTGGTTTTCTTTCAAATATTCTACTAAGAGGCGGAAGGTAAAGAGCAGCACTACAAACAGGCCAAACAGCAGCCCGCGCGGCGTACGCTCGCGGTATTTGTTCCAGAGCCCGTAGAGCAGGGCGAGCAGGAAAACGCAGAACAACGACTCGTAAATCTGGGTGGGGTGGCGCGGCACGGCCATGGGGGCATCGGGCGCCACGGCGGTGCCGGCGGGCAGCAGCCGGTAGCCGGTAGTGTTGTCGGCGTAGATGACGCGCTCGGCGGCTACCTGCACTGCGCCGGCGGGCAGCGGGCGCCGCACGGGCTCCAAGTGCTCGGTGTCGCGCGGGAACACGAACGCCCACGGCACATCGGTGGGCTTGCCCACAATTTCGGAATTCATAAGGTTGCCAATCCGAATGCACGCCCCACCAATGGCCACCGTAATAACGATGCGGTCGAGCACCCAGAGGTAATCAAACTTATTGCGCACGCTGAAGATGAATACCGCCAGCAAAATGCCGATGGTAGCGCCGTGCGAGGCCAGGCCGCCCTCCCAGATTTTGAAAATGTCACCTAAGTGGTCTTTGTACTTCGGCCAGTCGTAGAAAAATACGTGGCCCAGCCGGGCCCCCAGCACCGTGGCCACTACCATGTAAAAGGTGAGTACGTCGACCCAGTAGGGCCGCACGTTCTCTTTCTTAAACATATCGGTGAGCACAAACGAGCTGATAACGAAGCCCGAGGCAAACAGCACGCCGTACCAGCGCAGCAGCAGCGGGCCGATTTCGGCAATGATGGGCGAGACGTTCCAGGTAATGTAGGCGAGTAAAGGAGACATAGACGACAGAGGGGAAGAAGCTTCAAAAGTACTAGCGCTGGAGGCTCGCCGCTTGCGGCGAGGGCCAGGGGCCAGCGCTGGAAGTAGTATAGCCAGGTGGGTTTAGCGCGGGCCGCACGGAGCGCAAGCGTGGATTAGCCGGTAAAAAGTAGCCTAGTGAGCCAGCTGTTGCGCGGGGTTGCTGGTGCGGTGGCCAGGGCCCGCCGCAGTTGCGCTGGCCCCGTCGCCGCTCACGGCTAGCACCAGGGCGCAGAGGGCAATGGCATAGGCAGGCTTATGCAACCAATTAGGTAGCAAGGTGTTGGCAGCACCCTCCTGGGCCAGCAGCCGGGCGTGAACCCGCGCGTAAAAGAAGGGCTGCGGCTCCGCGTGCGGGGGCAGCCGCAGCTGGCGGAGCAGCGCTTCCCACTCTTGGTCGGAGCGAGGGGGCAGGTTTGAATTGGACATGGCGAAACTAGGTTTGAAGGGATTGCTGAAGCTTTTGCCGGGCCCGAAACAACAGGGATTCTACCGCGGGCACGGTGGTAGCGAGCACGGCGGCGATTTCCTCGTAGCTGAGCTCCTGCTCGTGGCGCAGCGTAAACGCCACTTGCTGCTTGGCCGGTAGGCGGGCCAGGCAAGCGCGCAAAAGGGTCAATTGCTGCTCGCCCTCCAGCAGCGCCTGTGGGTGCGCGTGGTCGGGCGGCTCGTGCAGTACTTGGTTATCAAGCCCCAGCAAGCTGGTAAAGTGGGCAAAGCGCTTTTTGGCCTGGGCCCAGCGTCGATAGCGCAGGGCCCGCGATGTAGCAAGGCGGTAGAGCCAGGTGCTGAGGGCAGCCTCACCCCGAAAGCTGGCAATAGTCTGGTAAACCTCCATAAAAACCTCCTGCGCCACGTCTTCCGCCTCCTCCGGCGAGTGCAGCAGCGAAAGGGCAGTTTGGTAAATGCGGGTCTGGTAACGCGCCACCAGCGTGCGAAAAGCCGCCTCGCTGCCTTGCTGCAACTGCGCCACCAACTCGTCGTCGGTAGCGCTCAGCCGGGAGCAGTGCGGCAGCTTAAAAGACAGGGGGAGCGCAAGGCCAAAAGCCATAGTAGCCAAAACGACAAGTAAGTGCCTAACATTTCGGAACGCTGACCCGGCAAAGTCAGTGTTTCGAAATGTTAGGCACCACTACTGTTAAAAACCTGCGTTGCCTCGCCTGCCTAATCAGGCAACTTGCTTACAGCCAGGATATTTATTTTGAAATAAACTACAGCGCGGCCAGCTCCTCACCAAAGCCGCCGCTCAGGATGGGGAAGCGTAGCCACGAGCGCGGGTCCACGTTGTAGTCGTCGAGGTGGAAGCTGGGCGCGTAGCGCTCGCGCTTCCACTGGTTGCGGCTCCACAGCTGGTAGAAGCGCCGCACGTAGGTGCGCAGCTGCTCGGCATCGCTGGCGGGGTCTTCGGCGATGAGCTGGGCCAGCACCGCTGCCGGGGCCAGCCGGTCGTAGAAAGCCAGCCGCTCGATGCGGTTGAGCAGCACGTAGGGCATTAGGTCGCGCTCGTCGGTCTGGTTATCGGCCAGGGGGCGCAGCTCGGCGGTGGGTTGCAGGTCGTTTACGTAGTGCAGGCCTTCGTAGCCCAGCTCGGTTTGGGCCCAGCGCAACCACTTCTTTACGAAGTCTTTATCAACGCCCGCGATGGGGGAGATGCTGCCCGCCGTGTCGCCGTCCATGGTGCAGTAGCCCACGCTGGCCTCCGAGCGGTTGGAGGTGGTGATGAGCAGGCAGTTCTGCACGTTGGCCAGCAGCCAGATGCCGGGGGCCCGCACCCGCGCCTGAATGTTTTGCAGCGCCAAGTCGTCGGTTTGCCACGTAAGCGGGCGGCCCAGCGCGCCCTCAATCTTGCCCACGTAGCCGCTCACCTGCTCGTCAATCGTCCAGTCAAAAAACCGCGCCCCGATGCTGTCGGCCAGCTCTTTAGCCGAGGTAAAGGTATCGTCCGACGAGTTGACCGTGCCCTGGTAGGCACAGGTAAGTAAGTGGTTGACAAGCTGTTGATTAGTAGTGGCCGGCTTCTGGTTTTGGGGCTCCGCCGCGTTGTCCACGTCGGTGGCCGTTTGGTGGGCCGCGCCGCCGCCGCCGGTTTGCACCACGCTCGTTTTGGCTTCGTCAAACGCCCCGCTGCGGCGCTTAAACTCCTCTTCGCCCAGCTCGGCCACGCCCAGGCGCACCATTTCGGCCACACCTACGGCGCAAAACGACGAGTCGGCCCCGCCACTCAAGCTCAGCACGAAGCCCCGGCTGCGGGCCTTGCGCAGGTAGTCAAACAACCCCAGGCTCATGGCCTGGTTGAGTTCGCGGTACTCGTCGGGTGCGGGCAGCGGCACAATGCTATCGACCATTTCGAGCGGTGTGGCAAAGTCCACATCGGCCCATTCCAGGTCCACTTCCTTGAAGCTCAGCAGCTGGTTGCGCTTGAGCAAGTGGCCGTTGCGGGCAATCAGAATTTCGCCGTCGTAGATAATGCGCCCGGCCTCGTTGCCCAACAGGTTGGCGTAGAGGTAGGTGCACGTAAAATTACGCGACGCGTTGAGTACCAGATTATAACGCTGGTCCGTCTTGCTCATGGCAAAATGGCTGGCTGACGGGTTCACAATCAAATCCACCTTGCCGCGCAGCCGGCAGGCGGGCCGCACGTTGTCGGGCCGCCAGGCATCTTCACATATCTCGAAGCCAAACCGCACGCCCAGGTGCTCAAACGTGAGGTCGCCGAGCGGCCAGCTTTCGCCCGCGTGCTCTACGGTGGTCGTCTCGCCCGCCACCCACGGCGCAAAAAAGCGCGGCTCGTAGTGCACCCCATCGCTGGCCAGAAACTGCTTGGCCGCGAAGCCCAGAATTTCTCCATCGCGCAGCACGCCGGCCGTGTTATACGTGCGCTGATTCAGCCGCACCGGTAGGCCCACCATTACGCAAATGCCCTCAGTAAGCGGCCTGATTTGCTGCAAGTGCGCCAGCGCCGACTCGGGCAGCCAGTCGCTCAAAAACAAATCCTCGCAGTTGTAGCCCGTCAGGCACAACTCGGGCAGGCACAGCAGCTCCACGCCTTCGGCCTTAGCCTGCGCAATGGCGGTGCTGATAGTCTGAATGTTATGAGCCCAGTCGAAGGGAATCTGGTTGAGGGCGGCTCCGGCGATGCGCATAGGATAAGAAGAAGGTTACCAGCAAAGCAACTACATTTTGGCCTTATGGGTTACCCGGCCAGCTGGTACAGGTTGGCCAGAGCTGGGCGCACTACGCAGGGACTAAGGCAAGCTGGTTCTTTGCCCTTGGCTATTAATTACTTGCCCGCCAGCAGGTTGCAGCCATAGTGCTTCCAGCAATTCGCCTCGGTCAGTACGCTCCTGGTGCGGTACATCCAGCGCAATGACTTTGCCATGATACAGCGTTTGGAGGTGCTCGACCGGCGTGTGCCCTACTACCAAATGGCGTACCGCGTAAGTAGCCAGCACCTGCGTTACCGCGGCTTCGGTTGGCTCGGCCAGCACGAGGCCCCGATACCAATCGGGGCTAGTGGGTGGCTGCGTAGCTAGCCGCGCCAGCGGCGACAACGCGGCGGCTGGCGTATCGATGCTGGCGCGTGCTAGGTCATTGAGTTGCCCTAGCAGTACCCGGCGCGCTGCCAGCGCCGGGCTAATGCCGCCGTGCACAAACAGGTAGTCACCAATGCGTTCGGCCACGTTTTTGGTACGCAGCCACTGGCCCAGCACTGTGGTGCGGTCGTACCAACGTGCGTAAGGAATCCCCAGCGTGTCGGCATTACTGCGGTACTTGCGCCGTACGTACTTGTAATGTCCCATCAGGTTCATGTGCTCGTGGTTGCCCATGATAAAATGCACACTGCCACCAGTTTGGCTTGCTTCCTGCTCTAGCTTATAAACGAGCCATAGGCATTCCGTTACGTTCAGCCCACGGTCGAAAAAATCGCCCACCAGCACGAGGTGCCCCCGCCCAAACTGCCAGTTCAACTGCGCATCTACGACCCCCGCGCCGCGCAGCAGCTGTTCAAAGCCTATAAAATTTCCTTCAATATCCGAAATCGCCAGCAGCTTTTCAGGCATTGCATAGGCGCTGGCTGGTACCGCAGATGTAGCCCGCAGTGGCACTTGAAAGCTACGGTTAATAGGGGCTACAAAACACGTTATAGTTGCTAATTTAGCGCTTGATAACGTGTCAGTTATCAAGGCTAGATGTGCGCCATGCGGCACAATCTGCTTGCTGATTAGCCTATTACCCACATGAAAAACCAGTGGCCCATCAGCAGCAAAAGCAGATTGGTCGTGGTGGGGACCCTTTATAGCCCAGCCAGGCAAAAAATACAGCTTTGCGATAGTTCCTTTTGCCAGTAGGGCTGCACCTACTACCAGGTAGATAATTGCGGCCGCCAAACAGGCTATAGATACCTTTTTCACCATACCTAAGTAAGTATTAAATCGGTTTATGTTTGCAGTGTACTAGAACTCTAATACACTGCAAACATAAACCGATTTAGCTCAGATGTAATGCTGCCAAAAGTGTTTTATAATCGGTAAAAACAAGCCCGTAAAACTGCCAGGTAAGCCGCCTAAGGCCGAAAAGAACATCACGTTCAAATGACTTGTGCTGTACCCAAGCAGATTATACGCCCAGCGCAACCAAGGCCCGCTCGGCGGCTAGCTGCTCGGCCTGCTTTTTATTGAGGCCCATGCCGGTGGCAATCACTTCGTCGCTCAGCAGCACGGTGGCCGTGAACTCCATCACGCCGCCCGGCCGGGGCTCGCCGCTCATCTCGTAGCGCACGTCTTTGCCGTGGCGCTGCGCCCACTCAATAAGCTTACTTTTGTAGTTGGAAGTGGTGGTAGTCAGCTTGGTAACGTCCACAAACGGCTTAATCAAACCCTTCAGCACAAATTTGCGCGCCGCTTTGTAGCCCAGGTCCAGGTACACCGCGCCTACCAGCGCCTCCAGCGCGTTGCCATTTACCGAGCGCGAGCGGGCCACCCGGCTCTGGGCCGTGTCGAGTTGCACCAGCTTGTCGAGGCCCATCTTGAGGGCAATAGCATTGAGGCTCTCACGGTTGACGATGCGCGAGCGGGTTTCCGTCAAAAAGCCCTCCTGCTCGTACGGAAACTTGCGAAACAGGTACTCGGCCACCACCGTGCCTAGCACCGCATCGCCCAAAAATTCCAGTCGCTCGTTGCTCTGGTGGCGGCCCGCGCCGGGGTCCAGCTTCACCACCGACGAGTGCGTGAAAGCCAGCTGATAAAGCCGCGCATTGTGCGGGTCCTGGCCGATAACGGTGGCTATCGCCTGCCGAAACTGCTTATCGCTGCCCAGCAGCCGCCGAAACAGGCCAAAGAGGGGAATGGGCATTTTAGTTAGCTATTGGCTGCTAGCTACTAGCTAGCAGCTTTTTAGTACGGAAAGGAATAAAGAAGAACGTCATGCTGAGCTTGCCGAAGCATCTCTACCACGCCGTTAGAATTACTATTCTAATGGCGTGGTAGAGATGCTTCGGCAAGCTCAGCATGACGTTCTTTTGTTAAGCATGATTAAGCGCGTTGAGCCCAAGCAGCCTACTCCGCCAGCTTGCGGAAAACTACCGACGTGTTGTGGCCGCCAAAGCCAAATGTGTTGCTAAGCGCCACGTTTACCTCGCGGTGCTGCGCCACATTGGGCGTAAAGTTCAGCGCCTGATTGATTTCCGGGTCGGGCGTGTGCAGGTTGATTGTCGGCGGCACAATACCGTGCTGAATAGCCAGGATGCTGGCTACCGCCTCAATGCCGCCCGCGCCGCCCAGCAAGTGGCCGGTCATGCTCTTGGTCGACGAAATGTTGAGCTTAGTGGCGTGCTCCCCAAACACGGTTTCGATGGCCTTAATCTCGGCCCCGTCGCCGAGCGGCGTGCTCGTGCCGTGGGTGTTGATGTAATCCACATCCTCGGGCCGGATGCCCGCATCGCGCAGGGCATTGCGCATCACCAGCACCACGCCCGAGCCGCTGGGGTCGGGGGCCGTAATGTGGTACGCGTCCGACGACATGCCGCCGCCGATAATCTCGGCGTACATCTTGGCGCCGCGCGCCTTGGCGTGCTCATATTCTTCGAGCACCAGCGCGCCCGCGCCTTCGCCCAGCACAAAGCCGTCGCGGTCCTTGTCGTAGGGCCGCGAGCCCGAGGCCGGGTCGTCGTTGCGCTCGCTCATGGCCTTGAGGGCGTTGAAGCCACCCACGCCCGACTCGGTGATGGCCGCCTCGGAACCGCCGCTCACAATGGCGTCGGCTAAGCCCAGGCGAATGTTGTTGAACGCCGCAATCAGCGCGTCGTTCGATGAGGCGCAGGCCGACGTAGTGACAAAGTTGGGCCCGCGAAAGCCATTCTTGATGGAAATATTGCCCGACGAGGAGTCGGCAATCATGCGCGGAATAAAGAAGGGCGAGTAGCGCGGCGTGCCGTCGCCACGCTCAAACTGGAAGCACTCTTCTTGCAGCGACTTCAGCCCGCCAATGCCCGAACCCCAGATAACCCCGATGCGGTCCTTGTCAACCTTGTCCGTGAGCAGGCCCGCGTCGGCAATGGCCTCGTCGGCGGCAATCACGGCAAACTGCGTGAACAAGTCCATCTTACGGCCTTCCTTGCGGTCGAAGTAAGTGTCTGGATTGTAGTCTTTTACCTCGCAGGCAAAGCGGGTTTTAAATTTGGTGGCGTCGAAGCGGGTAATAATGGCCGCTCCACTCACTCCGTTTTTAAGACCTTCCCAGTAAGCAGGCACGGTGCTGCCCAGTGGCGTGATGGCCCCCAGGCCGGTTACGACAACGCGTCGGATGGACGACATAAACTTGTTTTTTAAGCTAGTGGCGGTTAGCTAGATAGCTGGTGGCCTTGTGCAAAAAAGTGAGTAGCCAACAGCCCGCGGCTACCAGCTACTTATAAACAGCAAAACCGGCCGGCGGCGAGCCGGCCGGTATAGGCAATTTTTCTTGTCTAAGCTGAAGTAAGCGGGCTTAACTCAGCGCGACAAAGACTACTTAGCGTGCTCTTCGAGGTAGCTAACCGCCTGGCCCACGGTCTGGATGTTCTCGGCCTGGTCATCGGGAATGCTAACGTTGAATTCCTTTTCGAATTCCATAATCAGCTCCACGGTGTCGAGCGAATCGGCACCCAGGTCGTTGGTGAAGCTTGCCTCCGGCGTTACTTCCGAGGCTTCAACACCCAGCTTGTCGATAATGATGGCTTTTACTTTTTCGGCGATTTCAGACATTGCAGTCGTGCGTTAAGGGGAAACTTGCCTGCAAAGTAACGCACCTTTTCGCAACTACCCCGCGAATTGCCTTCTCGGAGCGCGTGTAATATTTTGGCGTGCCCCCCAAAACCCATTCCACTGGCCCCGTTGAAAGGTGTAGCTTTGTAGTTCGCCCCTACCACATGAAAACTCTAACCCTGGAGGCTGAGTACGACTGCGACTTCGCCCTGTTTGGGCTGGTTTCCAGCACCCGCGACTACACCCTGGCCTGGAGCCTCAACCGCGGCCTGCGCCTGCGCCTGGTGCGTCAGCCCGACTTTGTGCTGAACCTGGTGCAGCAGGGGGCCTTGGCGTTTAGCTACTACCTCTACGCTACCGAGGTGCTTACCTTGCGCCTGCTGCGCAACCGGGCAGCGCTGCCATCGGCGCTGGCTAAACCGTTTTTGGCGCCCGATATTCGCGAGTACGATTACCTGCTGCAAGTACAGGGCGGCGCCGACGAGTGGGCCGGCATTGAGCTGCTCGACCGCCTCACGGCCCTGCCTATCGTGCAGTACGCCAGTGAGTTTGACCCTAACGAACTGAAATACAAAGAAAACCTGATTTTTTAACCAGCTGCTTCGCTAGCCTCTTCCATGGAATCCTCCGTTCTCTCCTTCAACAAAACCAAAATCGTGGCCACCGTGGGCCCCGCTTCCAACACCTACGACCTGCTCGGGATGCTCATCCGCGAGGGCGTCGATGTGTTTCGCCTCAATTTTTCGCACGGTGCCCACGAAGAGCACCTGTCCGTTATTAACACGGTGCGCCGTCTCAACAAAGACATGCGCACCAACGTGGGCTTGCTGCAAGACTTGCAGGGGCCAAAAATCCGGCTGGGTGAGGTGGAAGGCGGCAGCGTCGAAATCAAGCGCGGCGACAAAATCAAGCTGGTCTGCGGCGAAAAGGAAATTAGCACCGCCACGCGCCTGAGCACCATTTACATGGGCCTGGCCCGCGACGTGAAGCCCGGCGACCAGATTCTAATTGACGATGGCAAGATTGAGCTGAAAGTGCTGGCTACCGACCGCGACCACGAAGTGGACGTGGAAGTGGTGTACGGCGGCATCGTGAAGCCCCGGAAAGGCATCAACCTGCCCGACTCGGAGGTTTCGGCCCCCAGCATGACGGAAAAGGACATCGAGGACCTCAAATTTGGCCTGGAGCACGACGTGGACTGGGTGGCATTGAGCTTTGCCCGCAAGGCCGACGACATTCGCTTTATCAAGCGCCTGATTGCGGAGGCGGGCAAAACCACCCGCGTAATCGCCAAGATTGAGACGCCCGACGGCCTGCGCAACATCGACGAAATTATTGCCCTCACCGATGCCGTGATGGTAGCCCGCGGCGACCTCGGCGTGGAGGTGAAGATGGAGGAGGTGCCGATGGCCCAGAAAATGATTATCGAGAAGTGCAACAAGGCCGGCAAGCCCGTTATCGTAGCCACCCAGATGATGGAGAGCATGATAACCGCCCCGCGCCCCACCCGCGCCGAAACCAGCGACGTAGCCAACGCCGTGATTGATGGGGCTGATGCCGTGATGCTTTCGGCCGAAACCGCCGTGGGCGCTTACCCCGCCGAGGTTATCCGCTCGATGGTGGGTACCATCCTGAGCGTGGAAAGCCGCAGCCCCAAGTTGTTCTACAAGTGGTGGCCCGTTGATGCGACTGCTACCACGTTTGTGGAAGACAGCATTTTATCGGCAGCTTGCCACTTGGCTAAGAATACCACGGCCCGCGTTATCACCGGCATGACGGGCAAGGGCTACACGGCCTTCCAGCTGGCCAAATACCGCCCTAAGGCCGACATCTTCATCTTCACCGATAACCGGCCGCTGCTCACGGTGCTGAGCCTAGTATGGGGCGTGCGCTGCTTCTACTACGACCGCTTCAACAGCACCGATAGCACTATCTCCGATATCAAGAACATCCTCACCACCACCGGCCACCTCAAGGAAGGCAACGTGTTCATCACGACGGGCACTATGCCTATCAGCGAACGCGGCCGGGCCAATATGGTGAAGGTGAGCGTCGCTTAACCCCACCGCAGATTCAAACGGATTAAACGGATTTCGCAGATACGCCCGCCTGCGGCGGGCTGACCACGCTGGTTTCGTTTTCTTTAGTAAAGAAGGCCGTCCTACTGTGTAGGGCGGCCTTCTTGCGTTTTAGTCACTTGTTACCTCGTTGCTACCTCCTTGTGTTGCGCGTATGCAGTATATGGCACGTAGCCAAAGAGTAGAGAACCATTCCGGCGGTATGCGGCATAACAGGCAGCACAGACGACTAGCACGTAGTCAGCCCGCCGTAGGCGGGCGTATCTGAGAAATTCGTTTAATCTGTTTGAATCTGCGGTCAAGCATTGGGCTACGCAAAAAGCCCTGCCGGGTGGGGCAGGGCTTTTTGGTGATGAGCGCGGGACCGAACGGTGGGGCGGCAGAGTTCGGCCCCGCTAAACTCGTCTCGCGCTAAAGCGCGTTAACGAGTTTTGTCAGCTTGCTCTTGTTGTTAGCAGCTTTGTTTTTGTGGATGATGTTCTTCTTGGCCAGACGGTCCAACATCGACGTCACTTTCTTCAGCAGCTCCTGAGCGGCCGTTTTATCGGTGGTGTCGCGCAACTTCTTGATAGCGGTGCGGGTAGACTTGTGCTGGTAACGGTTTAGTACGCGCTTCGCTTCGTTGCTGCGGATGCGCTTAATAGCCGACTTGTGGTTTGCCATGACAAAAAAGAGAATTCTATAAGTAACAGCCAGGCGGCTGCGGTTTTCGCGTTTGGGAGGGCAAAGGTACGAAGCAAACCCAATAATTCCGATAGTATTGGCAATAAAGTTTGGTGCCAGGCGGGCTTACAACGGATTTCGGGGTAGGCAATTGGGCTTTTTGGCTGTTATTGAGTTGGGTGGACTGCTGCCAACGGCGCAAATTGGCGCGGTGGTTGTGGCAGTCTACCCCTGTTTTTGCCTGCTATCGATTGTTATTCAGCTTATGCCTTTGCTTCCCACTTCTGCTTACCGTCCCACGGCGCTGCTAGCCAACGGCCACCTGCAAACTATTGCGGCCAGCGTGCTGCGGCGGGTGCCGGAGGTGCGTTACCAGCGCGAGCGCCTAGAACTGCCCGACGGCGACTTCGTGGATTTGGACTGGTCGCTGGCAGGGGTACAACCAGTTGATAGATTGGTGATTATCTCGCACGGGTTGGAGGGCGATAGCAGCCGGCCCTACGTGCGCGGCATGGCGCGGGCCCTCAACCAAGCGGGCTTCGATGCGCTGGCCTGGAACTACCGCGGCTGCGGCGGCGAAACCAACCGCCTGCTGCGCGCCTATCACCTCGGTGATACCGACGACCTGGCAGCGGTGATTGGATACGCTGCCGACATTAAGAAGTACTCCGAGCTATTCTTAACGGGCTTTTCGGCCGGGGGCAACGTGACGCTGAAATACTTGGGCGAGAACGCGGCGCGGGTGCCGGCGCAGGTGCGCCGGGCGGCGGTTTTTTCGGTGCCCACCGACCTCAAGGCGAGTTCGGTGCAGATTAGTCGCTGGCAAAACCGGGTGTATTTGCGGCGCTTCATGAGTTCGCTGCGAGCCAAAATGCGCGTAAAAGCCGCGCACCTGCCCGGCCAGCTCGACCTGACGCAACTCGACCAGTTGCGCGACTTCCCGGAATTTGACGAGCGCTACACGGCTCCACTGCACGGCTTTGCCTCGGCCGATGACTACTATGAGCAGGCCGCCTCGGGCCGCTACCTGGGGGGCATTCGCACCCCCACGCTACTGGTTAATGCGCTGAATGACCCATTCTTAACTGCCACTTGCTTCCCGCGCGAAGCCGCGGCGGCCAGCCCGTTCTTTTACCTCGAAACGCCGGCCGGGGGCGGCCATGTGGGCTTCAACGAAAACGGCCCGGCAGGCTCGTATTATTCCGAGCGCCGGGCCGTTGATTTTTTCACTCGCGCAGTGCCGGGATAGGGAGCTGGTAAGTGAGTGAAAGAATGAATTTAGCTAAATAATTCACTTCTTCACTCATTTAGCAATTTACTTATTATCCTAGCTGTGGGGGCGAAGTAGCTTCGATGGCCGAGAAGGTTTCCAGGAATTTGTAGGTGTGAGAAGCACCCTGCGGCACGAGGTACGAGGTGCCGGGTTCCAGGGGCACTACTTTGCCCTCGATGTGCAGCTCGGCGCGGCCTGTGAGTACGTAACCCACGGTTTCGTACGGTTTGTTGCTGAGGGGCTTAGGCTCGCCGGGCTCCTCATTTTCCCAGAGGCGGAGCGAGACATGCTGGCCGGCGGCGAGGTGCTTGGCACCATCGGCGCTGGGCGTGGTAGTGGTGGCGTCAACGTTGGAAATGGACATGGGGAAGAGAAAATGGAGCACAAAGCAATGCTTTGCGCAAAGAAGAAAAAATAGCGGGTAGCGAGTGGGTTGAAACCAACCGGTCACCCAGCACTGCTAACGGCCCGGCTGGCCTGGCGGTTGTGCATTGGCTGGGTCAAAACCTTCGGGCTGCCCGCTCGGTTAAAAGCCTTCTGTCCCGCCGATGGCTTTGCCAGGCGGGCTTTTAGGTCCCTTTTCCATGATTCTGCCGTGTCCACTGCCGTCCTCGAAACGTTTGCTGAGCAATTGGCACGGGCGCACGCGGCCGTGCCTAGCCCCTTACCCGGCACCGCTTTTTGCGCGCTAGCCGAGCAAGTATTGGCGGTGCTCTTCCCCGAGCGGGCCGCCCGGCCGCTGGCGGGCACCGATGCCGTGGCCGCCACCCTTTACCACCTGCAAGCTGAGTTGGGTGAGTTGTTAAGCCAAGTGCCCGACCTGGCTGATGCGCCTACCAAGCTGGCCGCCAGCTTGTTCGATGGCCTACCTGCCCTGCGCGAAGCGCTGCTGCGTGATGCCGAAGCCACGCTGGCCGCCGACCCGGCCGCCCAAAACGTAGCCGAGATATTGAGCACGTACCCAGGGTTTTACGCTACGGCGCTGCACCGGCTGGCCCACGCCCTGCACCAGCGCGGGGTGCCGCGCCTGCCGCGCCTGCTGAGCGAATATGCCCACCAGCACACGGGCATCGATATTCACCCCGGGGCGCGCATTGGGCCCTCGTTTTGCATCGACCACGGCACGGGTATCGTCATTGGCGAAACGGCCGATATTGGGGCTCACGTGCAGATGTACCAGGGCGTGACGCTGGGCGCGCTCAGCGTAACCAAGACTTTGCAGGGCCTCAAGCGCCACCCTACTATTGAGGACCACGTAGTTATTTATGCCAATGCTACCATCTTGGGCGGCAGCACAGTCATTGGTACCCGCAGCATTATTGGCGGCAACGTGTGGCTGACCGAGAGCGTGCCCTCGCACTCGCGGGTATACCACCGGGCGCAGCTACACATGGCCCGGCAAGACGACCCGGCCGGCGAGCTCATGTTTTCTATTTGATTTTTAAGCTGTTAGCTAATAGCTGTTAGCTGATAGCTTTTTTGTTTTTTAGCACAACGCTAGCAGCTACTAGCTAACAGCTCTATTAACATGAAAGCTAATTCCATTCTCGACGCCATTGGCCACACGCCACTGGTCAAACTCAACAAGCTATTTGCCGCCGAGCGCCCCGACGTGGAGGTGTGGGTGAAGCTGGAGCGCCAAAACCCCGGCGGCTCCATCAAGGACCGCATTTCGCTCAGTATGATTGAGCAGGCCGAAAAAGACGGTATTCTGACCAAGGACAGCACCATTATTGAACCCACTTCGGGCAATACCGGCGTGGGCCTGGCGCTGGTAGCGGCCGTGAAAGGCTATAAAATCACGCTCGTCATGCCCGAGAGCATGAGCATTGAGCGCCGCCGCCTCATGCAAGCCTACGGGGCCAACTTGGAGCTGACGCCGCGCGAGGGTGGCATGAAGGCCGCTATCGCCAAAGCGCAGGAATTGGTAGACAGCACGCCCGGTGCCTGGATGCCCATGCAGTTTGCTAATCCCGCTAACATTCAGGTGCACATCGACACTACAGCCCAGGAAATACTGGCCGATGCACCCGAGGGCGGCTTCGATTTTCACATCACGGGGGTGGGCACGGGCGGCCACATCACGGGCGTAACGCAGGCGCTCAAGCCGCACTTTCCTCAGATGAAAACCTTCGCCGTGGAGCCCGAGCTGTCGCCGGTTATTAGTGGCGGCGCGCCGGGGCCGCACCCTATTCAGGGCATTGGCGCGGGCTTTGTGCCCGAGAACCTGCACCGCGACCTGCTCGACGGCGTCATTCAGGTGAGCCGCGACGAGGCGTTTGAGATGACGCGCCGTGCCGCCCGGGAGGAAGGCATCTTGTGCGGCATTTCGTCGGGCGCTTCGCTGGCGGCCGTGGCCAAGAAGCTAGCCGAAGTGCCCCAGGGCGGCAAAATCCTGACCTTCTGCTACGACACGGGTGAGCGCTACCTGTCGGTTGAGGGCTTGTTTGTGTAACTATCAGATTTATAAGTAGTTATAAAAGAGCGTCGGGTCCCGGTTTGCCGGAGCCCGGCGCTCTTTGCGTTTCCTTCGTATTCGTGCCGCATGGATACTTCTGAACAAACATCCGGCGGCCCGTGGCGCTGGCTGCTGCCGGTGGTGGTAGCGGGCTGCCTCTACGTCAACTACTTATACAATGCCCACCCGCCCGCTGGGGCGCTTAGCAACGGGGCAATGTCGGCGCTGCACCCTACGCTGCTCACGCCGGCTGGGTATGCTTTCAGTATTTGGGGCGTCATTTTTACGGGGCTGGTGGTGTACACCGTTTGGCAACTGCTCCCCCAGCAGCGCACGTCGCCGTTAGTGCTGCAAATCAATGCGTTGCTGACGTGGGCCGTGCTGGCTACTACCGCCTGGACGCTGGTGTTCAGCTACGGCCTCATCAGCGCCAGCCTCACGGTAATGCTGCTCATTTTGCTACTGCTGGCCCAGGCCTACGGCCGGGCGCGGGGCGTGGTGCTGGCTGGCCGGGCCCCCGGCTGGCCGGTGTGGTTCCTGAGCTTGTACCTGGGATGGATAATGCTGGCGGCGGTGCTCAACGTCATTTTTGGCCTGCGCGACGGGTTTGGGGTGGAGTGGTCGGCGCCGGCCAGCTTGGCGGGTTGCTATGCTTTGCTGGTAGTGGCGGCCGGGCTGGGGGTGGCGCTGGCCGTGCACAGCCGCGATGCGCTACTGCCGCTGCCCATTGCCTGGGGCCTGGTGGGCACCTGGCAGGCGCAGCGGGTCACCACGCCGGGCCTAGCTACCGTGGCGCTGGGGGCGGCTGTGCTGCTGGTGCTGGGCGCGGCGCTGGCGGGTTGGCGGCGGCACCAATGGCAGCGCGGGGCGGCCGCGTAGCTGGCGGTTGGCCAGGCGCTAAAAATAGGGGAGGGGGGAGCTACCGGGGTCCGTACTTTTGCCGGTGCCCAAATTGGGTATTTTCTCCCCTTAGCCTTCTTCTCATGCGCCAGAATTTTGTTGCCGGCAACTGGAAAATGAACCTCACCCTGCCCGAAGCGCAGGCCCTGACCTCCGAAATCGTGCAGATGCTGCACGACGAACTCACCGGCCCCGCGCCCCAGGTGGTTATCTGCCCACCGTTTCCGCTGCTGTCGGGCGTGGGCCACTTGCTGGGCAAGTCGGGCAACCCCGCGCTGGGTGCCCAAAACTTTCACCAGAAAGAAAGCGGTGCCTACACCGGCGAAGTATCGGCCAAGCAGTTGCAATCTGTTGGTTGCGAATATGTTATCCTGGGCCACTCGGAGCGCCGCCAGCATTTCCGCGAAGACGACAGCCTGCTGGCCGAAAAGCTAAAAACCGCCCTGACCGCCGGCCTCAAGCCGATTTTTTGCGTGGGCGAAAGCCTGGAAACCCGCGAAGCCGACGAAACCTTCGACTTCATTGGCAAGCAGCTGAAAGACGGCCTGTTTCACCTCAGCAATGAGGAGTTTGACAAAGTGGTGATTGCCTACGAGCCTATTTGGGCCATTGGCACGGGGCGCACGGCCAGCAGCCAGCAGGCCCAGGAGGTGCACGCCTTCATTCGGGAGCAGGTAGCGGCGGCCTACGATGCCCAGGCGGCCGCCAACACCACCATCTTATACGGCGGCTCGTGCAACGCCCAGAACGCCCGCGAACTCTTCAGCCAGGCCGATGTGGACGGCGGCCTGATTGGCGGCGCTTCGTTGAAATCGCGCGATTTTGTTGAAATTGTAAAGTCTTTTTAGCCGGGTGGCACTGCGCGGAGAGACGTTTGCATTTTAGGCCGAATTATTGCCTTTGCGGGTGGTAACCATCACCAAACATTCGTCTTACCTCTCTTCGCAATTCATCCCGTGCTCTCCTTTCTACTTTCTTTTCTGCTTTTTTTTGCGCCGCCCAGCTCCGGCCGGGTACTAGCGCCGGCAGGCTCGGTGGAGCCGTGCAAAATATTTGGCTCCATTTACCTCGAAAATGACCCGCGGCGGGCCAACTCGTGCTTCGCCGTGGTGTACGTGGAGCCCGAGCAAGCTTTTGCCGATGTAGTGGTTTTCAACGAAACCAACAAGCTTTTTGCCGATAAAGCAGGCTTGTGGTGCCCGAGCGAAAGCCGGGAGTTTGCCGACTACACGCTGTTCGTCACCACCGACCGCAGCCGGGCAGACTTCGCCATTCACTATACTAAGGTGCGCTCTTATGCGGGCTGTAAGCAGTAGCCCACAAGGCTACCCCACCGAAGAAGCCGCTGGCAGCCTGTCAGCGGCTTCTTTCGTTTCGCCACCCCGAGCACCAAAAAAAGGCGCGGCAAACAAGCCGTTTTGCAGCGAACTTTACGAAATAATTACCCTTCTACAACGTTTACTAAAATGGATTTTATTGAGTTGACCGTGCAGGCCCCCCGTGACCTGGCCGATATATTGGTGGCTGAGCTGGGCGAAGTGGGCTTTGATACGTTCGAAGACAACGACGCCGGGTTTTGCGCTTATACCACAGAGGAAGTATTTGACCGCGACGCGGTGTCCGAAATCATGAGCCGCTATGAGGGCATTGGCGAGCTGGCGTTTTCGGACCGCGTGATTACGCGCCAGAACTGGAACGCCGAGTGGGAGAAGAACTTTCAGCCCCTTATCATCGCCGAAAAAGTGTCGGTGCGGGCGCCTTTCCACCCCAAACCTGAAGGCGTGGCGTACGACATCGAGATAATGCCGCGCATGTCGTTTGGCACCGGCCACCACGAAACGACGGCCTTGATGATTGAAAATCAGCTGGATATCGACCACCAGGGCAAGCGCGTGCTGGACATGGGCTGCGGCACGGGCATCTTGGCCATTATGGCCGAGAAGCTGGGCGCGCGCCAGGTGCTGGCCGTGGACGTGGAGCCCTGGACGGTAGAAAACGCCGCTGACAACGCCGCCGAAAACCACTGCCGCACCATTGAGTGCCGCCTGGGCGGCGTGGAAACGCTGGCCGAGGAAGCGCCCTTCGACCTCATTTTGGCCAACATCAACCGCAACGTGCTGCTGGAAGACATGCACGAGTACGCCCGCCTGCTGCCCCCCGGGAAACCAATTTTATTCAGTGGGTTTTACGAGGAAGACCTCGCCAAGATAACGGCCGAAGCCACCAAGCACGGGCTGCGCTACGAGCGCCACCGCACGCTGCGGAGCTGGGTTTCGGCCATTTTCACCAAACTGTAAGCTTGCCGGCTTTGCCCGGAGACGACCTGCCGCCCCGCGGCCCTTGCCCGACCTTATGAAGCGACTGCTCGCCGCCTTTTTCTGCATTACCCTGCCGTTGCTGCCCGCCGGGGCCCAGACTACCAAGCCCGCTGCGGCCCCGGCGGCTAAGCCGGCCGCTGTGCCCACGCCGCCGCCCGCCGGGCGCGTGGCGGGCGAAGCGCGACCCGGCCAGGTGAGCGTGCAGCGCTACACAGGCCACCTCTCGCCCGACCCAGCGCAGTTTATCATCGATGTGCGCACGATGATGCTGGCCAGCAACAACGCGGGTGCGCAGGCGCTGGGCGACCAACTGCGCCAGTTGTGGGGTAGCAACCAGCTCACAGCCAGCCAGCAAGCGGCCATTGCGGTGCTGTCGCAGAAGATACTGGATAAGAAGATGCGGCCGCTGCCGCACCTCACGGCCTTTTATAGCGCGCTGGTGAGCGGCAAAACCAAAGCCGGCCTCACCGATGGGCAGGTGGACCAATACCTCGATGCCCTGGGGCAGTCGGTGGACAAGGACCCGCTGGCTGATACGGAGAAATACCTGCTTACCACGGCCCGCGTGCTCAATGGTGGTTACCTCTACCGCTCGGGCTTCAACGCGCTGCGGGCCACGGGCGGCAGCTTATCCTTCGCCTACAAAACCGCCGCCGTGCCCGACCCCAACGCGACGTTTGATGCCCCGGCGGTGCCTAAGCCCGCCGCCTTGCCGGCTGCCAAGCCGGCCGTGGCCGCGGCCAAACCTAAGCCGAAACCCAAACCTGTAGCCAAGAAAAAGCGCGCCAGCGATGGCTGGGACACTGCCGACATGTGGAGCGGCGGCAGCAAAGCCAGCAGCAACAACGACGGCTGGGGCCCGCCCATTGGCAGCACGCCCAAGAAGAAAGCGGCCAACGATGGCTGGGGGGCACCCGTGGCCGACGATGGCTGGGGCACCCCCGCCCCCAAGAAAAAAGCGCCCGCGAAAGCCACCGCCAAGGCCCCGGCCAAAGCAACGGCCAAGCCCGTAGCCACCCAGCCCGCCGTGCCCGCGCCTAGCGCCGCCGACTTTGAGCAGGCCAACCAGCCCTTCGTGCCGTCGCCCAGCGCGGCCTACGACGCGTATTACCCGCCCGCGGTGAGCGGCCCAGTAATCGAGCTGAAGGATGCTGACCTGGTAGTGCGCACGGCCGGCGATTCTATTGTGATTCACAAGGTTAGCGGGGTGGCCGCGCCGGGCAGCACGCACTTTGTGGGCACCGGCGGGCAGGTGGCCTGGACCATCAAGGGTAACCCCGTAACGGCCGACCTGGCAGGCTTCGACTTCGATTTGAGCAAGCCCGAGTTCACGGCTCAGCCCGTGACGCTTACCTACCCCTTCTTGCTCGAAGCCCCGGTGAAGGGCGCGCTCAGCTACAAGAGCGTGCGCCGCAAGGCGGGCGCTACCGAGGGCAGCTACCCGCGCTTTATTTCACTGACTAACGATGTGAAAATCAAGGATGTGGGCCCCGGTATTAAGTACGTGGGCGGGCTGTCGCTGGCGGGCAGCACGGTGCTGTCGGCGGCGCTCGATGGTTCACTCTCGCATCTTACTGTTAACCAAGATAATAAGCTGCGCTTCCGGTCGGCTTCACGCAATTTTACGCTCGGCGACTCGGTGATTACGGCTACCGGGGCGGCGGTGGCGCTGTACGGCAGCACCGGCGACTCCATCACGCACCCCGGCGTGGAATTGAAGTACCTGAAAAGCAAGGAGCAGCTTAAGTTGCTGTACGACAAGGGGATGTATCGCAACGCGCCGTACTCCGACTCCTACCACCAGGTAGATATCCGGGCGCAGATGCTGACTTGGAACCTGCGCGAGCCCAAGATGGACTTTGCTATCATCACGGCACCCACTCAGGTTTCGGCCGATTTTGAGAGTAAGAACTTCTTTTCCAACACCCGCTACCAGCAGCTCAAGAGCATCAACCACTTGCACCCGCTGCAAATGCTGCTGGGCTACAGCATCACCCACGGCCACGGCAGCGTGCTCAACGTGCACGACGTGGCGGTGGCTACCAATACTAACGAAGCCAACCTGCGCTCGGCTATCAGCGGGCTGGCCCGCGATGGCTACGTCGATATCCGGGCCCAAACCGGCGAGGTGGTACTGCTAAACAAAGCCCGCCACTACGTGGGCGCGGCCCGCGACAAAAAGGACTTCGACCACATCGATATCAAGTCGCTGAGCGGCTCGGGGCGCAGCGCTACGCTCAACCTCACCACCAATCAGCTGCTGGTGCGGGGCGTGAAGGAATTCAGCTTTTCTGATGACTCGGCAGCCGTGTCGGTGCAGCCCGACAGCAACCTGGTGCGCCTAGAACGCAACCGTAACCTCAAGTTTGGCGGACGCATCAAAACCTCCGCCTACGGGTTTAAAGGCCACGATTTCCTGTTCGACTATGATGGGTATTACATCGATATGCCCCGCATCGACTCGCTAACTATCCGCAACAAGCGCAAGAAGGCGACTAGTAAAAATATTGCCGCTGAAGAAACGCCGACTTCCGATTTTGTGCTTACCAATAAGGGCAAGTACCAGAGCGGCCGGCTGTACCTCAACGACCCCACTAACCGTTCGGGCCGTAAGAAAATGCCCAAGTATCCGTCGTTCAACTCGACCTCGGGAGCCTACGTGTACTTCAACAAGGCCGACGTACTGGGCGGGGCCTACGATACCACTACTTACTTCGACGTGCCGCCGTTCAGCTTCGACTCGATGGGCACCGGTAAGGCGCGCGGCAACTTCGTGGGCGTGTTTCACAGCAAGGCGCTGCCGCCCATCAAAACGGCCCTCACCACGCAAGACGATGGCTCGATGGGCTTTGTGCACACCGTACCGGCCGCTGGCTACCCCCTATACGGGGGCAAGGGCCGGCTGTCGGGCGGGGCCAAGGTGAAGCTCAACACCCAGGGTTTGCAGTCGAACGGCACGGTCACCTACCTCGGGGCTACTATGCAGAGCGACCGCTTCGTGATGTACGGCGACTCGCTCACTGGGGAGGGCAAAACCGGGGCCATCGCGGCCGGCGTAACTACGCCCAAGGTGGTGCTACCTCCCGGCTACCTCATCAACTGGGGCGCGCGCTCCGACTCGCTCTACCTGCGCACGCCGCCGAGCGGGGCTTCGGCCAAGTTGTATGCCGACCACACGTTTAAGGGTTCGCTGCTGCTCACGCCCAAAACCGTGGGGGGCGCTGGCCGCCTCGACGGCCCGCAGAGCTACGTGCGCTCCGAAAACCTGGTGTTCAAAAACGACTCGTACTCGGGTGAAAAAGCACTGCTGAGCGTGAAGTCGGCCCAGGCCGGTAAGCCCGCCCTCACGGCCGACGAAGTCAATTTTACTTATGACCTCAAGAACGGCTTTGCTGACTTCCAGCGGCAGGAGGGTAGTAAGGCCACCATCGACCTGCCCTACACCGACTTCCGCACCTCGCTCAGCGGTGGGCGCTGGGACTTTAAGAAAAAGCGCGTGCTGCTGCGCGCCACTGGGGCCGACTCGGCCCGCTCGTACTTCACCTCCACGGTGCCCGAGCAGCACGGGCTGAAATTCCGGGCGGCCACGGCCAGCTACGACCTCACCAAGTACCAGCTGCAAGCCAAGGGCGTGCCCTACGTAGCTGCTGCCGATGCCTGGATTATTCCTGATTCGGGGCGCGTGGTGGTGGCGGGTGGTGGCAAAATGCAGGTGCTGCGCAACGCCAAAGTGCTGCTCGACTCGGCTGGTCGGTTTCACAAGCTGGTGGGCGGCAACATTCGCATTACGGGCCGCGATGCCTTTACCGGCGATGCGCAGTACATGTCGCGCACTTCCACCGGCGATTCGGTGGCCCTCAAGTTCGTCGATTTTAAGTCTGACTCGGCCGGGCTGCTGGCCTCCAACACGGGGCGCAAGCGCTTTGGCCTGCGCCGCAAGCCGGCCGTGGATGCCACTGCTGCGGCGCCTACCCTGGCCACCACGGCCACGGCCAACGTGGAAACCAACCAGAAGTTTCAGCTGGCACCCCGCATTGGCTTCCGGGGCGGTATCAGCCTGAACTCGCAGCGGCGCGGCCTGCTCTTCGATGGCCAGGTGCAGCTGCAATTTGGCAAAACGCGCGACGCGGCCACCGCCGAGTGGTTTGCGGTGAAGGATAGTATCGACCCCCGCAACCTCGACCTCGACCTGCGCAAGCTAAAATCGGAAGACGGTACCGAACTCACCACCGGCCTGTTTGTGTCGGACACCGACAACCGCATCTACCCGCTCTACGCCGCCCCCAAGGGCACCGCCGGCGATATTCCGCTGCTGGAAGTGGCTGGTATGCTGCACTATGATGCCAAGCGCGGCGACTATACCATCTCCGACCACGACCCCACCGACGGCACCCGTTACCAGGGTACCGTGCTAAGTATGCGCGACTCGACCAGCCAGCTGTCGTTCCGCGGGCCGATGAGCTTTATTAATAGCAACAAGAACTACGGCATCGCCGCCAGCGGCGTGGGCCAGGCCAACCCCGACAGCGCCACCTACCGGGTGCGCGCCCTGCTGGGCATCGACGCCGTGATGCCCGCCAAGGCCGTGGAGCAAATGGCCGCTACCTTGGCCAAAGTAACCAAAAACGCCTCCGAAGCCCTCGACGGTTCTACCGATGAGCTGTACAATATTGCGCAGTTTGCCGGCGATAAAGGCGTGGAGGCTTTCAACAACCGCCGCCCCGGCGCGGCAGCCCCCACGCTGGCCTCCATTTCGCCTAAGTTGCAGCACACCATTACGTTAAGCAAAGTAAACCTGCGTTGGAATGCCAAGCAAAAGGCCTGGTATTCAGTGGGCAAAATTGGCCTGTCAGGTGTGGGCAAGCAGGGCCTCAACGCGCTGGTTGATGGCTACGTCGAAATCAAGCACGACAACGCGACCGACATTGTGGAGGTCTACCTCGAAGCCGAGCCCCAGACTTGGTACCACTTACGCTACGCCAATAATGTGCTGCTGGTTAAGTCGTCAAGCGAAGAATTCGATGGCCTGATTGCGGCCAAGCAGAAGGGTAGCATCGAAACCACGCCCGACTACGGTACCTTCTTGGGCGAGTTTGAGGACGTGGACCGGTTCCGGGCGCACTTCGAGCGCGACTACCTGGGTAAGTCGGGCCGGCTGGCCCCACGGCCCGCCGCGCCGGCTTCTACGGGCGATTTCGATGGCTTCGGCGCTGAGTCGGGCAAGAAATCGAAGAAGAAGAAAGCGAAGGCCAACGACCCCATGGGCGATGGCGAAATCACGACGGCCCCCACCGAGGAGCCGGCTTCCAAGAAGAAGAAAAAGGCGAAAGTCAATGACCCCTTCGGCGACGGTGTAATAGATTCGGCCACCGAGCCCGCGCCCGAACCCGACAAGAAGTCGAAGAAGAAAGTGAAGGCTAATGACCCGTTTGGTGACGGTGTTATCGAACCTGCTGCTGCCCCTGAGCCTGCCAAAAAATCGAATAAAAAAGCCGATGCTCCCGCGCCTGACCCGAGCGCCGAGCCGGCCCCTGAACCCGATAAAAAGTCGAAGAAAAAAGCCAAAGAAGCGGACGCCCCCGTGCCCGACCCCAGCGCTGAGCCGGCCCCCGAGCCCACCAAAAAGAAGAAAAAGGCCAAGGACAATGACCCCTTCGCTGACAGCGAGATAGCGCCTCCCGTAGCTCCTAAACCAATGGTGCCAACTCCGGCGGCTCCCTTGGTTGCTCCTGCGGTCAGCCAGCCAGCCGTGGCTGCGCCAGCAGTTAGCCCAGCACCAGTTGCCGCGCCCAAACCTGCCGCCGACTCGGCAACTGCACCGCAAGCGCCCGCCGTGCTGGCTCCCGAACCAGTAACAGCGCCCGCCCCTACGCCAACTGCCCCGGCTCCCGAGCCAGTCGTAACGCCCGCCCCAGCGCCGGAACCCGTAACCCCACCAGCCGCGGAGCCCGCCAAGCCAGCAAAAGCAACGCCAGCCGACCCCGACCCCAACGCCGAGCCTGGGGCTGAGCCGGATAAAAAGTCCAAGAAAAAGAAGAAGAAAAATGCCGAAGACGACCCCTTCGGCGAGTCCTAACCAGATGCCCCGGAGCCTACCTCCGGGGCATCTTACTTTTGCGCCATGCTACTTATTATTCTGGCGCTGCTTGCCGCTTATTTGCTCGGTTCTATTCCCACGGCTTTATGGGTGGGGCGCGCCTTTTTCAACCTCGCTGATATTCGGGAGCATGGCTCCGGCAACGCGGGTGCCACCAACACCTTTCGAGTACTTGGCAAGAAAGCCGGCACGTTTGTGCTGCTGGTTGATGCGTTTAAGGGCTTTGCGGCCGCCTGGTTTCTGCCCAATTTTCTGCTAAGCCAGGGCGTTATTGCCCCCGAAAACCTATTCTATTTCCGGCTGGCGTGTGGCGTGCTGGCGGTGGTGGGCCATATTTACCCGGTACTGGCCCAGTTTCGGGGCGGCAAGGGCGTAGCAACTATCCTGGGCATGATGCTGGCCATTGCGCCGGCTACCGTGGGCGTGGCGCTGCTGGTGTTCTTGGTGGTGCTGGGCACCACGCGCTACGTGTCGCTGAGCAGTATGAGCGCTGGCGTAGTCTTCGCCTTTTTGCAGCTGCTGCCCGCTTTCCACCCCGCCAGCTCCCTGCAAATCTGGTTTGGCTTTTTGCTGGCGGCCATGCTCATCTATACCCACCGGGCCAACATCGGCCGGCTACGGACCGGCACCGAGAGCCGCGTGCCGCTGTGGGGCAAGCGGTAGTTTATGATTTATATAAGTTATTGATGGTAAAGTACTTATAAAAAAATAATGCATTCAGAATGAGCGACCACTTCCCACTGCTTGCCACCCCGCGCTTGGTACTACCCGCCTTTGCGCTGGCCGACGTGCCCCGCCTGGTATCCCTGGCCGGCAACTATGAAGTGGCCAAAAACACGCTCAATATTCCGCATCCCTACCACGAAAGCGATGCCCGGCGCTGGGTCCAAATCACCCAGGAAAACTACCAGCAGCAAACCGGCTACGCCTTCGCCCTTGAGCTAAAGGTCACGGGCGAACTGGTGGGCGGAATCGGCCTCACGCCCGACCCGCGCCTCGACCGCGCCGAGGCCGGCTACTGGCTGGGGCAGGACTACTGGGGACAGGGCCTGGCCAGTGAGGCGCTGGGGGCCCTGCTGCGCTTTGGCTTTGACGAATTGAAGCTGAATAAAATCTTCGCTACGCACATTACTAGCAACCCTGCTTCGGGCCGGGTTATGCTCAAAAACGGGATGGTGAAGGAAGGCGAGTTGGCCCAGCACACCAAGCGCGATGGCCACTACCACGACCTGTGGCAGTACCGACTGCTGCGCGCCGAATACATGCAGTTAGCGCCAGCGTAGGATACCGTTAAACTGCTAATATCGAAGCTGGAAGGAGGTTTTACTGAAATTCATCTAAAAAAAGTAGTCCTTCAATTTGAATTTCCGGAAAAACCGCTAGCTTGCGCCCCCTAAACCTACTGGTAATTTGATGGAGACGCAAGCGCTGAAGTATCCCGCCATCCGCAACTACGTCGCGGGCCAATCCATCGGCATGCCCGCCGCCGCGCTACTCGACGTATTCAGCCCGTTGAGCGGGAGTGTGATTTCAGCCATGCCTCTGAGCAGCGCCGCCGACCTCGATACCGCCGTGAAAGCCGCGTTGGCCGCTTTCACGGCCTGGTCGGCCACGCCGATAAAGGAGCGGGTCCAGATATTTTACCGCTACAAAACCCTACTGGAGCGCGACATGAAAGCGCTCGCCGACCTGGTGCGCGAAGAAAACGGCAAAACCTTCGACGAGGCCCGCGCCGAGGTGGAGAAGGCCGTGGAGCTGACCGAGTTTGCTTGTTCCTTGCCGCAGCTTATCCAGGGCGAATTTCTGGAAGTGAGCAAGGGCGTGGAGGCCCGCGCCGAGCGCAAGCCGCTGGGTGTGGTGGCCAGCATCGCGCCGTTCAACTTCCCCAACATGGTGCCGCACTGGACCATCCCGAATGCGCTGGTGCTCGGCAACTGCCTCATTCTGAAGCCTTCGGAGAAAGTGCCGCTCAGCGCGGTCAAAATTGCCGAGCTATTGAAAGAAGCCGGCCTGCCCGATGGCGTGCTCAACGTGGTGAACGGTGACAAAACTATTGTGGAGGCTATTTGTGACCACCCCGATATCAAGGCGGTGTCATTTGTAGGCTCCACGGCCATTGCCAAGGTCGTCTACATTCGAGCTACCAGCAACCTCAAGCGCTGCGTGGCGCTGGGCGGGGCCAAAAACCACCTCATCGTATTGCCCGACGCCCACCCCGACATGACGGCCTCCAACGTGGCCGCCAGTATGTCGGGCTGCGCGGGCCAGCGCTGCATGGCCGGTTCCACCATGGTCGGCGTGGGGGCGGTGGATGGCATCGTGGCCAAAATCGTGGAAGAGGCCAAGAAGATTGTGGCTGGCCAAAACCTCGGCTCCGTCATCAGCAAGGAAGCCAAGGAGCGTATCGAGCAACACATTGCCGAGGCCGAAGCGGCCGGCGCTAAAGTCCTGCTCGACGGCCGCCACGCCGTGGTGCCCGGCCAGGAAGGCGGCTACTACGTGGGGGCCACGGTGATTGACTACGTGACGCCCGACATGCGCATTGCGCAGGAAGAAGTGTTCGGCCCGGTACTCGCCATTATGCGCACCAAGACGCTGGGCGAGGCCCTGGCCATCGAAAACGCTAATCCTTATGGTAATGCGGCCGCCGTCTTCACCCAAAGCGGCAGCAATGCCCGCTACGTGATGGACCACGCCAGCGCCGGCATGATTGGCGTGAACATCGGCGTGCCCGTGCCCCGCGAGCCCTTCTCGTTCGGCGGCTGGAACGAGTCGAAATTCGGCGCCTGCGACATCACCGGGAAGAGTTCCATTGAATTCTGGACCCAACTCAAGAAAACCACGACCAAGTGGAACCCCGAGTCGCGGGTGAACTGGATGAGTTAAATTCTAAGCTAATAGCTGTTAGCTGTTAGCTGCTAGCTGTTAGCTTCCCGCTGTTTTAATGTTCTGCCATCAAAAAAGCTAACAGCTAGCAGCTAATAGCTAACAGCTAAATAAAAATGCAGTCAACCCTCGACCTCGACCAGCAGCAAATTCTGCACGACAACCTCGACTACACGCTGTTTTCGTGGTCGAAGCAGGTGGGCCTCAACCCCATCAGCGCCGAGCGGGCGGCGGGCGTGTACCTCTACGACCGTGACGGCAAGCAGTATATCGATTTCTCGTCGCAGCTCATGAACGTGAACATCGGCCACGGCGACCGGCGCGTGACCGAAGCCGTGGCCGCCCAAATGCGGGAGGTGAGCTACGTGTACCCCGGCATGATAACCAAGGCCCGCGGTGACCTCGGCAAGCGCCTGGCTGAGATAACGCCGGCCAACCTCACGAAGGCATTTTTCACGCTGGGCGGGGCCGAGTCCATCGAAAACGCCATCAAGCTGGCGCGGATTTACACGGGCCGCCACAAGATTGTATCGCTGTACCTATCGTTTCACGGGGCCAGCTACGGGGCCATGAGCGTGGGCGGCGACCCCCGCAAGTTTGCCGTCGATAGCCAGTCTATGCCCGGCACGGTGCACGTCGAAAACCCCTACGCCTACCGCTGTCCCTGGCACAGCGCCACCCCCGAGGAGTGCGCCCAGCGCGCCGCCGATGCCCTGGAGCGCATCATCGGCTACGAAAACCCCGGCAGCGTGGCCGCCATTTTTCTGGAAGGCGAGTCGGGCACCAGCGGCTGCATCAAGTACCCACCCGGCTACTGGGCGCGGGTGCGCGAAATCTGCGACAAGCACGGCATCCTGCTCGTGGCCGATGAGGTGATGTCGGGCTTTGGGCGCACTGGCAAGTGGTTTGGCTCCGACCACCACGGCGTGAAGGTTGATATCATGTGCATGGCCAAGGGCATCACGGCCGGCTACCTGCCGCTAGGCGCGGTAATGGTTGATGAAGCCATTGCCAAGTCGTTCGATAATAAGCCGTTGCCGCTGGGCCTCACGTATTCAGCCCACCCCGTATCGTGCGCCGCCGCGGTGGCCGTGCTCGATATCTACGTGGAAGACAACCTGTTGCAAAATACCGTCGAGATGGGCCAGTACCTCGACGAGCGCGTAGCCGAGCTAATCAAGCAGCACCCCAGCATCGGCGACTGGCGCAACACCGGCCTCTTCGGCTGCCTGGAGCTGGTGAAAAACCGCGAAACTAAGGAGCCCATGGCCCCCTGGAACGCCGCCCCCGACCAGATGGCCATCATGAACGAGGTGGCCGCCAAAATCAAGGAATTAGGCATGTACACCTTCGTGCGCTGGAATTACATCTTCATCGCCCCGCCGCTCAATATCAACAAAGCGGAGCTGGATGAAGGGCTGGCCATCATTGCGGAGGCGCTGAAAATCGCGGACGCGCACACGCACTAGGAGGTAGCGTGGACTCTGCGAGTCCGTGCGTTGCGCAGTTTGTAACGGCTTACGCGCGGACTCGCAGAGTCCACGCTACAAACAACGAATTTTCATGCCTATCCTGCTAAAAAACGGCCGCGTTATCACGGCCGACTCGGACAGTATTTGCGATATTCTGGTGGTGGGCGTAGGCAAGTCGCCGCCCTCGGCCGCGACTTGCCTACGCCTGAGGGTGTGGAGGTTATCGACTGCACCGGCAAGCTGGTAATGCCCGGCGGCATCGACCCGCACGTGCACCTCGAAATGCCCTTTATGGGCACCTTCAGCAGCGATACCTACGAAACCGGCACCCGCGCCGCCCTGCACGGCGGCACCACCACGGTCATCGACTTCATCCTCCAAAAGCAAGGTAGCTCGCTGCGCGCCGCGCTGGAAGAGTGGCAGGGCCGCGCCACCGGCAACGCCGTGGGCGACTACTCCTTCCACATGGCCGTCACGGATTTCAACGTGAATACCCAGCTGGAAATCAAGGATATGATTGCCGAAGGCATCACGTCTTTCAAGACATTCATGGCCTACAAAGGCGCGCTCATGATTGACGATGCGCAACTGGTAGGCCTCATGCAGGAAGTCAAAAAGCACGGCGGCCTCGTAACGGCCCACGCCACCAACGGCGATATGATTGACACGCTCAGCGCCCAGCACCGGGCCGCCGGCCAACTCACGCCGCGCTACCACTACCTCTCGCAGCCCGAAGTGACGGAAACCGAAGCCTCGGGCCGTTTCGCCGACATCGCCAACTACACCGGCGTGAGCGCCTACATCGTGCATCTCACCTGCCAGGGCGCGCTCAACTAGGTGCGCCGCGCCACCGAGCGCAATCAGCGCGTGCTCGTCGAAACCTGCATTCAATACCTGCTGCTCGATGCCTCGCTTTATGAAAACGAAGCCGAGGGGGCTAAATGGGTGATGTCGCCGCCGCTACGCGAGAAGAAAGACCAGGCTACGCTGTGGGCTGGCCTCAGCCAGGGCCTTGTGCAAGTGGTTGGTACTGACCATTGTCCGTTTATGTGGGAGTAGAAATTGCTGGGTAAGGACGACTTCTCCAAAATACCCAACGGCCACCCTGCCGTGGAGCACCGTATGGAGCTGCTGTTTTCGGAAGGCGTGGTGAAAGGCCGCATCACCCCACAAAAATTCGTGGAAGTAACCTCGACCAACGCCGCCAAAATCTTCGGGATGTTTCCGCGCAAAGGCACCATCAGCATTGGGGCCGATGCCGACTTAGTTGTCTTCGACCCCGCTAAAAAGCATGTTATTTCGGCCGCCACCCACCACATGAACTGCGACTACTCGGGCTACGAGGGCTGGGAAGTGACCGGCAAAATCGACACCGTGCTCCTGCGCGGCCAGGTTGCCATCGCCGCGGGCGAAGCCAAGGTGGGGCGCGGTTATGGGCAGTTTATTAAGCGCGGCAAAACGGCATTTTAACCCATTAGTTAAAGCCATTCGTCATTGCGAGCCTGCGAAGCAATCGCACCAGAACGAGTTGTTTGGGTGTCGTTTTAGTGCGATTGCTTCGCAGGCTCGCAATGACAGACGATAATACAAAGCAGTATTAACCACCACTTAATCAGCACCTAACCCGCATGGCACGAATCATTAAATCCGGCCTCATCCAGATGAGCCTGCCGATGACTGAGGGCGAAGGCTCGATGGAGGAAATCAAGGAAGCGATGGTGCAGAAGCATATTCCGCTGATTGAGGAGGCCGGCCGCCAGGGCGTGCAGATTCTCTACTTGCAGGAGATTTTCAATACGCCCTATTTCTGCCCAGGTCAGGACAGCAAGTGGTACGCCTCAGCCGAAGCCGTGCCCGGCCCTACCACCGAGCGCATGGCCGAATACGCCAAGAAGTACCAGATGGTGATGATTGTACCCGTGTACGAGCGCGAGTCGGCGGGCGTGCTCTACAACACGGCGGCCGTGATTGACGCCGACGGCACCTACCTCGGCAAGTACCGCAAAAACCATATTCCGCACACCAATGGCTTTTGGGAGAAGTTCTTCTTCAAACCTGGTAACCTGGGCTACCCGGTGTTCCAGACCATGTACGCCAAGGTGGGCGTGTACATCTGCTACGACCGGCATTTTCCCGACGGGGCGCGGGTGCTGGGCCTCAACGGGGCCGAAATCGTGTACAACCCCTCGGCCACGGTGGCCGGCCTCTCGCAATACCTCTGGAAGCTGGAGCAGCCCGCCCACGCGGCGGCCAACGGCTACTTCATGGGCTGCATCAACCGGGTGGGGGAGGAGAAGCCCTGGAACCTGGGCCGCTTCTACGGCACGTCCTATTTTGTGGACCCGCGCGGGCAGACTATCGCCCAGGCCAGCGAAGACCAGGATGAGTTGCTCATTGCCGAGTTCGACCTCGACCTAATTGACGAGGTGCGCTCCACCTGGCAGTTCTTCCGCGACCGTCGCCCCGAGACTTACGAGAAGTTGGTAGAGCTGTAAACCAGCTGGTTAGTTATTAAATACCATCTGTCATTGCGAGTACAGCGAAGCAATCGCACCAGAACGGAATCGTTTGGGTGTCGTGCCTAGTGCGATTGCTTCGCTGTGCTCGCAATGACAAACGCTTTTATTTTAAAGCCTTCTGAAAATGGCCGAATTCGCTACTCCTACCACCGCCCAGGAATTCGCGGAAAACTTCGCGCAGCTCAAGCCCACCATGAGTCGCAACGAGGTGCTGTACGAAAGCGCGCGCTGCCTGTTTTGCTTCGATGCGCCGTGCATTCAGGCATGTCCGTCGGGCATTGATATTCCGCAATTCATCCGTCAGATAAATTCGGGTAACGTCACCGGGTCGGCGCGTACCATTTACGAGGCCAATTACTTCGGCAACGCCTGCGGCAAGGTGTGCCCTACGGAGGTGCTATGTGAGGGTGCGTGTGTGTATAACTTGCAGGAAGTGAAGCCGATAGAAATTGGCCGCTTGCAAAGCTACGCCACCACCCAGGCTATTGCGGACAATAAAAAGCTCTTTGCCCCCGGCCCGGCCACCGGCAAGCGCGTGGCCGTGATAGGCGCGGGGCCGGCCGGCATTTCGGCGGCCTGCGAGCTGCGGTTGCTTGGCTACGAGGTAACCGTGTTTGAGGCTAGGGCCCAGCCTTCGGGCCTAACGCTTTATGGTGTAGCTCCTTACAAAATAACCAACGAAGAAGCCCTGGCCGAAATGGCCTATTTGCAGGGCCAATTTGGCTACGAGGTGCGCTACCACGCGCCCATTACTGGCCGCGCCGACCTGGCCGCGCTCGAAGCCGAATACGACGCTATTTTCCTGGGTATTGGCCTGGGTAAAACCACCCTGCTGGGCCTGCCTGGCGAGGACAAAAACAACTGCGTGGGCGCGGTGGAGTTTATTGAGGAGCTGCGCCAGCGGCAGGCCGGGCAGGCAGTTGGCCGCACGGTAATCGTGCTGGGTGGCGGCAACACAGCCATGGACGCCGCTTCCGAAGCGGCGCGGCTGGGGGCCGAAACCGTGCTGCTGGCCTACCGGCGCGGCAAGGAGGAAATGGGGGCCTACGAGTTTGAATACGACCTGGCTAAAGGGGGTGGGTGTGAAGGGCTTATTCAACGTGGCCCCGCTCGAAATACTGGGTGATAGTTACGTAACGGGCGTGCGATTCATCTGCACGGCCGTGGTGGACGGCCGCGTGCAGGACGTGCCCGGCACAGAGTTCACGCAGCCCTGCGACATGGTGATTAAGGCCACCGGCCAGGCGAAGCAAACCCACTTTCTGCACCACATTCCGGGCTTGGAGCTGGATGGCCGGGGCCGCATCGTGGCCGATGCAGTGGGTCAAACAACTAACCCCCGGTACTTTGCCTCCGGCGATGCGCGCAACGGCGGTGCCGAAGTGGTGAATGCCGCGGCCGAAGCCAAGGTGGCGGCGCGCGGCATTCACGCGTTTTTGAGCAAGTAGTTAAACGATACAATTTAAAAAGAACGCCATGCTGAAACGCAGTGAAGCACCTCGTTCGCATTGTTCAACGATTCACGCGAGATGCCTCACTGCGTTCAGCATGACTAAATAGAGTGGGGACGTAATTGGCAAATTGATAATTGCTCCCTGCTCATTGATAATTGAAAACATGCCCGACCTCTCCATAAACTTCGCCCAACCCCTTTTGGCTGGCCTAGGCCCCGCCTACCAACTCGGGCTACCAGGTGATGAAAGCCTTCGACGCGGGCTGGGGCGGCGCAGTGTGGAAAACGCTGGGCGTGCCCGTCATCAATGTGTCGAGCCGCTACGGGGGCGTTAATTACCGCGATAAGCGGCTGGTGGGCTTCAACAACATCGAGCTGATTTCGGACCGCCCGTTGGCCGATAACCTGCGCGAAATTTCCGAAGTCAAAAAGCGCTTTCTCCAGCACGCCGTCATTGCCTCGCTCATGGTGCAGAGCCGGCAGGAGTGGCACGACATTGTGCGCCAGAGCCAGGACGCCGGGGCCGATGGCTTCGAGCTCAACTTTGGCTGCCCGCACGGCATGTGCGAGCGCGGCATGGGCTCGGCGGTGGGGCAGGAGCCCAAAATCCTGCAAATGATAGTGGAGTGGGTGATGGAAGTGGCCCAAAAGCCCGTCATCGTGAAGCTCACGCCCAACATCTCCGATATTACGGAGCCGGCAATGGCTGCCCGGCGCGGCGGGGTTGACGCTATCTCGCTGATAAACACCATTCAAAGCATAGTGGGCGTTGACGTAGACCGCTTCGCGCCCTATCCCATTGTAGATGGCCAGGGCACCAACGGCGGCTACTGCGGCCCGGCCGTGAAGCCCATTGCCCTCAACATGCTCAAGAACTGCGCCCAGCACCCCGAGGTGCGCCTGCCCATCTCGGGCATCGGCGGCATCGAGAACTGGCGCGATGCCGTGGAGCATATCTTGCTGGGGGCCAGCTCGGTGCAGATATGCACGGCGGCCATGCACTTCGGCTTTGGCATCATTCGCGAACTGGTAAGCGGCCTGGAGCAATACATGGTGGACAAAAATTTCGCTACCATCTACGATTTCGCGGGCAAGGCTCTGCCCAACGTGCGGCCCTGGGAAGAACTCAACATGAAGTACCAGGTGAAGGCCCATATTCACGAAGAAAAATGCATTGGCTGCCAGCTCTGCTACACGGCCTGCGAAGACGGCGCGCACCAGGCCATCCGGCTGCAAGCCGGCACCCGCACGCCCGCCATCATCGAAGAAAACTGCGTGGGCTGCAACCTCTGCTCCTTGGTGTGCCCGGTGGATGAGTGCATTACGATGGAGCGCCACGACGATGGTACACAGCACCTGACCTGGAAGGAGCGCACCGCCGCCGGCAACACCCCTACCGAGTTCAACGACGAAAAGGCCGGCGGCCGCCACCACTGGGTGCCCGCGCCGGCTGCGGCGCTGGGCAAGGAGCGCCACAAAACGCTGCCCGGCATGGCCCGGGCGCTGGGCGTGGGTTAGTGTAGCAATCGTAGGCCCGCGCCCCGGCGCGGTCGGGCAAGTCAGGTTGGGTATGGGTGGCGCTGGCCCGGCCGCGCCGGGGCGCGGGCCTGCGGTCCTCCATTTTCAGCGGCCTACTTTTGTCCTTCCATTTATCCAGTTCCACACTATGCCCGCGCCCGCTTACCTTACCCAACACCAAAACCGCTTCCTCGAAGAGCTTATTGACTGGCTGCGCATTCCCTCGGTATCGGCCGACCCCAAGTTTCACGGCGATGTGCTGAAAGCCGCCGATTTCCTAAAGATAAAGCTGGAAGAGGCTGGTGCTCAAAATGTTGAGCTCTGCCCCACGGCTGGCAATCCCATCGTGTATGGCGAGTATTTTGCGGGCCCCGACCGGCCCACCGTGCTCGTGTATGGCCACTACGACGTGCAGCCCGCCGACCCCTACGAACTGTGGACATCGCCGCCCTTCGAGCCCGTTATCAAGGACGAAAAAATATACGCCCGCGGGGCCTGCGACGATAAAGGCCAGGTGTATATGCACGTGAAGGCCCTGGAAATGATGTTGCGCGACGGCGGCCTCGGTGCGCCCTGCAACCTGAAATTCATGTTTGAAGGCGAGGAAGAAGTAGGGTCTAACAACCTGGGTATCTTCGTGAAAGCGAACAAGAAGAAGCTGCAAGCCGACGTTATCCTCATCTCTGATACCGGCATTTTGGCCAACGACGTGCCCAGCATCGAAGTGGGCCTGCGCGGCCTCAGCTACCACGAGGTGGAAGTGACCGGCCCCAACCGCGACCTGCACTCTGGCCTCTACGGCGGGGCGGTGATGAACCCCATCAACGCGCTGTGCGACATGATTAGCAGCCTGCACGACGAAAACCGCCGCATCACCATCCCCACTTTTTACGATAACGTGGATGAGCTGAGCGCCGCCGAGCGCGCCGAAATGGCCCAGGCCCCGTTCTCCGAAGCCGAGTTCAAGCAGAGCATTGGCCTACCCGCCACCGCGGGCGAGGCCGGCTACACCACGCCCGAGCGCACCAGCATCCGGCCCACGCTCGATGTCAATGGCATTTGGGGCGGCTATACCGGCGAAGGGGCCAAGACGGTAATTGCCAGTAAGGCCTACGCCAAAATATCGATGCGCCTCGTGCCGCACCAAACCAGCGACGAGATTACGGCCCTGTTTCAGGAGCACTTCACCCGCATTGCGCCCGCCGGCATCACCGTGAAGGTAACGCCCCACCACGGCGGTGAGCCCGTGGTAACTCCCACCGATTCAGCCGCTTACCGCGCCGCCGCCCGGGCCCTCGAAACCACGTTTGGTAAGAAGCCAGTGCCCACCCGCGGCGGCGGCTCCATCCCCATCGTGGCCATGTTCAAAACCGAGCTGGGCCTCGACTCGGTGCTGCTCGGCTTCGGCCTCGATAGCGATGCCATTCACTCACCCAACGAGAGCTTCGGGGTATTCAACTTCCTGAAGGGCATCGAAACCATCCCCGAATTCTACAAGGAGTACGCGGCCGCCAACTAACCCGGTGGGTTGAATCTACAAAAAAGCCCGCTCTCCTCATTGGAGAGCGGGCTTTTTAATTAATTGATAATCAATTAATTAAACGAATACGTGGCGTAGAGCTGAAATGCGCTGTTGCGCTGCCGCGGCTGCACCGTCACGTTGCCAACGGTGGTTGAGTTGGGGAAGTTGGTGAAGGCCCCGTTGTAGCGCAGGCCCACGCCCAGGCCGTGCTTGAGCTGGTAGCCCAGGCCGGCCAGGTAGCCAAAATCAACCGACTTGTAGCTGTTCTTTACATCAATCGAGGTGCTGCCAATCTCAGACTTGGCAGCCACCAGAAAACCTACCTGCGGGCCCGCCTCGAAGAAAAAGCCGTCGGTATTCACGTGAAAGGCCAGCGGCACATCCACGTAGTGCATGCGCACACCGATATCGCTGTTGTTGTTAAGCTTGGCTCCCTTTTGCGAGTAGAGCAGTTCGGGCTGGAACGCAAACAGCTTGGCAAAACCGATATTGGCAAACACGCCCGCATTGAAGCCGAAGCGGTAGTCATACACGCTGTTGCTGCCAATCTTGGTATCGGCCCCCACAAAGCTGGTGAGCGAAGCACCCGCCTTAATGCCCAGCGATACGTTGCCGCCGCGGCCGCGGTACTGCGCTTGGGCAGCCGTACTGAGGCCAAGGCCGAGGGCGAGGAATAGAATGGTCTTCTGCATAAGGAGAAAAGTAGCGGAAATAGGTTAGGAAGGCAAAGCTACGGCTACGAGCCGACCTTGCAGACACAAAAAAGGCCGGCCCTGTGTGAGGGCCGGCCTTATAACTGCGAAGAGGCTGGTTTATTTGCCGCCAAACATATAGGTGAGGTATAGTTGAAAAGCGCTGTTACGCACCGCGTAATCGCTATTATTATTGTCCTTGCTCAAGTCACTGAAGCCACCATTGTAGCGCAGCCCAATGCCGGGACCATTTTTCATTTGGTAACCAAGGCCTGCGGCGTAGCCGAAATCCACCGTCTTAATTTCGTCTTTGATGTCCTGCGTTACGCTCATGCCATTGAGTTCCTGCATGCCTTTGGCCGATGCCAAAAAGCCAATTTGCGGGCCAGCTTCAAAAAAAAGTCCGCCTGCATTAATATGAGCCAATACTGGCACATCTATGTAATGCAAGGTGACTTTGTTAGTAAGCGTAATGCCACCAAGCGTTTCCTCAGCTTTAGCGCCTTTCATCGAATAAAGTAGCTCTGGCTGAACCGAGAAGATGTCGTTTACTGCGAAATTGGCAACAAGCCCACCGTGGAAACCGAATTTGTTTTTGGCATCGTCGGTGCCTTTGCCAGTGAAGTTAGTGAGTGAAGCACCGGCTTTAACTCCAAAACTTGCAGATTGAGCTTGGGCAGCACCCGTTACGCCTACTGCTAATACCAAGGCTAGTAAAGTCTTTTTCATATTGAAAAAACGTAAAAAAAGTAAATGAGCCACAAAACTACTGCTAGTAATCGAATAAAAAAATAATAAATAAAATATTGTTATAGTACAAAAAAAGCCAGCTCCCATAAGGGAACTGGCCTTTTTTGCTAATCAACTGATAACTAGCTCTTGCCACCAAACAGGTAGTGCACCTGGAATTGGAACACGCCGTTGTGGAAGTTGTTGCCATACGAAGGGTTAAGACTGCCCGAGCCAAAACCGTCCTTGTACACATTGGAGAAGTCGCCGGTGTAGCGCAGGCCCAAGCCCAAGCCACTGGTGATTTGGTAACCGATGCCGCCTACGTAGCCAATGCCTACTGGCACCAGCGGGTCGCGGCCGCGGCCATCGCCGATGTTTTGCTCGGCCGGGCTGCCAGCGCCAGCGCCGGAAGGGCGCACGAATTCGCGGCGACCCACGGCGAAGCTAGCCTGCGGGCCTACTTCAAAAAACAGGCCTTTGCCCGCATCACCCGTGTTCACTTTAAATAGTACGGGCACGTCGATATAAGAAAGCGTCGAACGGTACTGGCCGTTGTAGCGAGTACCATTGATAGTAGCATCGTAGCTCTCTACAAAAGCACCTTTTTGTGAGTAAAGCGCCTCGATTTGCAGCGAGGTCATATCCGACAGGCCATAATTAACAAGCGCACCAGCCGTGAAACCGGGCTTGAAGCCCGTGTTCTTACCGATATCGCCACCGCCCGTGTACGAGCTCAGGCTAAAACCACCCTTAACACCATATTTTACTACGCCGCTCTGGGCATTGGCCGCACCGGCAAAGCCAGCGAGAAGACCGAGAGAAAGAAGTACTTTTTTCATGACTGAAAAATTAATTAAGCCCTGGTCGGCTAGAGATAAAATAATTAACGGGAGGTGGCCAGGAATGCGCCTTATACTTGCCGGGGGTAGCCGGGGGTTACAGTATGAACAAAATTCGGGGCTTTTCTAAAGCTGTTTGGGTGGGGCTAGCGTGGCGCGTAGCTTTGAAGCTAGTTTGTTTGATACGTGATACCAGCGGTGGGCTTTCGGTTGCAGTGGGCTAAATATTATCTACTTAGCACCGCTCTGTTGGGCTGGATAAGCGTTGGGCTACCCGCCCCAGCTCAGGCCCAAACCCCGGCCGACTCGCTCAAAAAAAATGTGTTGGCGGGGCCATTTATTTTTGGCGCTTACGCCCAAGGAGGTATTATTATCAACCACACGGCCCCGGTGAGCCACTTGGTAGCTTCGCACCCCACGGGCTTCGAGCTCAACGTGCAGCGCCAAACTACCGGGGCCGCGCCCTGGCATAACTGGTACAAATACCCCAAGGTGGGCCTGGCCCTGGTGTACTACGACTACCACAACCCCATACTAGGCCGCAGCTACGCGGCGTCGGTGTATCTGAGCAAACCTATCAGCCGCACGGCGCGCCACGATTTGAGCTTTCGGCTGGGTACCGGGCTGGCGTATTTTCCCGAGCATTACGACCTGTATACCAACCGCAAAAACACGTTTGTCGGCTCGCCGCTCAATGCCACGCTGCAACTGCGGCTGGAGTACGACGTGGCCATCGGCGAGCACCTGGGGCTGCTGATGGGGCTGGCCCTCAACCACTACTCTAACGGGGGTACGGCCAAGCCCAACTTCGGCATCAACCTGCCTACGCTGCAGCTGGGGCTCAATTATTACCAGCAGCGCGTGGTGCCGGTAGCCGCCGGCCCAGCCCCGGAGCCCACCGATATTGGGCATAACTTCTTCAATATCAGCACGAGCCTGGGCTATAAGCAGCGCACTGGCGGCGACACCAAACGCTACCTTGTCAACTCGGTTACGTTGGCTGCGGGCCGGCGCGTCAATCGTAAAAGCAATTTGCTGGTGGGGGTGGAAGGCTTTTATGACCGCTCGCTGCTGGCCGTGCTGCGCGACACTGCCCGTAGCCAGGACCACCTGCCCGATACCAAAAAAGCCAGCGCCTTTGTGGGCCACGAGCTGCTGTTTGGGCGGCTGGCACTGGTTACGCACCTGGGCTTTTACGTGTATAACCCCTATAAATCTAACCCGTTGTACTACGAGCGAGTGGGGCTGAAATACCAGTTTACCGACCTGCTCTTTGCCGATATCGACCTGAAAGTGCACCGCGCCACGGCCGACGTTATCGAGTTTAAGGTAGGCGTGAAGCTTTAGCCAACCCACGCTTCGGCTGGCGAAAAGGGTGGCTCGGTGCCTTATGGTGATGCTTGAGTGACAAGGAGTTGCGTTCTGGCCCCCGGCCATGCACCTTTGACGCACGAATTCCGCTGACTTTCCGGGGTTTGCCTACGCCATGCTCACTACCGTGCTTCAGTACACCCGCTACCTGCACATTGCGGCGGGGTTTATCGGGTTTTTTGTGGCCCCGGTGGCGCTGGCCGTGCGCAAGGGTGGGCCGGCGCACCGGCGCTGGGGACTGGTGTTTTTTTGGGCCATGGTGGTGGCTGGTAGCACAGCTATGCTGAACGCCAGCTTCAAAGGATTGACTTTCTTGCTGTTAACGGGAGTTTTCAGCCTCTACCTTGCCCTGTTTGGCTACCGCTCGCTTTACCAGAAGCACTTGGCGGTGGGCCGTGACGCCGGGGCCCGCCCGGCCTTGGTCGATTGGCTGCTGGTGGGCACGGGGCTACTGGTTTTCAGTGGCACGCTGGCATATGGCGTGGTGGCCGGGGTGGTGCCGTCGGTCGTGTTTGGGTCGATTGGGGTGCTCACGACCGGGCGGCAGCTAGTGGGCTTCCGGCGGCGCGGGCCGTGGCCGGCGGGGCAGTGGCTGCTCAACCACATGTCGGGCTTCGTGGGGGCCTACATCGCGGCGGTATCGGCGTTTTCGGCCACCAGCCTGCACTTCATTCCCTGGCCCTGGAATTTTTTGTGGCCCACGCTAGTGTTCGTGCCACCCCTGATGTGGGTGAGCCGGCGCTATAAAGCCCGCTTTGCCCAGGGCAAGCGCCCCGCCGACGTGGTGGAGGTACGCATTCAGCCGGTGATGAGTTAAATAATTGGTAATGAATACTTTATGGGTAATAAAAGGACGTCATGCTGAAGATAGGAAGCAGTTCACTCACTTTGTTGGATGAGTGGAATTACTGCCCCACACGAGATGCTTCCTGTCGTCAGCATGACGTTCATTAAATATCCATTATGCACTCATTACCAGCTGCTTATTGATTTGCTTCACCAGCCCCGGCCCTTCATAAATGAAGCCGGTGTAGAGCTGCACCAGTGCTGCGCCCGCCGCCAGCTTTTCGAGCGCATCGGCGGCCGAGTGGATGCCGCCCGCCCCGATAATGGGTAGCGCGCCTTGGCTGTGGCGGTGCAGGTAGGCGATGACTTCCGTAGCGCGCGCGCGCAGGGGCCGCCCGCTGAGGCCACCCGCGCCATAGGCAGCCACCTGGCCGGCGGCGGTGGTCAGCCCGTCGCGGCTAATGGTAGTGTTGGTGGCCACCAAGCCGCTGAGCTGAGTTTCGCGGGCTATTTCGAGGATGTCGTCGAGCTGTGCGTCGGTAAGGTCGGGCGCTATTTTGAGCAGGAGCGGGCGCGGCTGCGGGCGGGCCAAGTTTTTCTCCTGTACCTGCTGCAACAGCTTGATTAAGGGCTTCTTATCTTGTAACTCGCGCAGGCCGGGCGTGTTGGGCGAGCTTACGTTGACCACAAAATAATCGACCACCTCGGCCAATGCCTCAAAGGCGGCCACATAGTCGTCGCCGGCGCGCTCGTTGGGCGTATCCTTATTCTTGCCAATGTTGCCGCCGATAATGAGCTGCCGGTTGCGGCGCAGGCGCAGGCGGGCGGCCACGGCGGCGGCCCCGTCGTTGTTGAAGCCCATGCGGTTAATCAGCGCCTCATCCTGGGGCAGCCGAAACAGGCGCGGCTGCGGGTTGCCGGGCTGCGGCCGGGGCGTGACGGTGCCAATCTCGACAAAGCCGAAGCCCATGGTAGCCAGCTCGTCGGTGAGGACCGCGTTCTTGTCGAAGCCCGCCGCCAGCCCCACGGGGTTAGCAAAATGGAGCCCGAACACCGTGCGCGCCAAGCTGGGGTGGCGGTAGTCGTAGAGGCTGCGCAGGGCGGCGGCGGTACCTGGTAACTGGCTGGCCCACTTTAGGTTATCGAATATAAAGTGATGGGCGCGCTCGGCATCGAGCTTGAAAAGGAGCGGCTTAACGATGGACTTGTACACTAGCAGGGGAAGCAACGGGCGATGACGACCAGACCCAGGTAGCAGGCGTTGGGACGCAGCGCTCCTGGCTAAATGTTCTGGGCAAAGTTACCCCGCCCAACCTTCGCGGTCGAGGCTGCGGTACTGAATGGCCTCGGCAAGGTGCTGAATCTGAATATCTTCAGTATCCGCGAGGTCGGCAATGGTGCGGGCTACTTTCAGGATGCGGTCGTAGGCGCGGGCGCTTAGGCCGAGGCGCTCCATGGCCGTTTTGAGCAGTGTGCGGCCGGCCTCGCTTATCTCGCAGATGTCCTTCACCATTTGCGGGGGCATCATGGCGTTGGAATGCACGTCGGCCTGGTCGGCGAAGCGCTTGGTTTGCACGCCGCGGGCTTTTTCGACGCGCTGCTGAATGTCGTGGCTAGTTTCCGACTTGCGGGTTTCCGTCATTTGGTCAAACGTGACGGGTGTTACTTCCACGTGCAAGTCGATGCGGTCGAGCAGCGGGCCGCTCACCTTGTTGAGGTACTTCTGCACCACGCCGGGTGTCAAATACAATATTTGATGATAATAGTTGGCGGAAATTCAGGCAGTTTCGCACAAAGGTTGATGAGAATTGTACAAAAGTGGGCGAGACCAGTTTTGGAAATGCTATCAATTAGCGATTACAGTTTGGATTAAGAAAAAAGGGGATGCTTTTGCAACTACCCTAATGCCATTCGTGGCCGATCAAGCAACTTGGCAAAGCGGGCATCATGAGCACAGGGAGATTCGTGTATTTTTTGTCGCGCTTAGCAATTATTAGACCGAATGCATTAAATTTCAGCTGTGCGAGGGTCTTTATTTTCCTCCCAAGGCTTGATTAGATGGTTTCTTCGAAGAACCAGAGAAATACTGGCTATTAAAGGTGTGATAAGCTAGCCCATGTGCACGGGCCTATTAATTACATCGTCATTTACCAGCAGTTTCAGAAGTAAATACTTTTCAATTATTAACGCCTCTAATGCGCAATATATTAACTGAACCAGTTCGGAATATTCTTCCTTCAAGCTATTCTGTTCGTGGACAAATCAGCAGTTCTAAAAACAGCAGGGCTCCACAGTACGAGTCGACTCTAGAGCGAGACCTGCTGCAATTGTTGGAATTTGACAACCGGGTAGAATCCTTTTGCGAGCAGCCCGTTACCATTGAGTACGTCCATAAGGGTCTCCTCCGTCACTACACGCCCGATGTGCTGGTGTACTACCGGGCGGACCTGGAGGGAACCCAGGCCACTAGGCCGCAACTCTGCGAAGTTAAGTATCGTGCTGACCTCAAACAAAACTGGGCCGAGCTGAAACCCAGATTTATGGCGGCCCTTCACTACGCCGCCCGGCGGGGCTGGCAGTTTAAGCTGATGACCGAGCGCGAAATCCGCACAGACTATTTGGTCAACGTGCGCTTTCTACTTAATTATCTTGGGGCCCATGCGCAGGTGACGCAAATGGATCAGGGCCTGCTCATGAGCCTAATGCGAGACATTCGTCTGACGACGGCGGAGGAGCTACTCCTTATGGCCACCGCGGACCGCGCCAAGCGGGCCGAGCTGCTTTACACCCTCTGGCACCTAGTGGCGGTTGGCCTTATTCACTGTGACCTGACCATCGAGTTATCCTTACAAACTGAGCTATGGATCCCGTAACTGAAACGCCTCTACAGCCGGGCAACCGGGTCACTTACAAAAGCAAGCCCTACCAAATTCGCCAGTTGGCTGGCAACCTGAAAACAGTGGTGCTGGAAGACCCCATCTCGGGTCGCTTGCTCAACGCGCCCATCGCGCGCCTGTTGCCGCCAGCCCCTGAGGCCACTACCACGCCGCTGGTACCCCTGGAGTTGGTATCCGACGAGCAATGGGCAGTGGCCCAGCAGCGCCTGGCCATCATTCAGCCCCTGCTGGCTCGCCGGGGTGATGGTCAGTTAGTGCAGGATGTAGCCCAGCAGCATGACCTGGGCCGAGCTACGCTCTACCGCTGGATGCGCTCGTTCGAAACCACCGGGCAGCTTTCCCAACTCATCCCAGACCGTCCTGGTGTGGACAAGGGTACGACCCGGCTGTCGCCCGAGCTGGAGGCCCTGGTGCGGGCCTCGGTGGAGGAAGTATACCTTACTCAGCAACGCTACCCGCTCAGACGCGTGTATCACGACGTGATAGCCCGTTGCCGGCGGCATGAGCTAGCCATTCCGCACCTCAATACCGTTCGCAACCGGGTGTTGGCCATTCGCCAAGAAAAGGCCATTCGCTTCCGCTATGGGCATAAGGTTGCTGACGATAAGTTTCTTCCTCATCAGGGTAGTTTTCCAGGAGCCGACTTCCCCTTGGCTGTTGTACAGATTGACCATACGCCGGGCGATGTCATCCTGGTAGACAACAAGACGCGGCTGCCCTTGGGTAAGCCTACGATTACGACAGCCATCGACGTGTACAGCCGTATGGTAGTCGGCCTTTACGTTTCTTTCGAAAAACCGGGAGCATTAGCTGTTGGCATGTGCGTAGCCAATAGCCTGTTACCTAAGGAGGCTTGGCTTCATCGTTTGGACGTACTGGGCGAGTGGCCCTGCTGGGGTAGAATGAAAAAGATTCAGGTCGACAACGCGAAGGAGTTTCGGGGCAATATGCTCAAGCGGGCCTGTGAAGAATATGGTATTGACTTGGAGTGGCGGCCCATCCGCAACCCCAAATTTAGCGGCCACATTGAGCGGCTGCAAGGCACGATTTCCAAAGCGATTCACGAGTTGCCCGGCAGCACCTTTTCCAATCCGCAGCAGCGAGGGGAGTACCCCTCTGCTGACAGGGCCGCCCTGACGCTAGGAGAGTTCGAGCAATGGTTGCTGCACTTAATCGTCAATATCTACCATAAGCGCATTCATTCCGAGCTAGGCCGGTCCCCACTGGAGATGTTTGAGGATGGTATCTACCAGAAAACGGGTCTGCCGCCATGCTTTCAGGACGAGCGGCGGGTCAAGCTTGACTTCCTACCCTACTTTGAGCGCACTATTCAGGAGTATGGGGTCGTACTGGACTACATTCACTACTACAGCGGCGTACTCCGTCCCTGGATTAACGCCTTGGAGGGCGATTCTCCAAAGAACAGGCGTAAGCGCAAGTTCATCTTTAAACGAGACCCACGCGACATTAGCGTATTGTTCTTTTACGACCCCGAGACCAAGAGCTACCTTGAGATTCCTTATCGTGACCTAAAGCGCCCACCCATGACCCTATGGGAGCATAGGGAAGTGCTGAGACAATTGGAAAGCGAGGGCGTAAGGGAGGTTGACGAAGTAGTGCTCTTCGAGGCCTATCAGAAGCTACGGGCTATTGAGGAACAGGCAGTTAGGCAGACCCAGATAGTGCGTCGGGAGAATAAGCGGGCGAAAACGCAAAGCAGCCGGGAAAAAAGCATCCGACAGGAACCAGTGACGACCGAACCGGTCACGGAAGCCGTGGTCGTTAATAATCAGGCAATACCAGCCCCCGTGCCGGCTCGATTAGTACCGCCGATTAGCGGACCCATTCAACCTTTTGATGAATTAGAGTATGGAACACTTACTTGAGGCGCTCCATTCCGTTGCCATGGCAGATACGCCCACCCGCGTGGAATTCATCCAGTCCAATCGCTGGATTAAGTACCCGGCAGCTGAGCGTATCCTGGAGCGGCTAGAGGAACTGCTGGCGCATCCCAAAATTGCCCGGATGCCTAACCTGTTGCTCGTGGGCGAGACGAATAACGGTAAGAGCGTAGTGCTTAACCGGTTCTGCCAGTTACACAAGCCATACACCACCCACGGCGACGAGCAGTTGGTTCGTCCTGTAGTCACCGTGGAGGCTCCAAATAAGCCCGACGAGAAGAAGTTTTACCGGAAGCTACTAGACCAACTCAACGCGCCCTACCGGCTGGCCGACCGGATGGACCGCATGGAAAGGCAGGTTTTTCACGTCATGCAGCACGTGAACGCCCGAATGCTCATCATTGACGAGATTCAAAACCTGCTGGCGGGTAGCAGTATCAATCAGCGGGTGTTTCTCAACATGCTGAAAGGGATGGCCAATGAGCTACAGATTGTCATCGTCGCGGCGGGCACGATGGAAGCGCGCAATGCCATGAGTGCGGACCCTCAGATGTCTAATCGCTTCGTGCAAAAATTTCTGCCCAGATGGCACTACGCTGAGGATTACCTACGCCTGCTGGCCAGCTTCGAGCGGCTATTGCCCCTGCGCAAAGCCTCGGGCCTGACCGAGTCAGCCTTGGCCGAGCGTATCTACGAGATGAGCGAGGGAACAATAGGAGAGATTGCGGGTGTCCTTATTACCGCAGCTATGGCCGCCATCCATTCAGGTAAGGAGTACATCGACTGTGAACTGCTGGACCAGATTGGTCACGTGCTGCCCTCAGAGCGCCGCTTTCAGCCAATGAGTGCCTGATACTGATGCTTCCACCAGACGCACTCCTAGAAAGGCGCATTCTTCCTTGCACGTTCCATCCGGGCGAGGAGGAATTACTATCGAGTTGGTTGGTTCGGCTGGCCCAGGCCCACCGAATTAAAGTAGAGTCGCTCTGCCGCCACTTGTGGCCCCAGATTATCCTGTGGAAACGCGACATGGACAAGGTAGCGCCGACAATCGTGCTGGAAACTTTAGCGGCTCGTACCCTAACTACTCCCCATCGCATCCTACAAACAACTCTAGCCCCGGTAAGCGAACGCCTGACTGGGATGCCACTGCTCACGGGCCAGGGACACAGCTGCTGGCTGATGCCGCTGCGCATTCATCATCGCACGCACCAAGGACACGGCTTGGTTTACTGTCCACGCTGCCTACAGCAGGACGGTGTTGCGCCCTACTACCGCAGAAACTGGCGATTAGCTTTCTATGTAGCGTGCCCAACCTGCGGCATCTATCTACAAGAAGGGTGCCCTGCCTGTGGGGCCCCTATCATTTTCTTTCGTCTTGACATAGGCCGCAAAGGCACTGCTGCTGACAAGCCCCTCTCGACGTGCTACCAGTGCGCCTTTGACTTAAGCCAAGCTCCCACCAGACCGGTTTCCTCCCACAACTTACGCCACTACCAGACTCTCTATCGCATCAGCCGGGAAGGTTGGAGCCCAGCGGTGCCGTATCCGCACCAGTACTTTCAGGTGCTACGCCAGCTAGTGCGAGTGCTATCCTGTCCTTTTGGGCGGGCCCGCGTGCTGCAAGTAGATATGCGGCTTCGACTGAGCCAGCCAGTGGAGTGGCTCACGGGAGGGGGAGCTTTTGAGCAGTTGCCCATTACGGAGCGTATTTACTTGTTGGAGCAAGCTATGTGGCTACTGACGAATTGGCCTGACCAGTTCATCAATGTGATGAACTACCACCAAATTAGAAGCTTGGTACTGCTACGAGATATGGCAGGAGAAGTGCCTTTTTGGTTCAGTAGTGTCGTAACTGAGCACTTCTATGTGACCAGAACTAATCGCCGGCTTATGCCACCCTCTCCCCCGCGTGCCGGGCAGGGCCACAATCCGCTAATTGCGCCTATATAGAGGCTCAGTTTTAGAGGCTGTTCACTACTTAGTCAGCCGCAAGTAAATTTCCTCTGGACGCAATACTTTGACATTTATCAACTATCTCAATCATAAAAATTTCAATTATTTTCCTATACTCGTTTAATCCACTGTATAGTAGCACATTTTCTATCTCAAGTGCTTGGTGTAGTGCAGTGTTTGTATCACTTGTCAGGTAGACCGGTTTTCTTATTGCTTGTAGATACCCAACTTCGTAATAGCAACTAGGTCTCTCATAAGATAAATCAGCTATGGCACAATCGCACTGCTGAAGCAAAAGAGCTGTTTCCTCAGCGTTTAAACTTCTTCCTGTTACCCCATCCTCGGCTCTAACAAAATTTACAGAATATTTTTCACATAATATTTCTATAATTCTCTTTTTCTCAGTATAAAGAGAATCAATATTGTAAGGCGATACAATGAATACGTTTTGCATCTGATTGTTAGTGCGCATCATAAGCTTGATATAAAGCTAGGAAAACTATTTCCGCTAATAATTAAAGATACTACCACGATAAGCGCAAAAATTATTCTAAAAGACTGAGGAATAAAAAATTCTCTGCTTGATGAGTTTAAGGTTATGAGTTTTATTGTGCTATTCTCCTCAATTGCATGGATAGCATTTAATTTTTCCCATTCTTTTGTAAATGGGTCGTAAGATTTTATCTCTACGTTCTCATTATTAGATTCAAAATACACTTGTTTTGCCATTTCGTTAATCACGGAGAATTTCGCATCATTTAACCGCTTAAAATCTTTAATCTGCTCTACCCATAAGGAGCAGAATAAAACTGCAAAAACTGCTAATATTAGTACAAGGAGCATGCCACCGAAAAAATACCGCGAATTTTCAATGGACCACTTCCAGACAACGGCTATACCAACCAGAATAGCCACACTTATGGTATAATTCTGTTTATTATTAGTGAGTCTTCTGTCTATCACTTTTTCTGTAGACTCATACACCAACTTGAATTCCTCGAAAGAATACTTTACTATCATGGTTTTAGCGGTTACTCAGATGAGATAAATATTGTGACTGTTACCTGAAGACAGGATTAATTACCACTGCTTATACACTAACAAAAGGGGCAAACAGCTTCTCTAATCGCTGCTCTACTGTGGAATCTTCCAACAATCGGGCAGACCAGATTGCTTGTTTATACATGGAATCTATTTCGCGTGGGTAAGGCTCTAAAAGAAGGGCAGCAGCGTAACAGTCGAGGGCATAGTCAAACTCTCCTAAATAAAGTTGGGCCTCGCCCTCTGTCGCTAGTCGCCACTTTTCCATCGGAGCTAATCGACACTGTTCAAGCACATGCACTGCCACTGAGCGGGCGTTATAACGGTTCCGGTGTAGAGCGAGTTCTAAAAAAGCTACATTTATGCCGTTGTAAAAAGCTTGCTGATAGTCAGTTTGTTGAGATGCCTGCGCGAATGCCTGCTGATATAAGTCGTAAGCACGCTTACCTTCCTTTGCCTTCCCTATCGGGCTGGCAAGCCATTGGCGCTTTAAGCGTCCGGCTAAAGTCCCCGTCAACTCTGCATTCCCGCTGTGCTTACTTTCAAGCAAAGCAATAGCACGGTCTTGTTGTCCGACCATTTCTAGGGCAAGCACAAGTTTTACGAGACCGCTAGTCGATATTTCCTCTAGGCCAGTGGATTCGGTAATGACCTGAAAATAAGTGTTAAAGTGAGCTGAGGAGGCAAGTGAGTCCACCCTTGTCAAGATTTTGACTGAGAGAGCCTCTTTAATAGCAAAAACGATATCTTCTTCGGATGTAGCGGGTTTAACCATCTCCAGATGGTTGCCTGTTACGTAGATACGATATTCCTTTTCAAAAATATCAACCGAAGAAGAGGTAGGAACAAACTCATCTCGAACACCTGCCGCCACTCGGAAATGAAAAGGCAGGTGAGTTGAATACTTAGTTGCCCAATCCAAGCGCAATTGCGTGATGAATGGGCTATCTGAAGCCATGTCGCGTACTTGGCGCTTAAACAAGCTTAGCAAGCCAGCCTTCTGCAATCCATTGCTTGGTGTACCAAATAAGAGTACATGGCTTATTCGTTGCACCAAGGTACTGTCTAGGATAGCCCGTTGCACCAGGAGTCCACCCATGCTGTGAGCAATTAAGGCGAACTCCGTGTATTGTTTGTAGCGCAAGCCTGTCAGTACACTGGCTAAATGTCCAGATAGTACAGTTAGGTCTGGGTCAGCTGCCCATACCCCTGTAATATCGGGAAAGAGACTCGTCGGATAACCGAAACAGTGAATGTCCCACTCTGTCAAGCTCTTATCGCCAGCCAAGAAAGCTGGGAGCATTCCAAAAGTGTGATGTGCTTCACCACTGAACCCGTGGACAAATAAAACTGCTTTAGTGCTCTCTGTGCTTCGAACAGAAAAGGATACTGGCTGTGCCATGTGGTCAAAAATCAGTCTTGTGGCAAGTTAGGAATTTCCTCTTCTAAAAAGTTGACGCACTGCGTAAACGTGTCATCTTTATCTAACAAATTATTCATTAGTTGTAAGCTTGCTAGATGCGTGGCGGCTTGCCATGCGCTGAGGCAGCTAAAAACCCCAGATTTCAACAGGTCAAGACATGCTTCTTTTGCTCCAAGAAGTAAATAAATGTCTGATAAATTAAAGAAGCACCAGGGGGCATCTAAGGGCGGGGAATCTTGTGTTTGTGATTTAACCATTCGTTCTGCTCTATTAAGCTGGGCTATTTGTCTGGCATCTAGCGAGATTGTTCCCATTTGGCGAACATGTAACTTAAGTGCATTTAATAGTGGGTATGGGTGACCTCGGGACACATCGGTAGCGTGTTGATACATGCTGTATGCCTCCTCGTAGCGTTGCAGCCGCTTTAGAATACCTCCGAGTGAAGCGTAAGCATCAAAATCCTGGTCGTCTAGCTCAATAGCTTTCCTCAACGATTCCTCTCCACTAGGTATCTCCGCTGGGCAGTCTTTTTTCACGAACAACTTATTCTGAGCAATCCCAAGTTCTCTATGTGCTTCGCTGTAAGCAGGTGAAAAGCGAGTGGCTTGGGCGAAAGAAGTTGCTGCCCTGGGCCAATTACCATTTTCTTTATACAATAGGCCAACTTCTAAATGCAAAGTCGAGTTGTTACAGTCTAATTTTATGGCTTGTTCATATTTTTTGATAGCTTGAGGCAAGTTCCGTTGGCGGATAGCATTTTCCGCATCTTTTAAGAGCCGGTCAATACCTACGCCCATTATACGCTGAGCAGCAAGTGCTGCTTGCACCGGGCTATCTAGGCGATTATTGAGTAGCGATTCCGTTAGTACCCTTATTACCAATGCCCTTGCTCCTGAAAGCTGAGCTTCAGGCTTATATTCATAGGGAAACGCTTTGATGTGATTTATATCAAACGGAATTGCTGCGTCCACCTGACGGAAGATGACTGTACCAGCTGAGTGGGCCCTGTGGCGAACACCCAATTCGTAGAATACATTGGGATTTAACCCTGAGATGTCAGCTAACGACAAGCGAGAATATTCCAGATATTGGAACATTTCCAAGTCAATATTGCCAGAAAAAAAATCTTTGTCTGTCCTTCGTGCCTCTAAATAGCCTCCTTCAGGAAGGGGAGTGGCAGCTATAGCGGGAGCAAAGATTTCATCATAAATGAAGTCAAAATCCACTTCCTCATCACCTATTTTTTTGGTGCCAAACGGCATTACAACAAAACAAATATTCGAAAAGTCTATTTCTGACATACTAATATATATTTAATGAATAACTGATAAATATTTTGTCGGCAAATTTCATTTCTTTCGTAACTTGTTCCCTTACTTTTCCTCCTACTCCCATGGCCAAAAAGAAAGTGTTCGTCAGTTATGACCACAGTGAAGACTTGCGTTACAAGGATATGCTTCGTGCTTGGGACGCAAATGACAATTTTGATTTCGAGTTCGACCAGCGGTCGCCTAATGTTGCAATTGATAGTACGGAAGCCTCTGCTATCAAAGCGTCTTTGACTACCAAGATGAAACAGGCTGATTACTTATTGGTAATAGTTGGAGCTAAGTCGTCTACTAGTAAGTGGATGAACTGGGAAATCTCCCGAGCCAAGGAGACTGATACTAAACTAAAACTCGCTGCCGTAAAAATTGCTAGTACCAATACATTACCTCTAGGACTATCTGTCTTGAGTAGTGCAGCAATCGCCACAAGCTTTGAGCATGACAAAATTGTGGCGGCTCTAGATAAGGCCACAAATTCTTATTGATTCATAAATTTAGGCCTCTATATAGTCAGAATTTCTGCTTTATGGAGGCCTTCTTTTTGACTCAGGGCAGCAAACTCTTTCGTAAAATCATCATCACCTCTGCTATGCCCTTCCCACACAACTACTCCGAAAGCTAAGCTGTCATTTGCAAGCTCTTTAGCTTGGTCAATGATAGCTTGAGTCGTTTTAGTGAAAGCTTCATTATCATCCAATGAGTAACCGAGCAAGTGTAAGCAATTAGCTTCTTTAGCTTCCCAAATAATTTTGTCATATAATTCTCCCCAATCGCCAGGGCGGTCAATAACAGATGAAGAGCGGAAATCTGCTGGGCTAAAAGGCAGTATTATGTGGCGCTTCATCTTCAATTCTGTTGCTACATCTAATGCAATAAGGTCTGCCCCGCAAGCTGCTGCGCAGACTAAGTGAGTGAAGCTGTAGTCCATAAACAGCCGCATTAGTTTTTTTCTGACAGCGGTGACATTGGATAAAGGGAAGCGTATATCCTTCGCATCACTAGCATCTGGCCTACGGCCAGCCAGAGCTGCCACTCGTAAGTCTTGGGCCTCAACTGATTTTTCCATGATACTATCTTAATGGTTTCGAAGTTAATAGCCTGTTTTTTAGATGTTTTCGGGTTGGCAAAAAAGCGTGTTTTCATCAGTTATGACCACAGCGAAGACAGCCGATACCGAAATTTATTATGTGCATGGGATGCCAATCCCGCCTTTGAGTTCGAATTCCAGCGATGTTCGCCCATAATAGCTATTGATAGCAAACATGCTGTTGTCATCAAAGCCTCTTTAACTAGAATGATGAAGAAGGCCGATTACCTACTAGTTATTGTTGGCGAAAAGACTCACACCAGTAAGTGGATTAACTGGGAAATAAACCGGTCGAAAAGAAATGATATTAAGCTTAAACTGGTAGTGGTTAAAGTGGATAAATCTTTTCGTACACCAAACGCTTTACTCAACGCGGGGGCATCTTTTGCCTACTCATTCACTCAATCTGCTGTCATCCAGGCTTTGAAAAATGCCTAACTATCATAGTACGAGCTACACTAATTTCTTATGGTTTACGGCCGTACCTGCGTCTTGTTCGCAAGTAATGAGCTTCTCTTCTGAAAAGCTTGCTCCACATACAATTCTGGATTAAGTAGGAAATCCTCCCATTTTACCAGAACACAAAACCTATCCTCTTCCCCCCAAGAACATTTGTTGTATTCTGGTATGTAGTAATTGCATGAAAACTCTTTTATGGTTGTGCTGTCATTCAGAGCCACGTACTGATGGGAGCCACCACATGATGAGCAGTAGTATGAATTTCCATAAATAGATGCATAAGCATCCGGAAGGACTACTCCCAATAGGCCATTCTGTGTATTGCCAATGCCGTGGTAGAGAGATGCTTGCAATTCGCGTTTAATGTATCGTTGTTCGTATGCACCTCTGCTTTCTGCGCCATACAGCCCAATTAGGTGAATAGTCACGGTAGAGTCTGATAGATAGTCTTCTCTAATCTTCCTCATAATATATTCTTCATTCTCAGAATCAATTGCTTCATTCAGAGACTTATCTATCATGTCTAATCCAGAATGATTCTGAATATATTGTTTATATAGTAAGTCCTCCGTTTTGAAAGAGATAAAGCATTTTCTTGCCATTGTACTTTTTGATAAAATTGTTAATCTAGAAACTGTTTAGGAAGTAGGCTAGAAGTAGAAAAGACTCTTACACAGGGGAGAAATCTAGGGTACGACCTGCCTTCTTTCTAACGCTTGCCCGTGGAAGTCGTCTCCAAAGATATCATCGTGACCCGGCTACAGCCCCATCTACCTTTTTCCACTACCAGCCACTGCCATCGCGTAGTCCCGACCGAGATAATAGATGCGGTTCTATACAAATTCAGTATCGGTTGTTAGTGGTATTGGCCGCCGATTGCCTCCCTGTCTAGCAGGCCACCCTTGATGTGGCAAGGGATGTATTACAGCTCCCACAAATAGAGAAAGCAGGATGCATTGAATAGCTATTGCTGACGCTCTTGAACTGGCATCGCCACTTGCTCAACCTCTCCAGCGTGCAACTCGATGGTAGTAATACCCCAGCCAAAAACGGCGGGCCGCCATGAGCTACTATGGCCGCAAGGCCGCTCGCACTACTAACATCCTATTTCTAGCCGACAACCAGGACCAGCCGCTGGCCGTGGCCATGCCCCGGACCGGCCATCACCACGCCATTCGACTTGACGCTGTATTTGCCGCACTCTGTCAGGTGATGGAAGACACCTGCCTCTGCCTGTAAGGTCTGTTTTTCAATGCCAACAAAGTGTTTGATGTCAATGTATTGTCCAGCACGATATCGAGATTCATATCCCGCGTAACCGCCGAGCCGCTGACTGGCAAAGCAACGACACCCCGCTCGATTCCAACCTCTACAGTCAGCGGCAAATCAATGTCTAGCTCAACGACTTTAAGGCGCTGCTCGTGCGCTTTAAACTTATTTGCACACATAGCTAGCGTTTCACTGGCGGGGCTTCACTGTACTCCTTCTACGCAGAATTGGTCGTGTCCATACTTCATAAAAAACTACTTTCGGCAATACCTAAATCGTTATGTTCAATTCTCTATCACCTGGACTATCGTAAGAAGAAATTACGAAAGCAATGCTTTAAAAATGGGGCTGGAATCATATATCTTGCAGTTTAGTCGGAATGCATTAAATCTACTCACCCAAGTAACAAATTAAAGAACATGTCAAGATGTACAGCACCAGTAAATGGGCATCGCACAGCAAGTGCAGCAGCGGCCTGCCCTGCATGTAGTAGCCGTTCTCGCGGCTACGGTTCATACTCGTCATACTCAACTCCCTCCTATTCGGTGGGGAACAGCTCGGGTAGCCGGAGCAGCGGAGTCGGGTCTGGCAGAAGCATTAAGCCACGCTGGTCGCGAGCAGGTTCGGTTATTCTGTACACGCCTGCCGAGGTGAGGACGCTCACTCCGGTACGCGAAAACGTCGAGAATCGCTCCTCTATACCGGACCTTCGAGACGTTTTTCTTTGCCATGCGTGGGACGACCGCAAAGGGGCTGCTAAAGACTTGCATGACCTGCTTGTGTCACGCGGTGTCTCAGTTTGGTTCAGCGAAAAGGACGTTCTCCTCGGTTCATCGTTGCTTCGCGAAATTGACAAGGGACTGGCGAAGTCGCGTGTTGGAATCGTGCTGGTGACCCCTGCGCTACTGCGCCGCCTCAAAAACGAGGGCATCGCCGACAAAGAGCTTTCAGCACTATTGGCGCGTGATTTACTCGTTCCCATCATGCACAACGCGACGTATGAAGACCTCCGCGAAGTCAGTCCTTTGCTTGGCTCGCGAAGTGGCCTGAGCACTACAGAGGAGCCCATGACAGACGTTGCAGCCAAGCTGGCCGAGTTGGTCGTCCTCTAGCTCTGTTGCCTACACGGGTTCGCCGTTCAGAGTTGTTGGAGCGCCCTGACGTTTGTAAATTACTTGCCAGTTGAACAACCTGCCAGTGCGACAACAACTTGCGAATTGGCTATAAAAGATGCTACTTTATATAGCATCTTTCGTGGTTGCAGAAATGAATTGCACTGTATAGATTTCTGAAAAGTGGGCAAAATTTTCAGAATCGCCAGTAGAATTGCTCATGTAGTCAAGTTTTTACTCGACTACATGAGCAATAATTATCAACAAAATACCTGCTTTCATGGGCTTATTAGATGCTTTGACTAATATGTTTACAGAGAATAACCCTCGTGTATTCATCAGTTATGACCACAGCGAAGACCGGCGCTACCGCGACCTACTATGCGCATGGAACGCCAATTCAGCTTTCAACTTTGCATTTGAGCGTTGTTCGCCCATGACTGCCATCGATAGTAAGGAGGCACGTATAATTAAAGGTGAGCTTATAAAGATGCTAAAGCAAGCTAAATATCTTCTAGTTATTGTTGGGGAGAAAACGCACATGAGCCGCTGGGTACGCTGGGAGATTGCCCGCGCAAAAAAGGAAGATATAGGGTTGAAGCTAATAGTAGTGAAATTAAAAAAGTCACATACTACCCCCTATGGGCTACTTAATGCAGGGGCAAACTTCGCTCATTCTTTTACCTTAGAAGCAATCACTAAAGCAATAAAAGAAGCTTAGCTGATTAGCCAATCTTTGAACCACTTATTACCACCTTTGGGATATATAACTGCCCAATCCGTAAACGCACCATTGCTACTCTTAGATGTCTCAATGTACCCATACATATCAAGATAATCTTGTGAGACGCGAGGTTGATAATCGTTGATGACCGGCAGGGTAACAGCATTAGGGTAGCCTAGGATGCCATCCCCTAGGCCCAGTTCCCATGGCATCCAACGCGAATCACTGGAGTTAGGAGTAAGTATCTGGATAAGCTTGCTACACTGTGTGATTCGACGCCGAAGAATTGGAGCTGTCTCGCTATTAGGAGCTTTAGCTAATTCCTCATCTAGAAAATCTACGTAAATACCAGCTTGTAATCCTTTAAGAAATTTAGCTACCCCTGGCACATAAGAACGGTCTTCGTGCCGGTATGAGATAAAAACGTGATACTTAGATGCTCCCGGCTGGCTAAAGAGGCGCACATCTTCGTTGAGCCTATAAGCGCTCTCGAACGCGGTTGTGGATAAGGAGGAAAGATTTAGGAATGCCATTTGTCCATCAGAGCGTTAGTGTCACGTAATACAGGTTCTAATAAAGCCATTTGTTCGTTGAACGATTCCCGTTGGAATTTCTCTTCTCCAAGTTGTTCAGCTTGTAATAGCCGTTTTTCGAACTCGCTTAAATTGCCATTTGCATACATTACCTCAGCTAAGGTTAATAGAATCCATACTCGGTCTGGTCGCTCTTCGAAGTTATCAGTTAGTAATTCCTCACAATAGAGTTGGGTTCGTGCTCGAACTCTTCGTGCTAGCACTATATCAGCTAGTGCATCGGTATTCTCCTTCCGCACTAGTGCTTGTTTTAGTAGAAGGAGGGAAAGATTGATGCCATTATAATAATCCTTGGCGAGAAGGAAGCCACGACCATAATAGTCAATGGCCTTGTCAAGGTCGGATACATCACCTGTCAATTCGTAGCGACGCTTATAAACAGCTCCTAGAAGTCCTAGTGTTTCGGTGTCCGTAGTCCGCTTAGGATTTAAGGAAGCTAATAGCTCTTCTGCTTGCTGTAGTGCTTCTAGCGCCGACGGCTTCGAGTCTTTGTATGTAGCCAGAGCCAACTGCTGCTTGACGTATGGCTCTTGTGGAGACAAGGCAAGAGCAGCAGTGAGTAGAACCTTCGCCTGCGTGTAGTCCGCTACTGTCATTGCCCTAGCAGCCGTAGTAAGCAGAGCAGATACAGTATCTGCCTCCTGAGATGCTGTCTTCAGTTCTTCGATTTCTTGAGCTGTGAAGCTAGGTGGTTGTAATCCCTTTAAATAGGTATATACAGGGCTGTCATCCCGGGGGTCAGCTTCAATTGCTTGTACCAATTCTTTGAGTTCTTTCCTGAATCTCATAACCTCAGTATAGCCGATATCTGCTCCTAGATGCTCATAGCCTAGTATTACAGTATGACCTAAATCAAAGGGATAAATCAGGCCCTTCTCAGCAATTACGACAGTAGTACGGGGACGCAATGCGTGCCGTACACCTAGCTCGTAGATAGCATTGGCATTTAGTGTGGATATATCAGCGATTACAATATCTGCTTTCTGGATAAATTCATACATTGGTACATCTATTGTACCTGAGTGTTTATAATCTATGGCTCGAAAACATCTGATACCAAGTTCAGTAAATACCGGCTCAATAATATTTTCGTAAGTTTTGTCTAAGTTCAAGGGACGGCCGGTGGCTAAGTCCGTTTTTTTGCCGTACCCCATGAGTACGAAACAAATCTTCTCGTTTGCCATACTTTTTCTAGTTAACTTTCCTAATACTAGCGATGGCAGGTAGAAGTTGTTGTGTCACAAAGTAGTTGGATTAATCTGAATCCTTCCTCTGATGTGGACGAAGTAAAAACTGAGGTGGTCGGGTGCAAATGGACACCAAGCTAAGGTAAGTTAAACGAGGTAATGCAGTTCGATTTCTAGCTGGGTGCAGGCGTTGAGTATTGTAGTAACGGTCAAGGTATTCGTACAATTCTAGCTGGTCCTCTTCCAGGTCAGCAAAATAGGCACCACATGATAGTAACCTGGTCTTAAATGTACTCCAGCCGCTCTCCGCCAAGGCGTTGTTTTAGGGTGGTGTGGTCGGATAATGAGCCAAGGTAGGTGCTGAAACAAGTCGGCTCCAAACTGGTGGGGCGAGCGGGAGCCCAGGGCCGAGTAGCAAGGGTCGAGGTTGAAGTAGGTGTCGAGGTGAGAGGCTACTGCCAGTCGGTTTTCCGCTAGGCTGGTAAATGTTTCGACGTGAGGCAACAATATTGGTTCTAAGGATACTCCAGTCTACCTCGGTCTGGGTGTTACCATACGGGTTGCTCGGCCGGGCATAGCTGGCCAGCGCCTTGGCCTATTCGATGCGCGGCATGGGCATATTGACTGCCTGGTCAGCGTGGACAACTAGCCCTGCCGCTGGCTATCGTAGCGTTAGGGCTAATTAATGAGCCTCAGGCGGTGAAGCTAGGCTACAAAAAAATAGCCTAGCTTCAGGGGCTAGGCTATTGGGGTTAAGAGGTGTTAAAAACTTCTACTATTGAGGGGCGAGATTAGGTAGCGAAGAAGCAGGGAAGGGTATTTAGGGGGCATGGCAACGGTAGCCAGAAATTCAGGACCAAATACAGTAAGTCAGTTCAGAGAGTCTATTTCAGTAATTTAGCCTTTTGTGCGTCGTATTCGGCTTTAGTTAGCACCTTGTTGTCATAGAGTTTTTTAAGCTTAAGTAGTTCATCAGCAGTGCTTAAGGACGGAGTTTCACTTACGGGAGCTGCCACTGAGACAGTAGCACGCCGGGTATTAGCAGTAATAATTTCCCCAGCGGCCTCTGCAGCGTTCAGGTCCACACACCCGTTAATCGTGTTAGCCTTGATAACTGCGACGGTCTTATCACCAAAATTGCGGGTTCGTTGCAGCCGTATGTCCTTCACCCGGACTGAGAGGTTAGTCATTTGGGAAGTGAAGTTCTGTTGCTTGCTACCAGTAAATACATTGTCGGGCACGTATACATATTGAAAGCTGCCATCAGGCAGCGTACCCCGGCCTAAGTGTAGGGTATCGCCCACATGCACGAGAGTACCTGCTGATGTTTTGAAGTCAGGAACCGATTTACCAATAATCTGGGCTTGGATAGGGCTAGCCAAGAGTAGGCTAATAAATAGGGAAAAATAGAAATGCCTCATAGTAAATTTAGAGGATAAATAAGAACAAAGTGAAATGATTGAATTTAGTAAAATATTCATGTATAAAAAATTTTAAATTTATTGTGCGTTTTCAGCCTTGAGCTGCACCTGCTGCTGGCGTTCCTGCTCAGCTTGTAAAGTCACGCTGTTGACGTTTAATAGCTTTGCATTCTGGCCGTTCAGGTACGCGGTGGACAGCACGGCCCAGGCCTGCTCACCAACCCACTCCGTACGGTCGCCGAGCGGCCGCCCAGTTCCGAACAGGAAGCGAGCCTCCGCATCTAGCGCGGCCTGTCCGGCGGGAGAGTAGGCAACGGCTTGGAAAGAAGCAAACTTACCGTCTCGGAATAGGTAGAATACGCCTGGTACTTCAGCATGATGCTTAGCAAACCATCGCACCTGTTGCGTGCTGCCCGCAGGTAGGTAATAGCTAACCATACCAGGCGTGACCCCATCAGCTCTCACTAAACCGGTAAAGGCGCTAATCGGCTCACCGAAGCGGTGAGTGGGCACGCCGTTAAGCGAATCTACCTTACCGCCGTACGGGAACTTGGCAGCTGGGCTGTCAGTCCCCGTTTCGGAGCCTGCTGCTGTGGTGGCCGGGGTAGGATGAGAGCAGCTACAAAGCAGAGACCCGGTGAGGACGGTCAGCGTGGGTAGTAGAAAAAGGCTATTCATAGACATGAGGTAAATGTAGTAAAAAGGAATCAGTAGGATACTTATATTTAAGCACACTGACAAATAAATACTTTTAATTTTTAGTTAAATGTATTAATTAAAATTCATCTGCTGGAATAGCTCGTTGCGATTCTCGATATTGAGCCAAGTATTGAGACAGCGCTTGGTTAAGGATATATACTCTAGAACCCTTAATCCCATTGCGCCAATAAGCGAGATTATCTAATCCTTGCTTGTTGGCCTCACTAAGATTGGTTGTTACAGGATGTACATAAGGAGTTGCTTTACCCTTATAATCTGGGTCAGTAGAATTCTCCTGTTGGATGACTGTTTCCTTCTCTGTTGTTCGAGTGATAATGATATGCACCTCAATGGGTCCTGAAAGGCCATTGACTCCCGCTACGCTAGTGACGAAGTGAGCCAGGGTCTGGTCATCGTTTCGTTCTGTGGGTGAAGAAGTAGGAAAGAGAGGTAAGGTCACGTCGATGTATACCTGATTTGAGGCTGCAATCTACACAATTTTGTAGACTACTGGCAACAACAGGTAGGCATTTTAGCCCGGTAGCTTGCCGCTTATATGAGCGGCGAACCGATAAAGGCGTTTGGGCTGGTCATCAGAGAGATGCGCAAGGCGCGAGGAGTATCTCAGGAGTCGCTTTCTGGCGAAGCTGGCCTGGACCGCACTTTTTTGTCACAGCTGGAGACCGGCCGGAAACAACCCTCGCTGCTGACCATTTTTCAGTTAGCAACTGCCCTCCAAACAAATGCTTCTGAATTACTCAAGCAGGTAGAGAGCAAACTTCAAGCGGATAATTTGCTCAAGTGATTGCCCCGTAAGTATATAAAGGTGAAGTAGTTGATTTGATGAATGAGTTTGAGGTGGTCGAGTAAAAACAGACAGTGGCACGTCTTACCTTCCACTGCTCATGCCCGACAAAACCCTTCCGAGCGGCTCGCCGCTGACCCGCAAGAAATACACGCCGGCTTTTAAAGCCGATTGCGTGCGCCAAGTAGCCGCTGGGGCCCGGCAAACCGACGTGGCCCGCGCCCAGGGCCTGGCGCCCGCTTTGCTTGGCCGCTGGCAGCGCCAGGCGTTGGCCGAGGCCGTGCCGAGCAGCGCTTGCGCGCCGAGCTCAAACGCGTGGATCAGGAGCACAACATTTAAAAAAAAGTCGTGACCATCTTCTCCCAACCGCCTCAGTCATGAGCCGTTATCAGTTCATCGAGCAGGGTGCTGCGACTACGTCGGTGCAGGTGCTCTGCCGCGTGCTACGGGTTAGCGCTGCCGGCTATTATCAGTGGCGGAGCCGGGCTGTGCGCCCAACGCCCCCTTGGGAGCCTGCAGCCAACGCTGCCTTTTTGCGCCATGCCCAGCGCTACGGCACCCGCCGCTTGCGCGCAGAATTACAGGCCGAAGGACACGCCATTGGGCGCTACGCGCTACGCAGCTGGCTGCGTCGCCGCGGCTTACGGGCGCTGAGTACGCGGCCGCACCGCCCGCGTACCACCGTAGCCGACCCGGCGGCAGTCGTAGCTGAAAATCTGCTCCTCGGCCAGCCTGCGCCCACGGCCCCCAATCAAGTGTGGGTCGGGGATATTACGTATCTACCCCTGGTCGGCGGGCGCTGGTGCTATCTGGCCACCTGGCGTGATACCTGCTCGCGGCGGGTCGTCGGCTGGCACCTCAATCAGCAGATGCCCACCGAGCTGGTGCTCACGGCCCTGTAGCAAGCCCTGACACTACGCCAGCCAGCTCCCGCCCTGATTATCCACGCCGACCGCGGCAGTCAATACACTAGCGCGGCTTGCCGGACACGCATCGAAAAAGCGCAGGCACTGGCCAGCTATAGTCGGCCGGGTAACTCCTACGATAATGCGCAGGCTGAGTCAGGCTGGAGCACGCTCAAGACCGAATTGCTGCCCCGCGGCGGCGCGTTTGCCAGTCTCGAAGAAGCCCGCCTGGAGGTGGCCTACTACCTCGACACCTACTTCAATCTTGACCGGCGCCACTCCGCGCTGGGCTACCGCTCGCCGCACCAATTCGAACGCGACTTCCAAATCAACCTATCTTAGCTCACCGTCCGTTTTTACTGGACCACCCCAGTCAAAAATGCTTTTCGATACTATAATTGGTTGTAAGATGTTTCTGTAGACTCACTCATAGGTTAGACCTCGCTTTATCAAAAAGTGTCGATAATTAACGGTTCGATATGATGTATCAATAGAGCGGTCTAGACTTACGTTTATTTACAATCCCGTTTAATTGGTTTTCTATTTTCTTAGCTATTGCAGAAGAGGTGACTTGCCTTTGATTGTGGCGACCATATATTATTGATTTAGAGCCAATTTCATTTGTATATACACCGTCTTTACGAAAGCTATCATTGCAATAGCCTTCTAGGATAGAATCATCAATTTTAAAAAGAGATTTATCGTAAAATAATGCATAACGTTTATTATTGGCCCAGGCTAAGTATATATTATAATTATCAATTATGAACTGACATAATAAGACATCGAAGCGAGAAACCGCGCTTAATAACCGTTTATTAAGATGATGTTTCTTCGCAAAACTAACAACAGCTTCATCTAAATTGAAATAAAAGACTTGATAACCATTTATCTCGGCGAGTGCAGAAAAAAAGATGAATGCTTCATTCGATTCTGATGAATAACCACTTCTGCGATATAATTTAGCTCGACCAGCTTTTTGATCGGCTTTGCCTTTTTCTAAGATAGAGATGATGTCTTGAGGTACGATGATACCTTCAGTAGTTTTGTATCTATTTTGTTGGTCTCGTTTTTCTAATTTAATAGGTAATTCAAGTTTTTTCTTGAATATTTCAAGAGTTTCAACGAATACGTCTATCTCAGCTTGTTGGTGTCTGTTTCCTGGAGCGTTCTCTGTTAGAATAGTAGCAGGTGTAGGTACAGTTTTAGGGCTCTTCTTAATTTTGTCTTTCTGGCCTTTTGACAGGCTTTTCTGACTGCGGCGGTCAGTCATTGGAAGATATACTATCTTGTCGAAACCCATATCTTCTGCGGTGTCATAGATTTGGTCGACTAAAACGTAATTTTTACCCATCCAAGTAAATCGTCGCCCGCTAACTCCTAATTTGAAAGGATTATCTTGGGGAAATAGAGTGCGTAATTTATTCGATGAGTGATCTCTGCTCCCTGAGCTATTGAGCAACAAAGAGTTTCTAATCATACTTAAACATTTGGATGCCTGTTTACTAAATGCGATGCGGCCCAGGCAGTTAATATCCTCTTCACGCAACCCCTCTCTGATTAATAAAGTAGCTACTCGCTTTTTACCATCCATGTAAATAGTTGGTTTCAGGGTAGGATGCGCTACGAGGTCTGTAATACTATGTGATGCTTGCTCTGCTGGACTGGTAAAGTATGTTAGTAACTCTTTTGAAAGTATGCTTCCTTGTAGAAAGAAATAGCGGAGTACCTCGTAGGAAGGAATAATAAAGTAGTCGGCTGGCAAATTAGAGTCTTCGTTAGTTACTAGATGAGCATAATTACAGGCAAAATTGTCTGGCAGATGAAGTTTTTCTACTGCCTCCTTTAGGTATATATCGTATTGGATTGCATGGTTATAGCCAGCTTCTGAAAGTCCTAAATGGTTGTGTATTTCTGCTGAAGCAGTAGTTAATGATTCACCAAAAACATTTACAATAAAATGGGGCTTACCTTCCCTTTTGTCACGCTGGGCATTGCTAAAATTCGGTATGGCTGTTTTGTCCTTTACCTGAAAGCCAAGACCCACATTTAGGGCAAAAAGTCCATATACCGTGTGGTGCACATAAGCAACTGGTATTTTCCTGCTCTCATAATTAGCTTGACATATAAGCGATACCCCTTCCTCATTATCATTCTGCTCATAACGCAGGTTGCTGATCCATCGGCATACCCAATATCCGTTCAGCAAATCTATCTCAAATGCAACTGCCATGATAGCTAATAATAAGGTTGGACGAAGCGTACAAAAATTAGTGATAACAGTTTAGGATTATCAGTAATCCTTATGAATTATCATTAATTCTTGTATTTGACAGCCGCACACGCACTCCTTGTCAGGATGATTGTAATAGCCACAGGGGCAGAGGCTATTTGCTATTAGGTTAGAACCAATAAAGGCGCTTTTTGGAAGACAAGTCATTGCTTGATAGGATGTTGAATGTTTATCCTTTATCATTCTTTAACATCCTTTATCTTCTTTTTGCATCTTTTTACTACAGCTTTTGGGGCTCGTAACAGACTTCTATCTTCGGGGCGTAACAAGTCGTAACAAACCTCAAGACTGTCTGAAATGGGTGTAAAATTAAGAAAGCGGAAGCTACGTGATGGCTCCGAACAGTACTACTTCGACGTGTACTATAAAGGCCGGCGTGAGTATCCAACATACAAGGAGCCACAACTGATTATCAGGCCAGGGAAGGACAAGACAACCCTCAAAGCTAACGCGGAGGTAGAGAAGGAAGCTCAACGAGTTTTAAGTGTCTTAGAGGGAAAGCTCGCAGGAGGGACTTATATTTTTCAGTCTAAACATAGCGCAGAGCAACCAGAAGAGCAGAAATTACACTCCTTTCTAGAATACTTTCGAGCAGAATCGGAACGCCGTCGCGCCCGTCGTGGGTGCAAGTCCAATACATATTCTTGCTTCAAACATTTTGAACGATTCATTCAAGGCAGTTACAGGGAGGATCTGACATTCCAGCATTTCACTACCCAGTTGGTAGAGGATTTTCGTTCTTATATGGCTAGATTGGTCACAATAAGCGAGAATCGGAAATCAGGAAAGAGCCAAGAAGTGAAGGGGAACCGTGGAATTAACTCTAATTGCGCCTTAATCTATTTCAAACGGTTGAAAATGGTATCTACAATGGCATTCAAAGCAGGACTTATTCCAATAGATGCTGCTTCATCTGTCAAAAATTTTGCCTCTATTATGCCGCAAAGGCACTATTTAGAGCCAGGAGAAGTAAAGAGACTTGTTCAGGATTTGAATGTCAATCCCGTTGATGGGCTAATGAAGCGCACATTCCTTTTCGCTTGTGCCACAGGTCTCCGTTGGGCAGATCTAACAGCTCTTACTTGGAAGGATATTCAAGGAGATGTATTGGATACCGAAATAAGAAAGAGCAAAGGAAAAAAGCGGCTACGCTTTGAATTGAGTGCCTTTGCTCTTTCTATGGTTGGTGAGGTTGGCCGGCCCAATGAAAAGATATTTCCTCTTACTTACAATATGTACTTGAATGTGAAATTAGATCGCTGGATACTATCAATAGGTATAAATAAGAAAATAACATGGCATTGTGCGCGGCATACTTTTGCAACATGTTTACTCTTTCAGAACGAAGATATATCATTGGTGCAAAAAGCGCTTGCTCATAGTCGGATTGATACGACGCAGATATACGCAAAGATTCTTGATTCAAAATTGAATAAGGCCACCTCCTCAATCGGTGATTTGTTTGCATAAATATTAATATATAATTAATTGATTCAATGATTGACGAATTCGAACAATTGCTACTGAAAATGGCCAGTGATGACGCGATAGAACCGCAAGTCACATTAGATATCAAACTTAATTCGTTACCCCCAAGGCAGCGCGTTCAATGCATGACGTATCTGTTGAACGAGTTTAAAAGTGGTCGTCTTGATAAAGAGGGGGGTATTTGGCATCAGCGATATGATGAACCGTTCTTTTGGAATGCTGATATCTCTGATGATGAGATGGACAGCAGAAGCATTGTTGACCGCACAATGGGTAAACTCTGTGATATATTGGTTAACTACGTGCCCTGCCGCCTCCACGATGAGAAAGCTTTATTAAATAGTTTAATCAACTGTACTGTTGATAAGCAGGATGCGTTGGTACAGCTAGGAGCTTCCCTTAATATATCTTCCGAAGATGAGTTAATACCTCATAAGGAAGCTGCTGCTTTTTTAGGTATAAGTGCTTCTACGTTGTACCAAAAGAATAAAACCGAACTCCTACGGCCTCTAACGCCACCGGGTAGTAATACAAACTGGTACCCCAAAAAGAATCTGATAGCTTACAAAGCTAAAATGGTTACTAAGCCGCGAAAAGGTAATCATACTGATGATGCGAAAGACAATTCTCCTGAGAATTCAGAGGTTGATCTTAAACGCTATTATCGGAAAAGGAGCCAAAGAAAAATATAGCGTTCTGTAGAGAGCAGCCTCGTAGGGTTTGAAACTCTTCTCAGCAATGTTTTATATATCAAGACTGTAGATTTCGATTGGGCTTCCGTGTAGGGATGTACCTTGATTAGTTCTAGTAATTCTGGCAAGAGCGGAACCACCCAGCAAAGCCCTAAATCATCTCCTCTCACAAACGCTCACCAAAGCCCAAAGTCAGGAGTTGTACATAGTTCATGTATTGGCATAAGTCAGGACAGGATATCTGCTCTATTAAAAAGGCAGGCAGATAAGAAGTTAACTCATAAATTAATTCGTCAACTTCTTATTCTACCTAGTCCGTTACGGGCAGTGTATGAAAAGACGTACGACTGTAATAAGGAGTTTCTGCACAATGGAAACTGGAAATTATCACCATTCTTCTGCAAGCTTCGATGGTGTTTAGTTTGTGCCAACAAGCGTAAGGCTAAATTGATACGCAAGTATTTGCCAGTGTTGCAGGACTGGGAGAATGCCCAGTTTTTAACGCTTACTCAGTCTACCTGCACCGTTGCCGAGCTGCCTAGCCGGCTAGACGAGATGAAGCAAGGCTTTGAGAATATTCGGGACCGGTGGCGGAAGCCTGCGATTCAGAAGCTATGCCCTTTTCCGTTTATTATGGTCCGAAGCCTAGAAATCAAATGGCTTGCTGAACAAGCGAGGTACCATCCCCATTTTCATTTCATCGTGCGTGATAAAGCCTGTGCAGAGCACTTGTTAGCCGAATGGATGCGTTTATTTGACAACACAGACTTAAAAAAAGCCAACGCAGGGCCTAAAGGACAATTGCTAGAGACAGTCTACGACATGAAGGGTCTGTTGAAATATGTTATAAAGCCCGTGGCGAATTTCTACGATATCGAATCCAAAGAAATTGATATTGGAGCAGTAGACACCATTTTTCGTGCCCTTGCCTCGCACCGTACATTCCAAACGTATGGAATAAATGCGGCACAGTCCGGAAATAGAGCGAAGACCAATAGTGCGGCAGTAAATCCAGCAGGATAATTAGGAAAATAAGAGCCTGTCCTTGCTGAGTACTCTCAGTAAAGGGCTGACTATTGCTGCGGCAATTTTATGAGAGAAAAATCGACTAAATCCCGTAGCGACATTTCCAAGCCTTCAGCTAAGCAAACCAACACATCAAGGGTAGGGGAGGTCTGAGCTGTTTCAATGCGATAAACCGTCTTTTTAGTCACATCAGCCGCATCGGCTAATGCCTGTTGGCTCCAGCCTTTGGCTTCTCGCAATGTGCGCAAGTGCTGACCAAAAGCTTGGTTGCTCGCCGGTTTCTTCACCTTTGCAAGCTCCGAGGAAGCCTGAAGCAACCTGTGGACATATAAGTCCACATTTTAAAATAAAATGGTAAGTTTGCCAGTGCATCTTCAGGGGGAAATGCCCTCTGTAACTGTGCTGGCTACTTCCATGAAATTATTTAATTCGGCGCTTTCTGTTCTCCTTGTTTTAGTCTACTTGCTTACTGCCTCAGGCATTAGCTACGGTCAAGTGGTCCACAAAGCACCGGTAGTCTTTCACACAGGATACCAATACCTAACGCGCACGAATCAATCCACTCCCTTCCGCTATACGCGCTCCTTTCACGGTTCAGGACCGGTCTTTACCACCGTCTATAAGCTCTATCACCCTACGCGGGGCACGCACTTTCTCACCATTACTGCCACTCATGACAAGACCGCGCAGAAGGTTGTAGTAGAGGTAGCCGATACCAAAGGCAGTATTTTCTCCCAGATTAACCAGGAAGAAACTACCTATGAGGGTGCGCCTGTTACTGGCTTCGGCTTTCGTGGGGCCGTTGGTGGATTATTCGGTAAACACATACCTAATCAGCTCTGGCTCCAATTTACGAGCCGCCGTGCTGAGCAGGTCAAGGTTTTGAGCGTGTTGGGAGAGCACGAAGGCAATGACTTTGAATTCTTCACCTTAGAGGCAGAAAGTGTCTTACCGAAGCTACCACTTAGCCCACCCGCCCCGCGTCCTCTGAAGGCCCAGCCATTAGCTTCTACACCCCTTCCTCTTGCCCAGGATACTCCTACGGTCACGAACTATACCTACGTCGAGCAGATGCCTCAATACGAAGGTGGTCAGCAGGCATTAAATTATTTTATTTACAAAAATACCCAATACCCGGCGCTAGCCAGCCGTAACGGCGTAGTAGGGCGTGTATTCGTGCACTTCGTTATTGACGAAACAGGCCAGCTAAGTGAGCCAAATATTCAAAAGGGCTTAGGCAGTGGCTGTGATGAGGAGGCCTTACGAGTCGCTCGCTTATTGCCTGCCTTTACTCCAGGCCGACAAGGAGGCGTCCCTGTAAAGGTGTCTTATACACTAGTGGTCCCCTTTGCACCCAAGTAGAAAGGTCTAACACGGACGGACAGTGAGTTGAGGCATATAATTTAGTAGGCCAGCTTCAAACTGGGTAGCCTATCTCAGATTGAAAAAGACTTAGATAGCAGCTAGAATATAGCAAAGCTGCCTCGACCGATCAACCGAAATATTCTTTTACTCTTTGGGATTAGGATTAATAACTACTATGCCAGAAGCTCCTTTTTCAGCAAGAAATATAATTGCATCCATATGCTTCTGAGCTGTAGCAGGATCAGAATTCGCTAGTAACTGAGCAAGCAATAAATGCGCTTCATAGTCATTGGGACTGAGAGCAAGACATTTTTCAAGATGTAGCTGGGATTCATTAGGATTATTGAATTGCTGAAGAAGCAACTTGCCTAAGCTATAATGAGCATTTGCGTGATTAGGATTGATAGCTATAGCCTGTTCGTAGTGGTATTTAGCTCTTTCAGCATCTCCGAAAGCTCGATTTAACAACTCAGCTAAATTGTTATGTGCAGGTGCGTTACTGGAATCAAGCTGAAGAAGTGTTTCGTACTCAGTTTTAGCACCATAATAGTCTGCAAAGCGATTATTAAGTAACTGAGCAAGCCGAAAACGAGTTTCTATTTGATTTGGATTTATTTCTAAAATTTGTTTGTAGTACTCGCGAGCTTGAAGATACTCATTGAATTGCTCTTGCAATAGTACGGCTAACCTACCTAGAATATCTATGTTTTCTGGATTTGCTTTTAAGGCAAGTTGTAATTGATTGCGTGCTGCTGTATAATCTAGTGCTTTTTCAATCAATACACTTGATAGCATCAATTGAAATAAAACGTTTTTAGGATCAAGTGAAGTTATTAATTCAAGGGCTTGACGATTAGCGGCGGTATCATCTTCAAAATAATTTAATAATAAATGCGATAATTTAATAGCGACATCTATATTATTAGGTTGTATCAATAATGCTTCCTGATAATACTCACGTGCTAACTGATAATCATTAAAATGCTCATTCAGTAGGTTAGCTAAATAAAAAAGTGCCTCGAAGTCTTTGGGTGATATGCTGAGAGCTATTTCAAGCTGTCTACGTGCCTCTGAATAGTTTTGATTAAATGTAATAGCTAATTTTGACAAATTAGTATAAGCTTGTACATAAGCTGGATCAATATCGATTGCTAGCCTCAAATGCTTAACTGCACTATTAGCATCGTTAAAAGCAGAAACCAGTAAAATAGCTAAATCCGTGTGATCTTTTGGGTTTTTTGGAGCAAGGGCTAATACTTGCTCTAAATGGTATTTGGCACCTTTATAATCCTGTAATTTATCTCTCAAGAAGAAGCTAAAACGTCTATGTGCATTTGTGTATGCAGGATTTATTCGCAATGCTTCTTCATAATGATGCCGTGCAAGTAAATGTTCATCAAATTTATCGCTAAGTAAAGTGGCAAGGTTATCGTGAGTAATATAATCATTAGCATCGATGAGTAAAGCTTGCTCATAGTGCTGTTTAGCTCCATTATAATCTTGAAATTTATTCTTTAATAGTACACCTAAATTACAATGAGTACGTGCTTCTTGTTTGATATTTAAAGCTGTTTCATAATGTTGACGCGCTTTTTCATATTCTCGATAAGGGCTACCCAGCTGTCCACATAGGAGAAGTGCATAATTATAATGTGCTGATACATTAGCCGGATCAAGGTTAATAGCTTGTTCATAGTGGTATCTAGCTAACTCAAAGTCTTTCAACTTAGAATCCAGTAATGCAGCAAAATTTGCATGTGCAAGTGCATCAGTAGGATCAATGATTAAAGCTTGCTCAGAGTGATAACGTGAACGCTCGTAATCATGAAAATCTTTGTTTAATAAGAATGCCATGTTAACATGGGCTGAAGCTAAATTATGATTTATTGCTAAAGCTAATTCATAATGTTTTTTTGCGTTCTCAGGATCATGCAATTGATTATAAAGTAACTGAGCAAGACTTTGATGAAGATTTGTTGAGTAAGGAGCAATGGCTAGGCCTTTCTCAAAGGTTTTTTGTGCTAAAGTTAAATCGTTGAAAGCTGTAATAAATAATGAACCAAGATTAATATAAATGCCATCATAGAGTGGATTTAATTCCAAAGCTTGTTCATAATAATGACGGGCTTTTTCAGCATCTTTAAATGGGCTTCCATCTAGTCCGCTTAGTAATAAGGCATAATTGAATTTGATAATCCAATCATTAGGAAATAATGGAATGGCTTTTTCTAAAATTCTTCGTTGCTTAATATATTTATTTGCCTTATTAGCTACTGAAACTTGAGTAATTAATACGTTATAATCATTCGAATACTCCTTTAATAATTCTTCTATTGCTAATTCTTTTTCTTCCTCATTGCTCATTTGAGTAATGCGAATGCATTCCTCCAAAACATAAGAGGTATTTCTATCAAGGCCTATATATTTGAAAATTTCTTCGTAGTTCTGTTGCTTAATATCTGGCCACGAAGCGGCCCGCATTTCTGTTAATGCTGCGCTGAAACTATCGAACGAGTTTCTTATTTTTTTATAATGTTCTACCCTGTCAACAATACTTTGTAGATGCGTTAGGCTGCTTAAGCCTCTTATTAGCTGCTCAGTTTCATTGATTTTATTTTCCCAATATGCTATATACTTCAGTACCCCAATAGTGTTATGGATATTCGCCTTAGGAGCAATAATTGGAAGAATTTTGTTTTTGAAATCAGGGTGTTGGAACAATTCCAGCGCCTCATACATGCAGTTTTCAGATTCTAGGTAGCCTTGACTAATGATTACCAATACATAATCACCGTCAGCCATGCTGCGCATGAAATTGCGAAGCGAGTCTTTAAAACCTAAATCACGTTTATCTCTTACGAGAGTTAAACCAATCGCTTGCCAATCTTTATCGATAGTATCGGCAATCTCTAAGCTATCAGTTTGCCAGCTGTAAGAAATGTATATTTTCGGATTCATGTACTAAGCTGCCTCTTGTATATATTATGGTTTGCTTATTTTCGATAGAAGCATTGTTTCTTAAGTGCCACTGCGACGCTTCTATCCGCGTGCTGAGGTGCAGTATAACCTAGTCCTATTTTATCCTGGCATAAGCGACCTCAAGTGCATGAGGTAGTCTAATAGGTCAGATAGAGTTGGCCGCGGGTTAGAGTTGAAATCTGAAGAAATTAGGTGATTGGTAATAAGATTTAGCGTACCAACGCTCGTCGTTTTACCAGACAATGTAATACGCTTTTTCGGTTGCGCTACGTCTAGCCCTGCAAAACCGCTGCTATCGTTTCTAGACGACTCTAAAAGGACGTAACCCGCGCATTATCGGCAACAGTTGCCTTGCGGGCTCCATGCTCAGCAAGCAAGTCGCGGAAGCCTGAGCCCGTGTATTGACTGCCTTGGTTAGAGTAGGCCATGAGCCCTGACGCTGGTTGCCGCACGGTTAGCGCCCATCGCAGGGCACCGCCTCATGTCTTTGAAATATAGTCGTATGCTCTAGTTGCTCACTCCAGCTAGGTTAATCAGCTACCAAGCAAATTGCACTAAACAGCAAACCGAAGCAAGGGGGCCACCCATTGCAATCTAGCTCAGCTGGGCCAGTAAAGCCAATTTGAGTTAAAACAGGATGAAAAGAGCAAAAGAATCGTTGCGTGATATCACTGCCTGCTAACTAATGTTGGCATCTCTCAGCTACGCAACAGCAAATCTCATCGTAAGTAAAAGCTATTGGGGGTTAGCCGTCTTTGTCAGAAGTGAATAGAATCCAATTGCACTAAATAGCATTGTTCAGCAAGGACCGCCTACCAAGCAAGCTGGCTAGAGTGGGCCGAAAACGTGAATTTGGCTCAAAAAGCAGTTTAATGAGGGAGTATAATACCCCATTGAAACGCCACCCTGAGCTAGACAAGACTAGGCTAGTTGAGTAGCCTTGTCGGAAGCATCCACAGAGGAAAGAGAAGCACGCGTTAGGCCCCCTGCGAGGTCATTTAATGGGACTCTTCGCTCATCTGCCAATAGTTAAGCATCTGGGGCCAGCAGATCGTCCCAAAAACCAGGCGAATAAAGGCGCTCCAGTTCCCCTGGCTGAGCCAGTAGGTCTATTTCCGGCAGGAACAAGTTGACAATATCCCGGTCCAGTTCCTTGGTGGTTAGGTTAGGATAGCTATACGGGCCAGCTGGGTCAGCTTCTGTAGGGGTAAAGTCAGACATAGGATAGAAGAAATGTAAGTAATTGATAGTAGCCATTTCTGGTTCAGCAGGGCAGCTGGAAAAGGGGCCACTTGTAAGCTTACACTAGCTTTTTCGAGATGTATTAGATAAAGATGCTATTCCCACTTTTTAGTTTAAATTATTTAACGCGAAGATTAGTCGCGCATAATTTTCTCTAGGTCGTTTTGGCACGCATAACACATGCCTTCATCTGCAATTTCAGTGTAGTCCATTAAAGACGTCACATTATCATTATCGCATCTGCTACAAATATATTTACTCTTGTAAGATTCTATGTAGCCGTCCATTACTTCCTTCTGCCTCTCACTCATAGATGAAGGTCCTTTGTCAATAACCTGCTTTGCTACCCCAGCTAAGGCCCCATTTAACTCATGCCGCCTCAATAACTCTTCAAGGAACTCGGTTACACCGCTGTATTCCTCTTGTTCCATTGCAATTTTTTTTGCTTGTCCCATAATGTGTAGGGGTTGGGACGAAATGGCTCACCAACCACTGTAAATGTACAGCGGTTCCGGCTTCGGCAAAACCATTAAGTTACCTTAAATTCCAACTAGTTTGCTCGTTGCTCGCTCATATAGCCGTTGCACCTGTTTCTGGTTAAACGTCCCACCTCGACGTGCAGTAAAACCAAGATTATTGAGTTCAGCAGCAATTTGGTTGAAGCTTGCATTCTGAGCCTTTCGGGACACTATCAGCGCCGTAGCCTGCTTACTCCCTGAATGCTCTCTGGCGTTGCGCTGACGGGCCTGTAATCCCTGCTGTCGGACGGATTCAGTTAGGTTCTCCGGTGTCCCAAGCTTCTCACCTTTTGCCTTTTTGACTTGTAGAGCATCCTTGGTCCGCTTAGAAATGGTTTCACGCTCATGCTGCGCTATAACAGCAAAAATGCCCACGGTAAGCGTGTTAGCGTCGGGCATGTCAGCCGCCACAAAATCTACCCCACTATCCCGAAGAGCGAAGATAAACCCGGCGTTACGGGAAAGCCGGTCAAGCTTAGCAATAACCAATACTGCACCATTGGCCTTAGCTACTGCAATGGCTGCTGTCAGCTTCGGGCGTGAATTCTTTTTACCGCTTTCTATCTCTACGAACTCTGCCAGTAGAGGCCCATCTTTCACAAAGATGGCAACAGCGGCCTGTTGCGCATCTAAGCCAAGTCCGCTGGCTCCTTGCTTTGCAGTGGATACACGGTAGTAGGCGACGTACTTCTTAATGGCTCCCAACTGCTGTTTGATCATGGTCGAGACGAAGATAAAGGTCATTAGTCATTTTACAAACGTTCCTTTATAAAATGACTAAGTATCATTAAAAAAAGACTGGAACTAATTCCAGTCTTTTAATAGTCAAATCAACTTGAGTTACGAATGATTATGTGAAGTGCTATTTGGGTGGTTTAAAGGCCATTAAAATGTCATCAGCATCTTGGTTGTTGAGTCTGAAAGGAGTTTCCAAACTTCTGACAACATTTTGTCTAGTCCTGAGTGCTAATCTTTCAGCGTCTTCTGCTATCGCAATCTCATCTAATAAAAGTTTTTCTTGCTCCTCAAGAGGATAAGGTAGGTTAATGGTCTTGATTAAAGACCACTTTATACGTGTTCTACTGATGCCAGTAGCGGCCAAGAGAATTTCAGAACGTATTTCCGGCGAACGTAATAAAAGAGCTATTATTTTAGGATTGAAATCTTGCTTTGCAGAAAGTATTGTGTACTCATTAGTTACGACAAATCCATCCATTTGCGGTGGAACGACAGCAATACTGCCGTAAGAGGCCGCAATGTTTGAAATTACAATATCACCAGTGTGCACACGGTACAACGTGCTATATGTAGTTTCAAATGCTGGCTTCTCTTCCCCTTGAGCTGCATTACCATTATACTGAACTATCAAGTAAGTAATCTCTTCCGGGTTTTCATTGGTTGAGATTATATCCTCCTCAGCCAGTTCTTTCTCTTCAACTAAATCTTGAAGTTCGTAAACACTCATTCCTTTGCTTGACCACTCTTCAGTTAAGCGGTTTCTTTTAACCAAAGAATGTTTTACATCAAGGCGGTCAACAATAGCTTCCGGCGATACAACATATACTGGATTTCCTTTGCCATCAAGAAAGTTTATGTATTCTTGAGTTACATCATCAATTTCAGCTGTTGCTTTTTTACGATTGATTTCATCAATTGGTAGGGTCCTTCTTCTAGCTGGGTCGTCAATGCCTACGTACTTGCAGCCATACATAAATACTGGTGGCTGTTCCTGTTGTATGCTATTGTCACGTTTCTCAGCAATTAACACAGATGTTTTGACTCTGGCATTTGAGCGTTGAAATGCATCCCCTGGTAGACTTACTATGGCTTTGATAAGAAATTTATCGCGCATGTATTGCCTAAACCACTTTTCATTTTTGCCACTTAGAATACCATCATCAATCACTGTTACTAAACGCCCACCGATTTTTAGTAACTCATGATAACGTTCTAAGAACATCAAGCTAGATTTAAGACTCCCATATTGACCTCCAAAATACCTGGAAAGTATCCGGCCTTCATCTGTCTGCTTACCATCTGATGTTGTTCCCTTTACATATTCTTTCGCAAAAGGAGGGTTGGTAATAGCCACATCAATTTCCCCTTTAGAAAATAAGCCTCTAAGTTCATCCTTTTCAGCAATAATTTCAGGGGTATCAACTGTTTCATTAGCAAGTACTTCTTTATCTAGTGCATCAGCTTGATAAATTCGGGTACCTCCATCTCCATGCAGGTACATATTTAAGCGAGCAATGCGACTTAGATTAGGTGCTCTTGCTATATCGACGCCAATTATACGGTTATTAGCAATGTCGAATTTGATTTGTGTTTTTTCGGTAGTAGACAACGAAGAGTTGTTATCAACTTTTCGCCACATGTCATTTAATATGTCGATTAGAAACCCTCCACTACCACAACATGCATCAAATACAGTGTCGGTATGTTTGACATTGTTAATTGTTACATTTACTTTCAGGGTAGCAAGCTTAGTCGTTAATTTTACAACAGAGCGAGGTGTGAAAAATTGACCTAGGTCCTTGCCACGCATTGTGGCGTTGAGAAACGTCTCAAATAGTCTTCCATTTAAATCCGCATCTATACCAAATAGAAAAATATTTTCTAGCTTTTCTACAATCATGCTAATTGTATTTGGCTTGAGATTTATATTCTCATTTTGCTCAAAAATTCGCTTTCGCTTTTTTTGAGCAATTTCTTTTTCCATTGTGCTGGTAAGATTCTTAAACTGAATAGAATTCAGAGGATTAAGCGTCTGTGTGCTGTACTCATTAATCCATTTAGTTGAGAACTTTACTTCAGCAGCTGGAATATCAATGTGAGTCTTTGTCTTGATTTCTGGATGCTTACTCAGAATTTCCCGATCGGAGATGAGTTTGAGTGCAATCAGCTTGACAAATTCAGTAAAGGCATCTGATTGGCTGATGTTGTCGCTTTTATGTATCGCTTGGTGGCACCAAGCAAATATCGAATTTACATCGCTTATTGGCTTCTTGGTTAGCCGGTGTAATACTGTAGCTTTCTTTTCACTTGACCAAGTTGCTACAGCGTCAGCAGAGATAATCTTACGTAGAGCATTAAATGAAGCATTGCCATCAATAAAATCTTCAAACTGTAAAGTCATCAGTGGCTCACTCTGTCTCCACTCATAAAGACGTGTTTCGCGCCCATTAGTCAGTATATAGTAATTTACGGGACTATCAGATATATAATTCCTGTTCAACTGCAAACAATATGCTGCTGGTTGCCAAACATGACTATCTAACTTTTCGTTAGGCGCTTTTGCTTCAACTATAAACCTTACTTTTTCTTCATGAAGAATAGCAAAATCAGGTTTATATGATTCATCAGCCTTTTTCTTGCTGCCCTTAGATAAATGAAATGCAGAAATCGAATCCTTTGGGCGAATTGAGGAGTCACTAAATCCAAGATCCTTTAGCAATCTGCGAACAAAAATCTGTTCTACGTCAGCCTCATTATGCATATCTAGCAAGCTTCCAAACTTATTATTCATAGTACTTATGAAGTTAAAACATTAATAAAGCACCTTGGCTTTATAAGACTTTTAGCATTCGTTTGCTAGGCGTATTGGCAAAGGTACTGTGTTTTCCTAGTGCCAACACGCTTTGTAGGGGGTACTATAGCCGCTATTCTTGGTAGGGTGGTGGCATGAAAGAAATTTGCAGATGAGAAGAACATAACCTCAAACCTGCTTTTTGTAACCTCTGTATTTAACTCAAGGTTAATGAAATTGTATCTTTCAAAGAAGATAGATTGTTACTATTGTTGTTGCTAATATTGTAAGTGACTGATAGTCAATAGTACATTAACCCTACGGGCAGGGATTCATGCTGGCGATGAGCATAAAATTGGCTGGAAAGTCAATGCTCACCTTGGCCCGCGAAATGGTGACGCGGCGCTCTTCCAGCGGCTGGCGCATCACCTCCAGCACGGTGCGCTTGAACTCGGGCAGTTCATCCAGAAACAGCACACCGTTGTGCGAGAGCGAGATTTCGCCCGGCTGCGGGTTGCTGCCGCCGCCCACCAGCGCTACATCCGAAATAGTGTGGTGGGGAGCACGGAAGGGACGCTGATTGAGCAGGCCCTGGCCGGTGCCCAGCTTGCCGGCCACCGAGTGAATCTTGGTAGTTTCGAGGGCCTCCTGCATATTCAGGGGTGGCAAGATGGTGGGTAAGCGCTTGGCCAGCATGGTTTTGCCCGCGCCGGGCGGCCCAATCATAATGACGTTGTGGCCGCCGGCCGCCGCTATTTCCAGGGCGCGCTTGATGTTTTCCTGGCCCTGCACGTCGGCAAAGTCGGCGGCGTACTGGTTAGCGGTGTGCTGGAAGATATTGCGCGTGTCAATGCGCACGGGCTCAATGACTTCGCGGCCTTCAAAGAAGTCGATGGCCTGCTGCATCGTCTCCACCGGAATCACGTCGAGGTTATTGACGATGGCCGCCTCCTGCGCGTTTTCCCTGGGCAGGATAATGCCCTTAAACCCCTCCTTGCGGGCCTGAATGGCAATGGGCAGCACGCCCTTAATGGGCCGCAGCGCGCCATCGAGCGACAACTCACCCATGATGATATAATCGCCTAGATTATCGGTAGTTAGCTGCTGCGAGGCGTGCAAAATACCCAGCGCAATGGGCAGGTCGTAGGCCGCGCCTTCCTTGCGGATATCGGCCGGTGCCATGTTCACCACCACCTTGGTGCGCGGCATGCGGTAGCCCCGCAGCTTCAGGGCTGACTCGATGCGCTGCTGGCTTTCCTTGATGGCATTATCGGGTAGGCCCACCACGTAAAAGTTCGTCCCGGCCGTCACAACTACCTCAATAGTAATGGTATACGCATTAACTCCCTGCACGGCTGAGCCATAGGTTTTAGTCAGCATCTTCTTAGTATAACGATTTTGTCTTACAAAGAAACGCTAGGCTTCAGGATAACCGATAGAGGTTTGGACAAAAAAGAACGTCATGCTGAGCTTGTCGAAGCATTTCTATCACGCTATTGAGACTACTAATCTCAGCGGCGTAGTAGAGATGCTTCGGCAAGCTCAGCATGACGTTCTAGTACAATAGAACCTAGCCGATTACCAGCTTCTCAATCAGCATAATAAGAATGTGGATGACCTTGATATGCACCTCCTGAATGCGGTCGGCGAAGCCGAAGTGCGGCACCCGAATTTCCACATCGCTGAGGGCGGCTAGCTGGCCGCCGTCCTTGCCGGTGAGGCTGACCACCTTCATGCCAGCAGCTTTGGCTGCTTCGGCGGCACGCAGGATATTGGGCGAGTTGCCGCTGGTGCTTATGGCCAGCAGCACATCGCCGGGCCGGCCCAGCGCCTCTACAAAGCGGCTGAACACGAACTCAAAGCCGAAGTCGTTGGCTACGCAGGTCATGTGTGAGGCTTCGGTGAGGGCAATGGCGGCCAGGGCGCGGCGGTTCTGGCGGTAGCGGCCACTCAGCTCCTCGGCAAAGTGCTGGGCGTCGCAGAGGCTGCCGCCGTTGCCGCAGGTGAGGGCTTTGCCGCCGCCGTGGAGGCTGGCCGCGAACAGCTCGGCGGCCTGGGCAATGCGAGCGAGGTTGGTGTCATCGGCCAGAAACTGGTCGAGCACGGCGCGGGCTTCGGTCAGCTCGGCGCGGATGAGGTCGGGGAGGTGCAAGCAGAAAAACTAGTAGATGGGTGGGGTGGTGGGTGGCGTGTCGTAGGCCTGGGGGTAGGTGGGGGTGGTGGGGCCGGTAGCCGGGGGTACGCTGCGCGTGGGCGGGTACACAGTAGGGTTGGGGAGCGACTGCGACTGGGGCTGCGTCAGCGACTTTTTAGCATCAAAAAGCTGGGCTTTCAACTCGTTGATTTTCTGCTCCTGCTTGCCAGCGCTGCGGCGTAGCAGGCCGCTGTCGGCCTTCTCCACCAGCATCAGCAAGCCCGTCACAATAACGCCCACCCAAGTGAGGCCCAGCAGCAGGTTTACTTCCATGGCCATGGTGTAGGCCTGGACGCCAAACACGCTCATGGAGGAGCGCACGGCCGGGAAAAACAGGAACAGCAGCGCCACCAGCATATAAAGCAGGGCCAGCACGGTAACAATGCGTTTGAGAAAAAGCATAACGAGGAAACGAAAGGGGGATGAGGGCCAAAAAGTAGGCTGAGCCAGTAGGCTCGCTTTCCCTTACGTTCAGACTAGCGCCGCGTTGGTTTGCATCTGGCTGAGGCGGTGATAGAGGCCGTCTTCGCGCTGCAAAAGCTCGTCGTGGGTGCCGCGCTCCACAATGCGTCCGTGCTGGAGCACGATAATTTCGTCGGCGTGGCGCACCGTGCTGAGGCGGTGGGCAATAACGAGCGAGGTGCGCGACGACATGAGGCGCGTAAGGGCCTCTTGCACCAGCTTTTCGCTCTCGGTATCGAGGGCCGAGGTGGCCTCATCAAGAATGAGAATGGGCGGGTTGCGCAGGATGGCGCGGGCAATGCTCAGGCGCTGGCGTTGCCCCCCCGAGAGCCGCCCGCCCCGGTCGCCGATGGTGGTTTGGTAGCCATCGGGCGAGGCCATGATAAAGTCGTGGGCATTGGCCGTTTTGGCGGCTTCAATTACCTCTTCCTCAGTGGCTTCGGTGTTGAATTTGATGTTATTATAAATGGTGTCATTAAACAGGATGCTTTCCTGCGTGACGATGCCCATTTGGGCGCGCACCGAGTGCAGGGTGCAGTCGCGCACGTCGTGGCCGTCGATGAGCACCTGCCCGGCACTGGGGTCGTAGAAGCGGGGCAGCAGGTCGGCCAGGGTGCTTTTGCCGCCGCCGCTGGGCCCTACAAGCGCGATGGTCTGGCCCTTTTTCACGGTCAGGTTCACGTCGAATAGCACCGGCACGTCGCCGTAGTGAAAGCTCAGGTTGCGCAGCTCGACTTGGTCGGTAAACTCGGGCAGCTCGATGGCGCCCGGCTGGTCGCGCACATTGGACTCAGTGTCGATGATGCTGAGCACTCGGCCGCCGGCCACCAGCCCGCGCTGAATGTTGCTGAACGCGCCCGATAGCGACTTGGCAGGCGTCAAAATCTGTGAAAACAGGATGATGTAGGTGATAAAGGCTGAGGCCGACAGCCCGCCCGCCTCGCCGCTGAGCACCAGCGAGCCGCCGTAGTACAGCAGCCCCGCCACCACCGTCACGCCCGCAAACTCGCTGAACGGCGAGGCCAGGTCGCGGGTGTTGTCAATGTCCTGGGTGGTGCGGGCGTATAAGTCATTCTGAAACTGAAACTTAGCGAACACGTAGTTGCGGGCATTGAAAGCCTTTACTACGCGCATGCCGCCCAGCGTTTCCTCAATCACGGAGAGCATGGCGCCCAGCGTGGTTTGGCTGATGGTGGCGTGGCGGCGCAAGCGCTTCGACACGCTGGCAATGATGCCGCCCGAAATGGGCAGCAGCACCAGCGAAAACAGCGTGAGCCGCGCCGACATCGAGAACAGCAGCACGAAGATGCCCACAATGTTGAGCGGCTCCTTGAACACGGCCGTGAGCGTGTTCACCACCGAAATCTCGACCTCCTGCACGTCGTTGGTAAGGCGCGAAATGAGGTCGCCCTTGCGCTCATTGGAGAAGTAGCCCAGCTCCAGCTCGGTGATGCGCCCAAAGAGTGCGCCGCGCACGTTGCGCACCACCCGCGCCCGCACCCGCGCCAGCAGCCGCCCGCCCAGATAGCGAAATACGTTACTCAGAAACACCGACACAATTATCAGCCCGCACACAAACGCCAGCGTGCCCTGCTTGCCGTAGCGCCCCAGCATCTGGTTGAAGTAGAAGTTGAACAGCGCCTTAATGAAGTCGATGGACAGCGAGAAGGCCGGCAGCGCCGTTGGCGCGGCGGCCGTGTGCGCATCGGTGGTGCCAAACAGCACGTTGAGCAGCGGAATAACCAGCGTGAAGTTGGCAATACCGAAGAAGATGCCCAGCGTAGCATACACCGCATACAGCGGTACAAAGTCGGCGTAGGGCCGCGAAAAGCTCAGCAGGCGCAGGTAGGTCTTCATGAATCGCAGATTTTCGCAGATTAGGCTGATTTCGCAGATTTGGGCGTTGGCAGGCGAAGCAAGCGATTAGTGGTCGGGTCAGCTTCTGCTAGTGCTTAACGGCGGAAAGTGGCCGTTACTTCAATCGGGCCTTGAATATGGTCGTTGAACTTGGCCAGCTGCTCAGCAGGCACCCATAGCTCGTTGTGTTGGGCGTCGCCCACGTTTTGCACCGCGAATTGGGCCAAGTACTCAGTATCCATGGCAAAGCGTACCACGTGGCCCACGCCATAGTAAGGCACGTTCCAATCGCGGCTAATTTGCACCGCGTATTCCTCATTCAGCACTGGGTAAAAAATGGGCTGCTCGGGCAGCCGCGGCGGAAACGCCCGCCAGCCGCTGGCCGCAATCAAATCCAATTCTACTTGATTAATAGGGCGATACAAAAAAGTGGTCTCAGCCATCAAAAACAAGGTTATTAGCAGTCACCCCCAATCACGAAGAGAAGAAGTTGGCGGGCACCCGAATCAGCGAAATCTGCGCAATCTGTCTAAATCTGTGATTAAAATTCGTGCAGGCGCTGCGCGATGTTCCAGCGTAGGGCAACGGATGGGTACACCTCCGTGCCGTTGCCGATAAAGCCGCCAGCTGGGTAGTTAAGGGGCTGGTTGATTGATTGATGGCGCACAATCACGCTGGCGTCGAGGTACAGGTTGAGGCGGGGCTGGTAAGTAGCCGTGAGGTCGCCGTGGAAGAGGTGGCTGGTGTTGCCATCGCCCACGCGGTAGCCGTACTCGCGAGGGCGGCCGCTGGCATCGAGGGGGCGGTTGTTATAAGGCTGCAAGGGGTTAGAGCCGTAGTTGCTGTACAAAGCAGGCTGGCCCACTTGGCTATACACAAAGTCCAGGCCCTGCTTGGTGTAGAAGGCCTTGGCTACCAGGTTCAGGCGCGGCAGCGGCTGGTAGCTGAGAATACCCAGAATCTCGGTGAGGTTGGCGCCCATGGGGTGGGCGAGGGGCTGCTGATACTGCTCGTAAGCAGTGTACAGGTTTTCGTGCTGGTAGGTGTAGGGCCGCACAAAGTTGAACTCCACCTGCAAGTCGAGGTTGCGGATGCCGGCCAAGTCAATAAGCTTGCCGCCGAGCTGGATGGCCTGCTTATTACTCCACCAGCCGTCGCCAGCCCGAATTTCGCTCAGCTTAAACTCGTCGAGCACCAGCTGGCCATACAGCTGGGCGCGGTGCTTGATATTCCACTTAAAATCAAGGCCCAGCAGAGCGTTATCCGTCGAGCCAACTTGCTGCTCAATAGCGCGATAGAAAATAAGTGGGTTCAAATATTGCAGTTCTAGCCCACGCCCCGGCCCGCCCGATACCTCCGACTCAAACACGCCAATGTTGAAGTTATTGGTCACGTCGAAGCTCAGGTGGTGCAGCGCCAGGTATTTCTTCGGGTACAGCGAGTCGGCCCCTGTGATGCTACGGCGGGCAGTAAGCTCCGCAAAAATGTTCTGGTAGTTGAATTTCCAGACACGGGTATTGAATTTCAGGAAGAAATAAGGCGAGCTGTAATCGCTCAGAATCAGCGAGCGGTAGCCGTTGCCGATGAAGTTGCGGTCGTGGGCCAGCTGCACGTTAATGTGCCGGGTGGCCGCGTACGTAACACCGCCGCGCGCCGTAAAAAAGTCGTAGGCGCTGCCGCCCACCGTTTTGTAATCCTTCCAGTAGCCCTCGTGCGGCACCGCGTTGTCGCGCCGAATCTGGGCCTGCACCCAGCCCGGCACAGCCATTTGGTTGTCGGTAAAGAAGCCATAGAAGCCCAGCCGCTGGTCAATGAGTCCCTCAAAGGCCGCGCCGCGCGTGTTCACGTAGCGCAGGCCGCTGAGGCTGTTGTCGCCGGCGTCTTTACCGGCTTGCAACAGCAGCACGGGGTTCAAGCGAAAGGAAAAGTCCTTGGTTTGGATATGGTAAAAATCCGTCTGGTCGCGGTAGAAGTACTTCAAAAACGGCTTCCGGCTCTGGTTGAGGCTGTCGCCGGTGGCCGAAAACATCCAGTTATCCTGCACCAAGTACTGCGCGTTGAAGCGGTCGGCGGCCGATAAATCGGCCCCGCTATCGAGCAGGTGCTCGCCCAGGTGGCCCGCCGCCGAGCGGGTGTAGGGTCGGGCGCTGGTGTGGGGGTCTTGCAGCGAATCGGGCCCGTACTTAATGGCGTAGCGGTCGATAAGCCGGTAGGTATTCGGGTCGAGCGGCACGTAGAGCGGGCCCTGGTAGGGCGAGCGCGCCGCCCCGCGCCCGGTGGTGCGGGCGGGCGGCGCGGGCTTGGCTTCCACCACGGCGGGCGGTGCGGGCTTGCTGTCTACGATGACGGGCGGTGCGGGCTTGCTGTCTACCACGGCGGGCCGGTCGGCTTTATCGGCTTTGGGCTCCTTGGTCACCGGCTTTTCGCCGCTGGGCGCGGGCGGCAGGGGCTTATCGAAAATATACCAGTTGGCCGAGTTGGGCTGGGGCGGCGTAGTCTGCGCCGCCAGCGGGCCCGCCAGGGCGAGCAGTAAGAAAGACAAGTAGTATTTCATTCAACCAAAAACTACCCGAAAGGGGGCAGGCGTTGCAAATTTACGTCGGCCGCCGCCGCCTTGGGTTTCGGCCCCGACCTTTGGCCCCGGCCCACTGCCCGGGCTGCCCCGCCCGCCGTGCTCCAACTGCTCCGCTTTTCTGCCCTCGACCTTGCCCGCTGGGATGCCTGCGTGGCCGCCAGCCCCGGCGCGCCGCCCTACGCCCAGGCGTGGTGGCTGCGCGCTACTGCCGGCCGCTGGGCCGCCGTAGTAGAGCTTGGGCCGGCCGGCGAGTACCGCTCGCTGCTGCCGCTGCCCACCAAGTGGCGGCCCTGGGGCCGGGTGGCCTACCAGCCGCTCTTCACCCAGCAGCTGGGCCTGGTGCTCACGGTGGAAAGTGGGTTTGTAGAACTTGCAGACTATCTGCTAGTTGCAAGTAAGTTCGTGGCCCAGCTCTACCAGCAGCTGCCGCCCATGGCGCTGCCGCTGCCTCCGCTGCCGCCCGGTTTCGCGGCTGCCGCGCGCCTCACGTATCACCTCGACCTGGGCCTTACCGCCGCCGCCCTGCGCCACGCTTATGCAGCCGACTACCGCCGCCGATTGCGCCGTAATGCAGAACTAGCTGTGCCACTGGTGGTTAGCGAAAGCGAGAGCTTGGACGAGTTTATTCAGCTTTTTCTCACGTACCGGGGTCCCGAGCACACGGGCCTGCGCCCGCGCCACTACGCGCCGCTGCGCCGCCTCTACGCCGCCGCGCTCACCCAGGGCGTGGCCGAGCTGCGTGAGGTGCGCGACCCGGCTACCGGCGCGCTGCTGGCGGGCGCGCTGCTTATTCGCCACGCGGGCGGAGTGGTGTACCTGTTTGCGGCGGCCACGCCGGCGGGGCGGGCGGCGGGCGCGCCGCTGCTGCTGGTCGATGATGCGCTGGCCCGGCACGCCGGGCAGCCGGGCCGGGTGTTCGACTTTGAGGGGAGCAGCCGGCCGGCCATTGGGCGTTTCTTCGCGAACTTCGGCGCCCGGCCCGTCGCCTACCCCACGCTGACCTTCACTCGAACAACCTGGTTACCACTATGGATGCGCCCCTGACTACCCCCGATTCTGCCGCGCCCGCCGCCGCCGCTACGTCCCCCGAGCGGCTGCACGTCATTTGTGCCGTGCCCAGCATTGCCAATCATTTTCTGGCCGAGCTACGCGATGTTGATATTCAAAAAGACAGCCTGCGCTTTCGGCGCAACTTGCAGCGGCTGGGCGAAATAATTGCCTGCCGCATCAGCAGTCACCTCAGCTACACGCCGCAGTCGGTGCGCACGCCGCTGGGCGAGGCCGCCAGCCAGCTACTGCGCGATTTTCCGGTGCTGGCCACGGTGCTACGCGCCGGCCTGCCCTTCCACCAGGGCTTCCTCAATTACTTCGACCAAAGCCCCAGCGCCTTCGCGGCCGCCTACCGCATCGAGGGCACGGCCACGGTGCAGGTGCAGCTCGACTACCTCACCGCCCCGCGCCTCGACGAGCGTGTGCTCATTCTCGTGGACCCCATGCTGGCCACCGGCAAAAGCCTGGTGCAAACCTACCGCGCCATGCTGCGCTTCGGCACGCCGCGCCAGGTGCACATTGCCGCCGTTATCGCCTCGCCTGAGGGCTTGGCCTACGTGATGCGCGAAATTCCGGAGGCCACGCTGTGGGTAGCCGCCGTCGATGAGAAGCTCAACGAGCAGGCCTACATCATTCCCGGCCTCGGCGACGCCGGCGATTTGGCTTTCGGCAGCAAAATCTAGCCTGCGCCGAGTGGTCAGGCAGGAGCCTTTGTATCGGTTGCCGCACCGGCAGCGTTAAGAGAATAAGGAACCAGCTTGGCCGAAACCGGGTATGTTTGCCAGACTGCCCGCCGCATTTTTAATGGTTGGGCTATCGAATTTCACTTTCCCCGTGCTGGTGTTACACTTTGCCATGAAACTTGCTACCGTCTTTCTGCTCAGCACCGTTAAGTTCCTGGGCGGCCCGCTGGCGGGGAGCAGCATGGGCCTGGGTTTTTGGCCTACCATGGGCCTCACCGTGGCCGGCATGATGACGAGCGTGTTCATCATTTCGGGCGTAGGCCGGGTGTGGGTGCGCCACCGGCAGCAGCAGCGCCGCCTGCGCCGCGAACCGGTGTTTTCCAAGCGCTCGCGCAACATCATCAAGGTGTTTAAGCGGTTTGGGATGGGTGGTATTGCGTTTCTTACGCCGGTGCTGCTCTCGCCCATTGGCGGCACCGTCATTGCCACGCTGCTGGGCGTGCCACGCCAGCGCATTATGCTGCACATGCTCTGGAGCGCCGTGCTCTGGGGCGGCGTGCTCACGCTGGCCAGCGCCCGTATTGGGCACATGCTGCATCATTAAGTTCAGCCATTGCCTGCGTAAAGGCATGAGTTGAACCCGAAGAACAAGGCCAGAAGTAGTCAGGGAACGAGGCGTTGCGTATAAGCGCAGCGCCTCGTTTTTGCTGGAAAGAAATGCGGGGTGTAAAATCCTCACAATCATTTCTTTTCCCGCCCTCATGAGCACTACTTCTTCTCCTATTCTAATTTACCCGGTGGTGGAGCCGGCCCCGGTGCAGGCCGCCGTGGCGCGCCGCCTGGCTGTCGAGTTTATTGGTACGTTCTGGCTGGTGCTGGGCGGCTGCGGTAGTGCCGTGCTGGCCGCGGGTTTCCCCAAGGTAGGCATTGGTTTGCTGGGCGTGTCGCTAGCTTTTGGCCTCACGGTGCTCACTATGGCGTTTGCGTTCGGGCACATTTCGGGCGGGCACTTCAACCCCGCCGTGAGCCTGGGTTTGTGGCTGGGCGGGCGCTTTTCGGGCCGCAACCTGCTGCCCTACTGGGCGGCGCAAGTGCTGGGCGGCCTGGCCGGCGCGGGCGTGCTGCACATAATTGCCTCGGGCACAGCTACTTATAGCGAAGCCGTTAATGGCCTGGCAGCCAATGGCTATGGCGCAGCGTCGCCGGGCGGCTACTCGCTGCTGGCGTGCTTCGTCACCGAAGTACTGCTAACCATGATTTTCCTCTACATCATTATGGGTGCTACCGACGCACGAGCGGCCAAAGGCTTTGGCCCCCTGGCCATCGGCCTGGGCCTCACGCTCATTCACCTGCTCAGCATTCCGGTTACCAACACGTCGGTGAACCCAGCGCGCTCGCTGGGGCCGGCGCTCATTCTGGGCGGCGTGGCTTTGCAGCAGGTGTGGCTATTCTGGGTGGCTCCGCTGCTGGGCGCGGCCCTGGCGGGTGTCTCCTACCAATGGCTCACGGGCAGCGAGGGCACCGAGGCAGTGGCTGGCTCGGCGCAGGCTATTTCCCGCGCTACTACTACCATTGGTGAGGTGACGGCTAACAGCCCAGCTCCACCGTTGTAGGCAATTGAGCCGTTGCTAAGTTCTTAAAAAAGAACGTCCTGCTCATCTGGCGTCCGCTTGCCGAAGCATCTCTACCACGCCGTTAGGATTACTAACCCTATCGGCGTGGTAGAGATGCTTCGGCAAGCGGATGCCAGATGAGCAGGACGTTCTTTTTTGTGCTTCCTAATCTCAGGAATAACTGAGTGCTAGCTGCTGCGCCGACGCGGGCGGGCATTAATGGCCTTCATGGCCGGAGAAGAACCTCCTTTCTTACCGACGTTTTTCTTATTGCCCTTCTGGCTCTTTTTGTGGTGCTTGCCTTCTTCAAAGGCCTTGCCGGTGCGCTTGTCGATAGTCACACCGGGCTTAATCCACTCCTTTTTCTCGTGGAACGAGCCTTTAAAGTCGGGGTCTTCGCGGCGGCGCTGCTCATCGAGCACGCGGGCGTGAATCTGACCTTCTACAAAGGGCGTATTCGTGATTTCCACCTCGTCCGGGATGGGCAGCAGCTCAATATCCTGCCGAATCATGTCCTGAATGCGCTCAATGTGCTGGCGCTCGGCAGGATTGGCAAACGTGATGGCCGCGCCCGTGTGCCGCGCCCGGCCCGTGCGGCCAATGCGGTGCACGTAGTCGTCGTACACCAGCGGCACGTCGAAGTTGATAACGTGGCTTACCTGCGGCACATCAATGCCGCGCGAGGCCACGTCGGTAGCCACCAGGTAGCGCACACCGCCCTCCTTAAAGGCGTCCATGCTATTGAGGCGGGCGTTCTGGCCCTTGTTGCCATGTATCACGCGCACCTCGCCCACAGGCGCCTTGCGCTGGAGGAAGCGCGCCACCTCGTCGGCGTTTTCCTTGGTACGGGTGAATAGCATCACGCGCGTCATCTGCTCGGCGTCGCGGTGTAGCAGATGCTCCAGTAGGTTGATTTTGGTGGCCAGGTTGGGCACTTCGTACAAACTCTGGGTCACCGTTTGGGCCGGTTGGGCCGGCGGCGTCACCTCCACGCGCACCGGGAACTCCAGAAACTCCTCGCTCAATATGGTTACCCGCTCGGGCATGGTGGCCGAAAAAAGCACGTTCTGGCGCTTGCGCGGAATAATCTCCAGCACCCGCCGAATCTGGGGCATAAAGCCCATGTCCATCATTTTATCGGCCTCGTCGAGCACCAGCGTCTGAATATTTTTCAACACTAGGTCGCCCTTCAGGTAAATCTCCATCAGCCGGCCCGGCGTGGCAATGAGAATATCGAGCCCGGCCTGAATGGTTTCAATTTGCGTTTTCGGTCCCAGCCCACCATAAATGGCATAAATGCGCAAGTCGGTGTAGGTAGCCAGCGCTTTGAGGTGCTTTTCGAGCTGAATGGCCAGCTCGCGGGTGGGGGCCAGAATGAGCGCGCGCGGGTGCTCGCCCTGCGCATATTTTACCTTCATGAGCAGCGGCAGGCCGAAGGCGGCGGTTTTGCCGGTGCCGGTTTGGGCAATGCCCAGCACGTCGTGCCCGGCCAGCAGCAGCGGAATGGTCTGCACCTGCACCGGTGTGGGCTCGGTGAAGCCAGCCTCGGCTACGGCGGTGAGTAGTTGCTTGTTAAGTTTAAAGTCGGCGAAGGCGGCAAAGGTATCCATTCTGCAAAGGTCGGGCTATTTTGCTGCGCGGGCCTCGTTTCGTCAGTCGTGGTGGGTATGAAGGCCAATGATTTTTCGTCAAAAACCTTGCAGAAAACATTCCTTCGCGTATCTTTGCACCCACAAAACACCACACGGTAGATATAGCTCAGCCGGTTAGAGCGTCGGATTGTGATTCCGAAGGTCGTGGGTTCGAGCCCCATTATTTACCCGCAGCAAAGTCCCCGGATGCAAATCCGGGGACTTTTTTTGTTAATTGCACAGTTGCGTACCCAATCGCCTATTTTTTACCAACCCTAATTTTCCGCAATGAGTCTGCTCGTTATCGGCTCCGTGGCCTTCGACGCCCTGGAAACCCCCTTCGGCAAAACCGACAAAATCATTGGTGGCGCGGCCACCTACATCAGCCTGTCGGCCTCGTATTCGACCAAACCGGTGAACCTAGTGGCCGTGGTGGGTGGCGACTTCCCGCAGTCTGACATCCAGACGCTGGAAAACCACGGCGTGAACACCGAAGGCCTGCAAATAAAGCCGGACGAAAAGTCGTTTTTCTGGTCGGGCCGGTACAACAAGGACCTCAATTCGCGCGAAACTATCACCACCGAGCTCAACGTGCTCGGCTCGTTCGACCCGCTTATCCCGGACGTGTACCAGGATTGCAAGTACTTAATGCTGGGTAACTTAGCTCCGCAAGTACAGCGCCTCGTAGTAGAGCGCCTCGTGAACCGCCCCAAGCTCATTGTGCTCGACACCATGAACTTCTGGATGGATGTAGCCCCCGACGAGCTGCTGGCCACCATCGAAATGGTGGACGTGCTCAGCATCAACGACGAGGAAGCCCGCCAGCTTTCCGGCGAGTACTCGCTGGTGAAAGCGGCCCGCAAAATCCTGGCCTTGGGGCCAAAGTTCCTCATTATCAAGAAGGGTGAGCACGGCGCGCTGCTGTTTCACAAGAATAAAACGTTCTTCGCCCCGGCCCTGCCGCTGGAAGAAGTATTTGACCCCACCGGCGCGGGCGACACGTTTGCGGGCGGCTTCATCGGCCACATTGCGGCCACCGACGACTGCTCGTTCGAAAACCTCAAGCGCGCCGTTATCCACGGCTCGGCCATGGCCTCGTTCTGCGTCGAAAAATTCGGTACCGAGCGCCTGCTCAACCTGACGCAGGAAGAAATAGAAGCCCGCGAAGCCCAGTTTGAAGAGCTCGTGCGCGTGCAGCCAGCCATAGTAAACGCTTAGAAAACAAGTATTTATAAAAACGTCATGCGGAGCTTGCCGAAGCATCTCGCTTGCGCCAATTGGATTAGTAGTCCTAACGGTACGAGCGAGATGCTTCGGCAAGCTCCGCATGACGTTCTTCTTTGCGCCTACTCGCGTCTTTACGCTTACTCACGCTTTATTCCATCATCATGTTAAACTGGCTGCGCAATAACCGGGGCGAACTCGTTTCCTTCGCCGCCTTTGCAGTGGTGATGACGACCGACCTGCGCCTGCCCGTGCTAAGCACCGTGCAACGCGGCCTACTAGCCACTGGCTTGTGGCGCGCTACGCCGCCCGCTCTCCCAACGGTGTTGCCCGTGCGCTTCGCTAACCTGCGCGCCGACTACTTGTACCCGCTGCCGCTCTACACGCTCGACGGCCACCCTGCCAACCTACGCCAATTTAAGGGTAAGGTGGTGCTCGTGAATATGTGGGCCAGTTGGTGCCCACCGTGCTTGGCCGAGATGCCGGGCTTACAAGCGCTTTACCAAAAAACGGACACGTCCAAAGTGGCATTTGTGCTCATCTCGCTTGATGAAAACCCGCAGAAAGCGCGGACTTTGCTGAAGAAAAGGGGCTACACGCTGCCAGTATTTTTTCCGGCTGCGCCGCTGCCTGCGCCCTTCGACTCGCCTTCTATTCCGGCCACCGTCATTCTCACGCCCACCGGGCGGGTAGCCGACCACCATAGCGGCATGGCTGACTACGACACCGAGGCCTTCCGGCAGGCCCTAGAGCGGCTGGCTAACTGAGCTAGTTGGTAACATTCGGGTATTTACCAAATGATGCCCGAAAAACAGCAACCCCAGCGCGGATACACAGGTAAAAGGATAGGTAGAGTAGTCCCACCTTATTCCGAATAGCCATGTCACTCGCGAAGAAAGAAACCGACCTCACGAACGATAAAACGTCCGTTAATCCCGCTGCCAATACCAAGCGGAAAAGCACGCAGGTGCAAAGCCCGAACACAACCGATGTATCGGCCCACGGCAACACTACCGATGGCAATAGCGCCGGCCATGGCGTTGATAATATCCGCAATAACCCGCAAGGCAATAAGCCTATGTCAGTGAACAGCGGTAAGGTTGGCAAAGGCGGCGACGCCAAACACTAGGTACAGAACGATTCATTAAAAAAGCCCGGCTAAGTAATTAGCTGGGCTTTTTTGTATTAAAGTAAATCTTGAAAATAACGCCAGCAAAATCTGCGGTTAGAAATCCCACCCAAGCCATTTTTGGAAGCCGGCGCGCTGGGTATCATCAGCCTCCGCCATTTTTTCGATAGCGTAGTGCTGGCCGAACGTCACGCCCGGCTGGGCCACCAACTCTACCAGCAGCAGCCGGTTCTGGCGAAACACGGCTACCTCGTAGTGCGGGGCTTCCGTGCTGAGCAGGCTTTGGAGGTTCATATCCACGCGGCGGCCGTTGACGGCCACAATCTCGTCGTCCACGGTGAGCGCAGCCGCGGCCGGCGAGCCGGGCCAGATGTAGGTTACCTCCGTGCGCTCGTTTTTCACTACCGTGCGAAAGCCAAATGTGCCTTCCGAGGCCGAGGCATTCTCAGCTACCAGCAGCTGGCAGCCCACCGTGTGCAGCGCCCGGTCAAGGGGCTCCTGCAAGGGCGCGGTGCCGTTGATGAATTTGTCGAAATACACCTGCATTTTGCGACCAGCTACCTCGCTCACAATGCGCGCGTAATCCTCCTCGGTATAGCCAATGCCCGTTTTACCAAAGTCATCGTAGAGGCGACGCATCACATCGTCGAGGCTGCGGGCGTGGCCGTGCAGCTGCCGGATGGTGAGGTCGAGCAATAGCGCCGTCAGTGCGCCCTTGTGGTACACGCTCACCTTGCGGTCGGGTACGCCGGGCTTGTAGCCATCGAGCCAGAGGTCCATGCTGGCATCGGCCAGGCTCAGGTTTTGGCCGCCAGCGTCATCGTAATGCTTGCGCAGCACCGTATTCAACTCCTCAAAATACTGCGCTGGGGTGCGCACGCGGCTGCGCGCCAGCAGGTACTCGCCGTAGTAAGTGGTGATGCCCTCGGCGATGTAGCAGGTGCGGAAATAATTTTCACGGGCGTAGTCGTAGGGCTGCATCTCGGCCGGCCGAATGGCCTTGATGTTCCAGGTATGGAACAGCTCATGGCAGCTCACGCCCAACAGCTCTTTATAAAGCGCTTCGTGCATGAGCAGCTCGGCGGGGCCCAGTACAATCACGGTCGAGTTGTGGTGCTCCACGCCGTGGTAATGCTTATAGGGCAAAAACTGGTTAAGGAAGTGATAGTCAGCCACCGGGAAGCCACCGAAAAGCTTGATTTGCTCCTCCGAAAAGGCCTTGAAATCGGCCAGCAGCCGGGGCCAGTCCAGCCGCGCATCCTCGCCCTGGGCCCACATGTGGAAGGGCAGCCCGCCCACTTCGTACTGCTGGTGCTGAATGGTGGGGCTGGCAATGAGCGGTGCATCGGCCAGCTGGTCGAAGTTACTGGCTTGCAGGGTATTGGGTAGGTTTTGCGGCAGGCCGCAGGCCAGGCGCCAGTCGGCGGGCAGGTCCAGGGTGAGCTGGCAGGGCGCATCCTGCTGGCCTTCGGCATACATAAGGGCCTGCACGGGGTTGAGGTACAGCTGATTAGCGTCGAGCCACGAGCCGCCGGCGTCCATCTGGTGGGCGTAGAAATTGTAGCGCACCCGCACGCTACGGCCGGCCGCGCCGGGTACTTCCCAGCGGTCCTTGGTGGTTTTGCGGTAGGGGAGGGGCTCGTCCGTCTCAGCATCGCTCACTTCCACGCGCTGAATCTTTTGGGCAAAGTTTTGTAGCTCGTAGCGGCCTGGCCGCCAGGCGGGTAGCTGCAAGGCCAGTGGCTCGGTAGCTTCGGCGGGCACCTCCACCATCAGCTGGACCTGGAGGTAAAACGTGAGCGGGTTTTCGAACGAAATGTGGTAGTAAGTCATGGAGAAAACGGCGAAAGAGCCGCCGAATGTAGAGACGCATCTTTGCGTCTCCTCGTTGTTTAAGCCGTGCCGTTGGAGTAATTATCGGACAATTTATGTAGTTGCAGGATAGGCCAGCGGCGGCCAATATCGTTGACGACGAGACGCAAAGATGCGCCTCTACACCCTGTTCGGCCCCTGCTGTTGTCGCAGTAACCATCCCGATTGGCAAGGCTAATTCAACCCTTGCTATTGTAAAACTGAATTCGTACCTTTGCCGGCCCAACTCGCAATTTGACCGGACATGAAACGTACCTATCAACCCTCGCAGCGCAAGCGCCGCAACAAGCACGGTTTCCGCAACCGTATGGAAACCGCAAACGGCCGCAACGTACTGGCTCGTCGTCGTGCCAAAGGCCGCAAGCGCCTCACCGTATCGGACGAAGGCCGTCACAAGCGCTAGTACCTTAGGCTGTTAGCGCGTAGCTGATGGCTCTTGGCTAGCAGGTAGCCGCATTGTTGGGGTAAGTGATTTTCTGGTATTGCCAGAAGTCACTACCACCACAATGCGGCTTCGCTATTTCTAACAAACCCGTGGACAAGCTACCTGTTACCAGCGCCCCGCCCCCCGCGGCCCGCAAGTACACCTTCCCCAAGGCGGAACACCTGTGCAGCAAAAAGCGCATCGAGCAGCTTTTTAATCGGCGCAATCCTTCGGTGGGCGTATACCCCCTGCGCCTAACTTGGGTGGTTGCCCCGGCGCGCACCGCAGCCCCGCCCGAAGTACTCATTACGGTGCCCAAGCGCGCATTCAAGCGCGCCGTGGACCGCAACCGCCTCAAGCGCCTGGTGCGCGAAGCCTACCGCCTCAATAAACACCTACTCACGGAAGCCGAAAATGGCCACCCAGTGGCGCAATTGGGTATTCTCTACACCGGCAAAGAAAAAAGTGAACTACCGCTGGTAGAAAAAAAATTAATTTCCGGGTTGAATCGTTTGCTGGCAGAACCGGCGGTGCAACCCGCACCGTAGTTTCGGATATCCTCCTTGTGAAGAATGAAAAAAAGTAGGCTTTGCAGCGTCACCGGGCGCCTGTGGACTTTACTGCTGCCTTATTCTTCATTATCTTTCTGCAACGATGACAAACCGTACGAAACTACTCGCCACCCTGGGCCTCGGCGCGCTCGGCCTCGTCAGCTTCCGGGCCGCGTCCGACAGCGAGCGGTACTTTGAAATTGCCAAAAATCTCGATATTTTCGCCACCTTGTTCAAGGAGGTGAACACGTATTACGTAGACGATATTACGCCTGGCAAGCTGGTGAAAACGGGCATCGACGGCATGCTGAAATCGTTGGACCCCTACACCAACTACATCCCGGAGGACGATATTGAGGACTTTCGCACCCTCACCACCGGGCAGTACGGTGGCATTGGTGCGGTGGTAATCAAGCGCAACGGTAAAACGGTGGTGCAGAGCGCCTACGAAGGCTATCCCGCCCAAAAGGCGGGCCTGCTGCCCGGCGATGAAATCTTGACTATCAACAACATCAACGTTGATAAGAAGACCAACGCCGACATTAGCAAGCTGCTCAAGGGCCAAGCTAACTCGATAGCTAAGCTGATGGTGACGCGCTATGGCCAGGACAAGCCAGTACAAATCGACATTACCCGCGATAAAATTCAGGTAGACAACGTGCCGTACTACGGTATGCTAACCAGCGATATCGGTTACTTTCAACTGGGCGGCTTCACTATGGATGCGGGCCGTGAGGTGCGCAACGCCGTGCTGAAGCTCAAGGAAAAGGGCGCAAAAAAGCTGGTGTTCGACATTCGCGACAACCCCGGTGGCTTGCTGAATGAGGCGGTGAATATATCTAATCTATTCGTAGACAAGGGGTTAGATGTAGTGAGCACCAAGGGAAAGGTCACGGAGTGGAACAAGACCTACAAGGCCCTCGACGTACCACTCGATACCCAGATGCCGATTGCCATTATCACGAGCAACCGCTCGGCCTCGGCCTCGGAAATTGTGTCGGGCGTGTTGCAGGACTACGACCGCGCCGTGCTGGTGGGTGAGCGCACCTTTGGCAAGGGCCTCGTGCAAGCCACCCGGCCGCTGAGCTACAACTCGCAACTGAAGGTGACTACGGCCAAGTATTACATCCCCAGCGGCCGCTGCATCCAGGAAATCGACTATTCACACCGCGCCGATGATGGCGCGCTGAGCAAATTTCCGGATTCGTTACGCACGGCTTTCAAAACGCAGGCCGGCCGCGTGGTATACGACGGCGGCGGCGTGGCCCCCGACATCGATGTGCAGGACCGCGAAATCGCCGACATCACCCGCGTACTCATCCAGAAGAGCTACCTTTTCGACTACGCTACCCGCTACCGCTCCGAGCATGCCACCATTGCGCCCGCCCGCGACTTCAAGCTGACGGATGCGGACTACCAGAAGTTTGTGACCTACCTGCAAGGCAAGAACATGGCTTACAGCACCGACGCCGAACGCTCGCTCACCGACCTCACCAAAAAGGTAAAGGAAGAGAAGCACTACGACGACGTGAAGCTGGAGCTAGATGCCATCAAACGCAAAGTAGCCGCCAACAAAACCAACGACTTGCAGCGATTCAAACCCGAAATCCGGGAGCTGCTGGAAGAGGAAATTGCTTCGCGCTACTACTACGAGAAGGGTCGCACCGAAGCTGGCTTCAACGACGACCCCAATATCCAGGCAGCTATGGCGGTGCTTAACGACCCCAACCGATACGCCGCGTTGCTGAAGCCGGGCGGCCGGGCGGCGAGTGCTACCAAGTCGGCAGGCACGGCTAAGTAGGTTGTAATGAAAAAAGAAAAGCAGACCGTTTTGGTCTGCTTTTTTTATGTGCTATATGAAAAATAGAAAAAAGAATATTACAAAGCTTATTAATCAGGTTAGCATTCTGAAAGGTGCAACTGATTCGTACGATAGTTTATTAGAAATTCATAAATCTAAAAAGCTTCGGACAGAAATTTCTGATAAGTTAGAAAAAATTGAGAGCGAGCCAGCTAAAAGTAGAGCAACATTTATCCGCGAACAAACAGTTGATAATTTCGACCTAAATCGCGAAGAATGGGGTGTCCCTGATTTTGCTGAGGATTTAGTAAGATATGATGATTTCGAAAACGGCTTTCTCTGGAGATTCCGTGCGCACACAACCTCGTGGTCTGAAAATCAATATGCTGACCAATGGTTTTACACTTCGCTGGAGGCTAGAAGCGTCAGTCGATACGAGTTTTGGAACTGTGATGCAGGGCCTGATAAAATGGACTTCGCTTTCGAAGGCGATTATAAATCAATCCTACAGCAACTCTTGGCCGACCACGTTCACAAAGTGCTTATCAGTCCTGCATTTTCTACCGAGGAATTAGCAGAATATATAGCTGAATTTTCTGAGGAAGAAGAAGACTATGAATTAGAAGACGTAATAGAAGACTACATCAGCAAAAACCCAAACTACAAACCTTTTTAAGAATAAAGCTAATAATACGTGCCTGCTACCAAGTACTGCTGCACGTAATCCTGAATACCCTGCTCCAGCGACGCAAACGGCAACTCGTAGCCGGCGCTGCGCAGCTTGCGCATATCGGCTTCGGTGAAGTATTGGTAGGTGTCGCGGATATCCTCGGGCGTGTCGCGGAACTGGATATCGGCCGGCTGGCCTAGTGCTGCGAACGTATTGAGCGCCAAGTCCATAAACGTGCGGGCCTGGCCGGTGCCGAGGTTATAGATGCCGGAATGCGTGCGGTGGTTGAGGAAGAAGTAGCATACTTCGACTACGTCTTTTACGTAGATGAAATCGCGCATCTGGCCGCCGTCCACGTACTCGGGGTTGTGCGAGCGGAAGAGTTGCATGCTGCCGTTTTCGCGAATCTGGCGGAAGGCGTGCAGGATAACCGAGGCCATGCGGCCCTTGTGGTACTCGTTGGGGCCGTAGACGTTGAAAAACTTGAGGCCGGCCCAGAAATAGGGCTGCTCGGCTTGGTGCACAGCCCAGTTGTCGAAGTCGTTTTTGGAGTCGCCGTAGGGGTTGAGGGGCTTGAGTTGGGGCAGCAGGGCATCGTCCTGGTCGGAGTAGCCAAGGCGGCCGTCGCCGTAGGTGGCGCCGCTGCTAGCATACACCAGTGGCAGCTGGTAGCGCACGCAGGCCTGCCACATCTGCTTGCTGTAGTTGAGGTTAAGCAGGTCGAATATGGCGGGGTCTTGCTCGGTGGTATCGGTGCGGGCCCCGAGGTGGAAGATAAATTCTACCTGTTCGTGGTGGGCATCGAGCCACGGGAAGAACTCCTCACGGTCCACGTATTCGCGCAGCTTCTTGCCCTGGATATTGGGCAGCTTTTTCTCAATGGCGAAGTTATCGACCACCACAATGTCGTTGAAATTGGCGGCGTTGAGGCGGGAGACTAGGCAGCTGGCAATGAAGCCGGCGGCACCGGTTACGACTATCATATCGGGGAGAATTAGGCCCTAAAGGTACTAAGCTGGGCGGGGCCTGCCGCCGGCAACTGCCTCAGTAGTCAGGCATATTTTGCGCTTGGTAAGCCTTTGCCCACTTGGCTTGTTAGCTAACTGAACGGGCCAGCGGTGCCGGCCGCCGCACTTACCCGCCCAGCCCCTGGCCGCCCGCAAAAGCCCTGCCGAGGGTGCCGTTTTTCGTATATTTGTTGAAAAAAATTAGGAGCTGTTAGCTTTTGGCTGTCTACCTGTTCGCTTTATTGAGCTGACTAACCCGACGCTGAACGAACGCTAACAGCTAGCCGCCAAAAGCTAACAGTTAACTAAATGGTACACGTCAGCCGCCGCGAGCATTTCAATGCCGCCCACAAGCTCTACAACCCCGCCTGGAGCCCGGAGCGCAATGCGGAAGTATTTGGCCCCTGCTCCAACGAAAACTGGCACGGCCACAATTACGAGATGATAGTGACCGTGAAGGGCCAGCCCGACCCCGACACCGGCTTCGTGGTAGACCTCAAGGCACTTTCCGACCTGCTGCGCGTGCACATTACCGAGCAGGTAGACCACAAAAACCTCAACCTCGACGTGCCGTTTCTGAAAGGCCAGCTGGCCAGCACCGAAAACCTGGCCGTTGCTTTCTGGCAGATTATCGAGCGCGAGCTGCCCGCCATCACCCCGGCCCGGCTGCACTGCGTAAAAATCTACGAAACCCCCCGCAACGCCGTGGAGTACTTCGGCTAGTGTCGGCTGTCATGCTGAGGAACGAAGCATCTTATCACGGCGGCGTTTATCAGAAATTAGTAACCCCAGCAGCGCAGGCGTGAGAAGGTCCTTCGCAAGCTCAGGATGACATAAAAGGTGAAATATTATCTGATAGCCGGCGAGCGCTCCGGCGACACCCACGCGGCGCACTTGCTGCGCGAGCTGAACAGCCAAGACCCGGCCGCTGATTTTCGCTTCTGGGGCGGCGACCAGATGGCGGCCGAGGGTGGCCATTTGGTGCGCCATTACCGCGAGTTGGCCGTGATGGGCTTTTGGGAAACGGCTACCAGCCTGCTCAAATTTCGGGGATATCTAAAAGAATGTCAGGCTGATATCCTCGCGTATCGGCCCGATGTGCTGGTGTTGGTGGACTATGGCGGGTTCAACCTGCGCATGGCGGCCTGGGCTAAGGCGCAGGGCATCCGGGTGTTTTATTACATCTCGCCCAAAATATGGGCCTGGAACCAGGGCCGCGTCGAAAAAATTAAAGTGCTGGTTGACAAGATGTTCGTGATTCTGCCTTTCGAGGAAGAATTTTACCAGCGCTTCGACTATAAAGTGGATTACGTGGGCAACCCCACGGCCGATGAGGTGGCGGAATTTCAGCCTAATCCGGACTTTATGACGCAGCATAACCTCGACCCCAATCGCCAGATTATTGCGGTGCTGCCGGGCTCGCGCAAGCAGGAAATTGAGGAAATGCTGCACGAGATGCTAGCTGTGCTGCCGGCCTTCCAGGAGTACCAATTTGTGGTGGCTGGCGTGAGCAACCTCGACCGTAGCTACTACCAGCACTTTGAGCGCAATGGTATTAAGATAGTGGTGGACCAGGCGTTTGACCTGCTGAGCCGGGCTAGCGCGGCGCTCGTAACCAGCGGCACGGCCACGCTCGAAACGGCGCTGTTCAACGTGCCCCAGGTGGTGTGCTACCGCACCAGCGGCCTCACGTACATGATTGGCAAGGCCGTGATTAAGGTGCCGTACATCTCGCTGGTTAACCTCATTGTGGGCCACACGGTGGTGGAAGAGTACATCCAGGGCAACTTCACGGCCCGCAACCTGCTCGATGAGCTCAAGCGCCTGCTCACCGACGAAGCCTACATTGCCAAGCAGCGCGAAGGCTACGCCGAGCTACGCCAGAAGCTGGGCCAGCACAGCGCCGCCCGCCAGGCTGCCGGCCTCATGATTAAGTACTTGCGCGAAAAGTCTGTGGCGGCGTAAGCCCACCCGCAGTTGGCTGAACATCTGCGCGGGTTTGTTGATTAAGAAAGGCACCGGCCCGGCTAGTTACCGGGCCTTTATTTTTATGCGGCCCCTAGCTCCTTACATCCAACCCAGCGCCGAGCGCACCACCGTACAGCGCGTGACGGGCACCACCGTGGCCCGCGCCACCGACCTGCTGGCCGTGGAGGCCCCGTTGGAAATCAGCTTGGGCTACGGCCCGGCCCACCAGCGCCAAACGCACAGCCTGGCCGTAACCATGCGCACCCCCGGCCACGATGCCGAACTGGTGGCCGGCTTCCTGCTAAGCGAAGGTATTGTGCAGCAGAGTATTGATATTCAACATATTGAACATCAGGCCGACCCGCGCCGACCCGAGGAGAGGGGCAACGTAATCCGGGCCGAGCTGGCCCCCGGCGTGGTGCTGGAGCTCGACCGACTGGAGCGGCACTTCTATACTACGTCGAGTTGCGGGGTGTGCGGCAAAACCAGCATTGCGGCGGTGCGCGCTAGCTCGTGCCCCGCGCTACCGCCCACCGACAGCCCGCGGGTGCCGGCCGCGCTCATTCACCAGCTGCCCGCGCGGCAGCGGGCGGCCCAGGCGGTATTTGAGCAAACGGGCGGCCTGCACGCCACGGCCCTGTTTTCGGCCGAAGGCGAGCTGTTGCTGCTGCGCGAAGACGTGGGCCGCCACAACGCCTTCGATAAGGTGGTAGGGGCGGCGCTGCTGGCGGGGCAAGTACCACTAAATCAACAGATTATTCTGCTAAGCGGCCGGGCCAGCTTTGAGCTGGTGCAGAAGGCGGCCGTGGCGGGCGTGGCTATTTTGGCGGCCGTGGGGGCGCCGAGCAGCTTGGCCGTGGAAGCCGCCGAGGAATTTGGCCTTACGCTGCTGGGTTTCGTGCGCCAGGAGCGGTTTAATATTTATACGCACGCCCAGCGTATCACGGAGTTATGAAGCTTAGACTAGAAGAAAATTCGCTGCGCCTGCGGCTGTCTGAAACCGAGGTAGCGCAGTTTGCCAGTACTGGCCGGGTGGCTTACACCATCGTTTTTGGGCCCGCTGCTGGGCAAACACTGGAGTACGCACTGGAACAGCTGCCCGCCACTGACCCCGCGCCGGCCGTGCGCGTGCGCTACTCAGCCGGTGCCTTAGCCATTGAAGTGCCCGCCGCGCTAGCGAAGGGATGGACTTCGACCGAAAAAATTGGTTTTTCGGAGCGCGTACGGGTAGCGGCAAACCAAGAGTTGCGTATTATGGTTGAAAAGGACCTGGATTGTCGCAACTGAGCGGCCAGCCTGGCTTTTGCTCGTATTTCCCGCCCTCATTTGCCCTATTATAACATGGAAGATTCACCCGCTGCCGATGCCAACAAGGCCGGCAAATTACACGAGCAAAAGGCCAGCATAGCCCCTGTGAGCGGCGAGCGCCCCGACCAGGGCGAAGCGCCGGTAGCTGACTACGAGATTCCGGCCGCCGACCATCCTACCAAGCCCATGCACGAAGAAAACGCCGGCGCGCCCCCCGCCCACGAGCATATTCCGGCCCCGCCTACGGCTGAGGCTAAGTACCTGCACCCAGTATTGGCGCAGCCGCCCGAAGGGCTAACCGGCCTGCGGCTGGAAGGCCCCGCCAAGGTAGCCGCTGGCGTCACGGCCGTTATCAAATCCATGCAGTTCAGCTGGGGTGAAGATGGCGTGGCCCGCGGTACCAAGGGCCTGCTGGGCATGAACCAGAAGGACGGCTTCGACTGCTCAAGCTGCGCTTGGCCCGACCCCGATGAGCACCGCTCCATCGCCGAATTTTGCGAGAATGGTGCCAAGGCGTTGGCTTCGGATGCCGATGACCAGTCAGCCGGACCCGAGTTTTTTGCTAAGCACAGCATAGTGGAGCTGTCGCGCATGACCGACCGCGACCAGAACAACGCCGGCCGCCTCACGCACCCTATGGTGAAGCGCCCCGGCGGCACGCACTACGAGCCCATTGAGTGGCCCGAGGCGTTCCAGATTGTGGCCAGTGAGTTGAACGCACTCAAAACGCCTGATGAAGCGGTATTCTACACGTCGGGAAAAATTCCGAACGAGCCTGCTTTCTTATTTCAGCTGTTTGCGCGTCAGTTTGGCACCAATAACCTGCCCGACTGCTCCAACATGTGCCACGAGAGCAGTGGCTCGGCCCTTAGCCCCACGCTGGGCTTGGGCAAGGGCTCGGTTACGCTCAATGACTTTTACGAGGCTGAGGTAATCCTTATCATCGGCCAGAACCCCGGCACCAACCACCCGCGCATGCTGTCGGCGTTGCAGCAAGCCAAGCGCAATGGGGCCAAGATTATTGCCGTGAACCCGCTGTTTGAAGCCGGCCTCAACCACTTCAAAAACCCCCAGGATTTCATGAATCCGCTGCGGGCGCTGGGCGCATTGCTCGGCGATGGCACCCAGATTACCGATTTGTTTTTGCAAGTGCGGGTAGATGGCGACATGGCCCTGCTGCGCGGCATTATGAAGCACCTGCTGGCCGCCGAGCAACTAAACCCTGGGCAAGTAGTTGACCACCAGTTTATTAATGAATTCACTACCGGCTACGACGCCGTGGTGGAAACGCTGAACAACACGAGCTGGGAAGATATTGAGGAGATTAGCGGCATTAGCCGCGCCCAGCTCCTGGAGGCCGCTAACCTGCTGGCCCACAAGAAGAAAATTATTACCTGCTGGGCCATGGGCGTTACGCAGCAGCGGCAGGGCGTGCAGACCATCCAGGAGATTGTGAACCTGCACCTGATGAAGGGTGCCATCGGCATTCCTGGCGCGGGCACTTGCCCGGTGCGCGGCCACTCCAACGTGCAGGGCGACCGCACGATGGGCATTTGGGAGCGCGTGCATTCCAACTTCCTCGATGCGCTGGAAAAGGAATTCAAGTTTAGCGCGCCGCGCAAAGACGGCTTCGACGTGGTAGAAAGCCTGAAGGCCATGAACGCCGGCAAAACCAAGGTGTATTTCAGCTTTGGTGGCAACCTGCTGGCCGCTGGCCCCGATACCGAGTTTATTGCCGAAGGCATGCGCCAGCAAAACCTGACCGTGTTTGTGGGCACCAAGCTCAACCGCGGTCACTTGGTAACCGGCAAAACCAGCCTGCTGCTGCCCACCTTCACGCACGTCGACATCGACATGCAGAAAGCGGGTCACCAGATGACTTCCTGCGAAAACTCGATGGGCGTGGTAAGCCAGAACAAAGGCATTTTGGTGCCGCTGGCGGGTGAGATGCTGAGTGAGGTAGCCATCATCAGCGGCGTGGCCATTGCGACGCTCGGCGACCGCACTACCACCGACTGGGTGGCCATGACGGAAAACTACGACGTTATCCGTGACCATATTTCGCGCGTGATTCCGGGCTTCGAGAAATTCAACGAAGGCCTGCGCCAGCCCGGCGGCTTCTACCTGCCCAACGGCCCCCGCGAGCGCAAGTTCACGACCGAGAACGGCAAGGCCAACTTCAGCAAAACCGAGCTGGAAAAATACACCCTGGAGCCCGGCCAACTGGTGCTGATGACCGTGCGCAGTCACGACCAGTTCAACACCACCATCTACGAGTACAACGACCGCTACCGGGGCATTCACAATGAGCGCCGGGTGCTGTTTATGAACGCCAAGGACATGGCCGACCGCGGCCTCAAAGCCAAGGACCTAATCGACATCACCAGCCACTACGAGGGCGAGCAGCGTAAGGTGGAGAAGTTCGTTACCGTGCCCTACGACATTCCGCGCGGCAACGTGTCGGCTTATTTCCCCGAAGCCAACCCGCTGGTGCCCATCACTAGCGTGGCCAAGGTGAGTAACACGCCTACCTCCAAGTACGTGGTAGTGACGGTAGAAAAAGCAAAGGTTAGCGTGGCCCCGGCTACGCAAAAGCAGCGCCCCGAGGCAGTGCCCGTTTAGAAACGAGACTAAATTGATAGGGCAAAAAGTCCCTGGTGCGTGCGCCAGGGACTTTTTGTTTCTGCTGGTTTCACCGGCTACTAGCGAGTTCACGTAACAGCTATAGCAGTTTAGCAAAAAATCCGTAGCGGCACCTTGTCGGGCGCGGGGCTACGGCTACCTTGCACTAGCTTACCATCCATATCTCCCACATATTCACCTGGTTTTCACTTTTCTCTCTTTTCCCACCTTCAATGGCTGATACTTCTTCCCTTCCTTTGCTTGACCGCGGCCGGACCATCGCGCCCGCGGGCTATAACCGCTGGCTGGTGCCGCCGGCGGCGCTGGCTATTCACCTGGCCATTGGGCAGGCCTACGCGTTCAGCGTATTCAACAAGCCGCTCGGCTCGCTCATCAGCGGCGACCCGGCCAAGCCCGATGCCCTCGACTGGACGCCCACCCAAATCGGCATTACCTTCTCCATTGCCATTGTGCTGCTGGGTTTATCGGCCGCTCTGTTTGGCAAGTGGCTGGAGCGCGTGGGCCCGCGCAAGGCCATGCTGGCCGCCTCGCTCTGCTTCGGCGGTGGCTTCCTGATTGGCTCACTGGGCATCAGCTTGCACAATATCTGGCTGCTCTATTTCGGCTACGGGTTTGTGGGCGGCATTGGCCTGGGCATTGGCTATATCTCGCCGGTGAGTACGCTGATTAAGTGGTTTCCCGACCGTAAGGGCGTGGCTACGGGCATGGCCATTATGGGCTTTGGCGGCGGTGCCATGATTGGCTCGCCGCTGGCGGTGGCCCTCATGGGGCAGTTTAAGGGCATGGCGCCGCAGGGCGTAGCGCCCACATTTATTGCCATGGGCATCATCTACTTCCTGTTCATGCAGTTTGGGGTGTGGAGCATCCGGGTGCCGGCCGATAACTGGGCTCCGGCCAACTACGTGCCTAATGCTGACCACAATGCGCTTATCACCACGGGCAACGTATCGGCTGATAACGCCATCAAAACGCCGCAGTTCTGGCTGCTGTGGGTGGTGCTGCTTTGCAACGTGACGGCCGGTATCGGTGTGCTCGAAACGGCTTCGCCGCTGATTCAGGCCGTTATTTCTGGTACTGAAAAAGGCAAAGGCATGGATGTGGCGGCGTTGGCTGCGGCCGGGGCTGGCTTCGTAGGCCTACTCAGCTTGTTCAATTTGCTGGGGCGCTTCTTCTGGTCTTCGGCTTCCGATAAGTTGGGCCGCAAAGTCACGTACGCCATCTATTTCGGGTTGGGAGCCCTGTTGTATGCGCTGGCGCCCACGTTGGGCCAAGGCGCGCAGCTGGCCCTTTACGTAATCGTGATATGCGCCATCATTAGCATGTACGGCGGTGGATTCGCTACGGCTCCCGCTTACCTGTCCGACCTGTTTGGTAAGTATCAGGTGGGCGCTATCCACGGGCGCTTGCTCACGGCGTGGAGCACGGCTGGTGTATTGGGGCCGCTCATTGTGCACCTTTTGCACGATGGCGCCAAAGAGAAGGGCCTGACGGGCGCGGCGGCTTACCAAAGTGTATTCTACACGATGGCGGGCTTGCTCGTAGTAGGCCTGCTGGCCGACCTGGCCGTGACGGCCGTGAACGAGAAATACCAAGAAAAAAGCCCCGTAACTGCTGAGGCGGGCGGCCACTAAGCCGCGGCTTTTCACTCCTTCATTTTCCTGCATTATGATTCCGAAACCCAATTCTCCCGCCCCGGCAGCCACCGAAGAAACCACGGGTGGCTCGGCCGTGATAGCCTGGCTCATCGTGGGCCTGCCCCTTGCCTGGGGCGTCTCGCAAACGTTCATTAAGGCGCTAGCGCTGTTCAAGTAAGCTAGCTGCTGCTAACCAAAAAAGCCGCTCGACTCCTCAGGGAATCGGGCGGCTTTTTCGTTGGCTAAATAGCCGTTTCTAGACCCGAAAGCGCCACACCGGCCACGCGCTGCCGGCGGCAAAATGCGTTTGGTCGGGGCCAAGTTCCAGCAACCCGTCGGCGGCAAGCAGGCCGGCTAGGTCGCCCGAGCCGGCCGTGGGAGCGGGGTAGGCCAGCAGGCGGCCATCGGGCGCGTTTTCGAGGCGCACGGCCAGGAAATAGCTGAGTGCGGGCTTGAACTCAATCGGGCTGGCTAATTGTGCAAATAATTGCTCATCAAGTAGTTGTCCCTGAGCCTGCCGTAGCCAGCCGCGCACGTAGCGATAGTAGCCCGCAAACGTGGCCACGGGGTTGCCGGGCAGCGCAAACACGGTGGCCCCGCCCGGCCGCTGCCCAAACCAGAACGGCTGCCCCGGCCGCTGCGCCACCCGGTGAAAAATCTCCGTCACGCCCGACTCGCGTAGCGCCTGGGGCAGAAAATCGGCCTGGCCTTTCGACACGCCGCCGCTTAGCAGCACCGCGTCGAACTGCGCCAGCAGCGGCGGCAACCCCGCCTTCAGTGAAGCCAGGTCGTCGTCGAAATGGAAGGCCTCGCTTTCGCAGCCATCGGTAGTCAGCGCGGCTTGCAGCATCAGTGCGTTGGAGCGCCGAATCTGGTGGGGCAGGGGCGTGGCCTCCACGGGCACAATCTCGTCGCCGGTGCTTACCACGGCCACGCGGGGGCGGCGCGTCACGGCCAGCGTGGCGGCCCCCACGGTGGCAGCCACGGCTATTTCGGCCGGGCTGAGTACGAGGCCTGGGGCCAGCAGCCGGGTGCCGGCTAGCTGGTCGCTGCCCTGGGCGTGCACGTTGTGTCCCGCGCGGGGCGGAGCTACGCGCACGGTGGCCCGGCGTGGGTTGTCACTAAAATCCAGGTCTTCGTAGCGAATAACGGTGTCGGTGCCGGGCGGCAGGGCCGCACCCGTCATAATTTCGATGGCCGCCTGCGGGTTGGCCAGCGGCTCGGGCACGGCCCCGGCTAGTTGGGTTCGCTCGATAAGGAATTCAGCCTGCTCGGCTTGCAAGGTGCTATAAAGCAAGGCGATGCCGTCCATTGTTACCCGGTTGTAGGGCGGGAAGTCGCGGTCGGCGACCAGGCCTTGGCGCAGCACGCGGCCAACGGCGGCGGCCAGGGGTATAGTTTCGATGGGCAGCGGGTGGGCGGTGGCCAGCACGTGGCGGTAGGCGTCGGCAACGGAAATCACGTAGAAGCGAAGAAGTAAAAAGAAAGGCGGCTCAGCTGAAAGCAAGCTAATTTTCCGCCCGATTGTTGTGAAAGCTATGACTGAAAACTCCGTTCCCCGCACCAAGCACGCCGACCTCACCCGCCCGCTCCTCGGCGAATTTGCCCGCCACGAGCTGGCTTTTTTGGGGGCACCCTGCGGCGACATTCAGCGGCTGGCGGCGGGCCTCACGGCGGCGCTGGCCCCGGCCGGCCACCGCGTGGGCTACGTCGATGCCGACCACGCCAGCGGCGACGCCAATGCCGCGCAAACCCTCAGCCCGCTGCTGCAAGCCGGGGCCTACGTGGAGGTAACCGATAAAATTCACTTTCGCCGCCGCGACGACCACGGCCCGCTCGACCGCTTTTCGCAGCCCGAGCTGCTAGCCGGAGCTAACCTCGTGCTGGTGAATGGCAACCACTTCCGCGCCCGCCAGCAAATTGTGCTGCTCGACCCGCGCAAGTCGCTGGCTCACAAGCTCGATAAGCTCACCGATGTGCAGGCCTTCGTGTTGGCCGAGGGTGTAACTGAAATTCCCGACTACCTGCGCGCCCACCTGCCGCACCACGCCGCGCTGCCGCGGTTTGCGCTGGCCGATGGGGCCGGCCTGGCCGCCTGGGTGCAGCAGTGGCTGCTGGTCCGCCGCCCGCCGCTGCGCGGCTTGGTGCTGGCCGGCGGCCTCAGCCAGCGCATGCAAACCGACAAAAGCCGCCTGCGCTATGGCGCGGCCGGCCGTGAGCAGCGCGAGGTAGCCGCCGCCCTGCTGGCCGAGGCGTGCCAGGACGTATTTGTGTCGTGCCGGGCCGAGCAGGCTGCCGAGATGCCTGCCGGCTTGCAGCCGCTGCCCGACCGCTTTCTGGGTCTGGGGCCGCTGAGCGGCATTTTGTCGGCCCTGCAAATGGACCTCAACGCGGCTTGGCTGGTGCTGGCCTGCGACTTACCCTTCCTTACCGCTGAGGTGCTGCGCGAGTTGGTAGCCGGCCGCCAGCCCGGCCGGTTGGCTACGGCCTTCCAGAGCCCTGGCAACGAATTTCCCGAGCCGCTCATCACCATTTTCGAGCCGCGCGCCTATCCCGAGCTGCTGCGCTTCTTGGGTATGGGCTATTCGTGCCCGCGCAAAATGCTCATCAACAGTGATATACACTTGCTGCCCACGCCCGGCGGCGATGCCCTGCGTAACGTGAACACGCCCGCCGAGCGCGAGGCCGCCCAGCAAGAGTTGGCGTAGCCCGCGGAAAGGCGGGCCAGGCTGGTAGGCAGCCACTTGGCAAACCGGCCTTACGTGCTAGGTTTGCCGGGTGGCTGCCCACCAGCCCGGCCCGCGCCCTATGAAGTACGCTATTCCCAATTGGCAGCAACTCTTCAACTGGCAGTTGCTAGCGGCAACGGGCTTGGCCTTTATGCTCGCCACCGTGCTGCGCGCACTGCTCAACAAGCCCCTGCACATGCCTCGTGCGCGCGCTTGGCTGCGGTGGTTGTGGGTGCCGGCGGTGGTGGGCTTTGGCGTTACGGCGGCGCTGCACTACCGCCACGACCTGCTCGACGATTGGTACGTGCTGTTTGTGTGGGGCATGGCCGCGGCCGCGCTGTGGCCGGTGCGCCACTACCGGCCGGCCGCCACCCTGCTGTGGGCGCTGCTGGTGCCGGCCGCATATCGGGCCATTCTGATAGGGCAGGAGCTGCTGGGCTATCAGTTTGTAGCCCCGCTGGCCTATTATTTCAAGAACCTGCGCCAGTTTCATATTCTCTGGTTTGGATTAATCACGGGATTAGCCTTTTACCAAAAAAAGGGTTTGGCCAAGCAGCAAGCGCAGCGTGCCGAGGAGGAGAAGCAGCTGCGGCTGGCTGCCGCCCACAACGCTGACCTCGAGCGCCTGGTGGCTGCCCGTACCACGGCCCTCACGCAGCAGACCAGTGAATTGCAAACGGCCCTGGCCGAGCTGCGCGCCACCCAGCAGCAGCTCATTCAGCGCGAAAAAATGGCCAGCCTGGGCGAGCTCACGGCCGGCATTGCCCACGAAATTCAAAACCCACTCAACTTCGTCAACAACTTTGCCGACGTGAGCGCCGAGCTGGTGGCCGAGCTGGAAGCCGAGCAAACCAACCCCACGCCCGATACCGGCCTGGAAGACGAGCTGCTGAACGACCTGCGCCACAACCTGCACAAAATCAACCAGCACGGCCAGCGGGCGGCCAGCATTGTGCGCGGCATGCTGGCCCACTCGCGCCAGAGCACCGGCGAGCGCCAGCCCACCGACGTGAATGCCCTGGCCGATGAGTACCTGCGCCTGGCCTACCACGGTCTGCGCGCCCGGGATAAGTCCTTCAACGCCACGCTCAACACCGACTTTGCCGCCCTGCTGCCGCTGGTGCCCGCCGTGTCCGGCGACCTGGGCCGCGTGCTGCTCAACCTCTTCACCAACGCCTTTTACGCCGTGCAGAAGCGCCAGCAAACCGCCCCGCCCGGCTACGCGCCCACCGTGCAGGTGCGCACGCGGCGCGTGGGCGAGGAGGTTGAAATCGGCATCCGCGACAACGGCACGGGTATTCCGGAGGCGGTGCGGAGCAAGATTTTTCAGCCTTTTTTCACCACTAAGCCTAGCGGCGAGGGCACCGGCCTGGGGCTGTCGCTGGCCCACGACATTGTGGTGCAGGGCCACGGCGGCACGCTCAGCGTAACCAGCCAGGAAGGCGAGTTTACCGAGTTTGTGGTGCGGCTGCCGTTTCGCGGCGCGGCGGGCTAGGGGTTTCTTTATGCTACTGTAACCAACTGATTGTATGGCTGATGGTGAACTATACATGGCCGCGCCAATGGCCATCGGGCTGATATACTGGGGCCGCAAAGCGCTGGACGTGCCCACGCGCCTGCCCCGATGGGACCACTGGCTGACGCGCCTGTGGCGGCCGGCCGTGGCCATTACGGCGCTGGGGCTGCTGCTGGGCGGGCCGGTGCTGGACTGGTTCGACAACCTGTTTCTGGCTTTGGTATTGTTCATCGGCATTGCTGTGGGCTGGCGGCTGCGTGCCTACCGCCCCGCGCAGTCGATGTCCATTGCCCTGCTGCCCGGCGCGGTGCTGCTTTTGATTGAGTTGCTGGTGCGACCATTCACCCTTGCTTTGGATAAAAGCGGGACGGTTGATATGATTGAGGGGTTGGTAACATGCTGGTTAGGAGCTTGGTTGCTGATGGCTCGCAACCAAGCTAAAGCCTTGAAAACCGAAGAGTTAGCGCGCCTAGTCTCCGAGCAGGAGCAGCAAGCCATTCAAACTCAGAGCCAGACGCTCGAATACGAAGTGAGCCAGCGCACCGCCGCTCTAGCCCGCCAAACCGACGAGCTACGCGCCGCCCTGCGCGAGCTGCAAGCCACGCAGGACCAGCTTATCCAGAGCGAGAAAATGGCCAGCCTGGGCGAGCTCACGGCCGGTATTGCCCACGAGATTCAGAACCCGCTCAACTTTGTCAACAACTTTGCCGATGTGAGCGTGGAGCTGGTGGCCGAGCTAGCCGAAGAGCGCGCCCGCCCCACCCGCGACCACACCCTGGAAACCGAGCTGCTCGCCGACCTGCGGCAGAACCTCCAGCGCATAGCCCAGCACGGTGGGCGAGCCTCGGGCATCGTGCGCGGTATGCTCGAGCACAGCCGCGCCAGCACCGGCGAGCGCCAGCCCACCGACGTCAACGCCCTGGCCGACGAATACCTGCGCCTGGCCTACCACGGCCTGCGCGCCAAGGATAAGTCCTTCAATGCCACCTTGCAGCCCGCGCTGGCCGTTGGCCTACCGCTCATCAAAGCCGTGCCCGGCGACCTGGGCCGCGTGCTGCTCAACCTCTTCACCAATGCTTTCTACGCCGTGCGCCAGCGTCAGCTGGCCGGTGAGGCGGGCTACGCGCCCACCGTGCGCGTGCGCACCGAGCTGGCCGGCAGCCACCAGGTGCGGCTGGTAGTGGGCGACAACGGCACGGGTATGCCAGAAGCCGTGCGGGAGCGAATCTTTCAGCCCTTTTTCACCACCAAGCCCAGCGGTGAGGGCACGGGCCTGGGGTTGTCGCTGGCCCACGACATCATCACGCAGGGCCACGGCGGCACGCTCAGCGTGGTTAGCACCGAGGGCCAGGGCACCGAATTCACCATTTTGCTGCCAGTGCACTAGCCACCCGGCCCCACCTTATCTTTACCCCGCATGAAAATATTGGTAGTTGACGACGAGCCCGATGTGCGGCTGCTGTTTGAGCAGCGCTTCCGGCGCGAAATCCGCAGCGGCGAATTCACCTTTTCCTTCGCCTATTCGGGTGAGGAGGCGCTCACGTTTCTCAACGGCCACCCCTCGGAGGTGGTGCTTATCCTCTCCGACATCAACATGCCCGGCATGAGTGGCCTGGAGTTGTTGCGCCGCGTGAAGCAGGAATTGATTCCGCCCCCGCCGCCCCTCGTGATGATGCTCACCGCCTACGGCGACACCGAAACGCACGACCAAGCTATGCTATTGGGTGCCAATGACTTCCTGATAAAGCCAGTGGATTTTGCGGCCCTCAAGGAAAAGCTCCACGCTATCGCCACCTCATGAAAACGAAAATCCTGGTAGTCGATGACGAAGCGGATTTGGAGCTGCTCATCAAGCAGAAATTCCGCCGCAAAATCCGCGAGAGTGCCTACGAGTTCATCTTCGCCAGCAACGGCCAGGAGGCCCTCGACCGCTTGCTCGAACACCCCGACACCGACATCGTGCTCTCCGACATCAACATGCCCGTGATGGATGGCCTCACGCTGCTCGGCCGCCTGCCCGCAGCCAGCCCCGTCACCAAAACGGTGATGGTATCGGCCTACGGCGACATGCAGAATATCCGGGCCGCCATGAACGGCGGCGCGTTTGACTTTGTATGTAAGCCGGTAGATTTTAATGACTTAGAGCTAACCATTGAGAAAACCGCCAGCCACGTGCAGCAGCTGCGCGACACGATGAAGGCCATCCAGGAAAACAACATTCTACGGATGTACGTCGATGAAACGGTTATCAATTTTATGGCCCGCCCCGGCTTCGAGAACAAGCTGCTGGCCAGCGAAACGGTGGAGGCTACGGTCGTGTTCATCGACATCTGCGGCTTCACCTCACTCTCCGAAACCCAGCCCGCCGCTACGGTAGTGGGGCTGCTGAACAAGTACTTCGACCAGATTGTGCAGGAGGTAATCACCCACGGCGGCTACATCGATAAGTTTATGGGCGATGCCGTGATGGCCGTGTTTCGGGGCGAGTACCACCTCGACCGCGCCATCGACGCAGCCCTGGAAGTGCGCGCCCAGCTGCAAACCGCCAGCAGCCCGCTCCCCGACGGCACCGACTATCACCCGGCCGTGAGCATCGGCATCAACACCGGCGAAATGGTATCGGGCAACATCGGCTCCGCCTCGCTCAAACGCCTGGATTATACCGTGATAGGCGACATCGTCAACGTGAGCCAGCGCCTGCAATCAGCCGCCCACCCCAACCAGATTGTCATCACCCAAGCCGTGTACGAGCGCGTGAAGGAAAGCTTCCAGTGCCAGCCCATCGGCGAGCTCAAGTTGAAAAACAAAGCCAATCCGATTATGACTTATGAGGTAATGGCTTGATATAAAGGTTTATACGTATAAAATAAGAACGTCATGCTGAGCTTGTCGAAGCATCTCTACCGCGCCGCTGGGGTTACCAACCCACTGAAGCGGTAGAGATGCTTCGACAAACTCAGCATGACGTTCTTTTATCCTCTTGAATACCCTACGCCTCGTTCTGCCGGCGCAGGCGCTGGCACAGCACCCGCAGAATGTTGCGCAGCACCTCGGGCCGCTCCTCCATCACATCGTAAAAATCTTCCTGGTCGAGCCGGAAGGCTGTAACTGCGCCCTGCGCCACCGCGGTGGCCGAGCGCGGCTCGGCGTCGAGCAGCGCTAGCTCGCCAAAAAAGTCGCCCTTGCCAAAGGTTGCTAGCAAGTGCGGGCCGTTGAAAATTCCCACCGCTCCTTCGTACATAATAAAAAGTGACGCTCCGAGGTCGCCCTTGGCAAAAATCTGCTGGCCCGCGGTGAAGCTAACTTCCTGCATAATAGGCACAATGCTGCTGAGTACGTTCTCCGGCGTTTCGGCAAAAAGAGCAGTTTGCTGAAGTACTTGCACGCGCTCAGTAGCCGTGATGTGCGAGGTAGTGGCGGCGTGGCTCATAAGCAGGCTGGCAAGGGTTTGGTGCGCTACGTGGAGTTGCTGGTGCAGCGCGGGCTGCTGAATGGCGAGTTGGGCCAGCACCCCAAAGGCGCTTTCGCGCACCAGCGGGCTGGGACTGCGCAGGTGCGGCGACAGCGCCGCCACCGTACCCACGCTGGGCTGCCACTGGTCGAGGGCCGTCCGCACCGTCCAATCCGAAAAAGCCGTTTCGCCGCGCTCCACAATGGTTTCCACAATGGGCGCGGGGGCCAGCAGCGGGCCCAGGAGCTGGTTGAAGGTGCGCGCCTTTTCGGCAGCCGGGGCCACGCTGAGCAGCGTTTGCAGGCCTTGGTAAGTGGGCCGGGCAATGCTGTTATCCAGTATTTCGAGGGCGTTGGCCTGGCGCTCGCGGGCGGCGTGGGCCACCCCGCGCTGGGCGTCGGCAATGAGCTGCGGTGGGTATATCTGGCCCAGCAACGCAAATACTCGCTGCTGGGTGCGCAGCAGCTCGTAATCGAGGCACGTAATTAATTCGTGGCTCGCTGTGGCCTGGCCATGTAGCAGCTGCTGAGCCAGTTGCAGCTCATCATGCACCAGTGCCTGAAACAGCGGTACCTCGTGCGGCACCACGCCAAAATTGCGCAATGCCCGCAGCGCTGCCTCCCGCCGAAACAGGTGCGGCTGCCGAGCCAGCGCCACCAGCAGTTGCCGGCTGGCGGCCGTGCGCAGGCGGCCGCACACCTGCGCCACCCGCCGTACCAAGGCCTGGTTGGTGTCGGCGCTCAGCACCTCGGCCAGAGTAGGCAGGGCGGCCTCGCCCAGGCGCAGCAGGCGCTGCGTGGCCGCGGCCCGGCCCGCCTTGGCAGTCAGCGAGTGAATGAGCTGCCGAATCTCGCTGGGGCTGGTGGTAGGAGGGAGGCTGTCGGCGGCGGGGTCAATGCTTGCCTCGTCCGCATTATCGGTGAAGCGGCGGCTCAGAGCATGTTGCAGCTCGGCCACGTACTGCTTGTACACGCGCGTGAGTAGCAGTAGGACCACCAGCATCAGCAGGCCCATCCAGCAAAAAGGCCCCCAGCTTTGGCCACCCGGCAAGGCGTGCAGCGCAAACAGCAGTCCACCGCCCAGCGCCATGCCCAGCGGCTCGTACAGGCCTTTGGCCAGCGTGTGGGCTTGTAGGCGCTCATGCACTGATAACGGCTGAAAAAGCAGCAAAAACACGGGGTCAAACACTGCCCGGCGCAGTACTTCCAGCCCCAGGTACAGCCCACAGAAGTACGGCAGCAGGGCCGTCGTATCGGTGTGATCGAGGCCCGCGTACAGGGCCAAGCCCCCCAGCGCCGCCACCGGCAGGGCCAGTAGCACGCTGCGCACGCCCAGGCGGTCCAGGGTGTGCTGCGAAAGGAGTATCTTAAAAGCCATTGCCAGCAAATACGTGATTACTAGCACGGTACCTACGTAGCGCATCACGGCGGCTTCGTCGTGAAAGCGGTGCTTCACGTTCACAAAAAACAGGTACTCGATGCCCGTCGTCACGGCGGCCAGGCCCAGCATACTCAGGCACATGGTGAGCACCAGCCGGCTATCGCCAAACCAGCGCCGTAGCCCCGGACCCAGTTCCTGCGGGCGCACCCGGCGGCGGTCGGGTGCGGCGGTCAGCGCGTGCGAGCTCAGTGTGGCCCGCAGTGCCAGCAGCGCCGCCAGGTACGCGCCAAAGGCCGTGCCCAGCAGCCACGGCAGCTCGGCATTGTGGTGAATAAAAATGGCCAGCACGGCCCCCATGGCCTTGGCCGGCATATCACCCGCGCTGATGATGCCAAACAGCCGCTTGCTCTGCCGCACATCAAACACCACCGCCGACACGCCCCAAAACTCCAGGTTGGTAAGCAGATAAATGACCCGGTAGCCCGCCATAATGGCAATGGCCGCCGCCACCGAGTGGCCCGTGGCCACCAGCACGCCCAGCACGCCCGCCAGCGCCACCGCCGCCAGCAGCACCCGCACCGCCAGCTTTTGCAGCAGCCAGTGGTGCTCAAAGTACCCGTATAGCTTGCCGGTGGCTATCATGGCCAGCGCCGCCACGCCGTAGGCCAGGGGCAGGTTGCGTTCGGGGTTGTTTTCGAGCAGCAGCACGTTGGCCGCCACGTACACCAGAATGGTGCCGACCCCCAAAAGGAAATTATGCAGAAAAAACAGCCACACCGTGCGCCCCTCCTCGGGGCGCACGCCCAGCAGCCGTTGCCCGCGCTCAGTTATCGTCATGGCCCGCAAGTTAGGGGTGGGGCGGTTTTTGATTTGCGTAAAAAACGCTTGTCATTGCGAGCGCAACGCAGTGGAGCGCGCCAATCACATTAGAACGATACCCAAACGAGTCGTTCTGATGCGATTGCCGCGCTCCACTGCGTTGCGCTCGCAATGACAAAAGGTCTTACGAGCCAGCAACCTACGCCGCCCGCATCAGCCGCAGGGGCGACTTTTCAAACTTGCTCCGTGCGTAAGCTTCCGTAATGGTAAACTCTACCACGCCGGCCTCCGAAGGCATCTCAAACATGGCGTCGGTCATGATGCTCTCGCAAATGGAGCGCAAGCCGCGCGCGCCGAGGCGATACTCATCGGCCCGCTCCACAATGTATTCGAGCGCGTCCTCGGTAAAGTCGAGCGCAATATTTTCCATGTTGAACAGCCGCTGGTACTGGCGCACCAGCGAGTTCTTGGGCTCAGTAAGAATGAGACGCAGCGTGGCCTTATCCAGCGGATTAAGGTGCGTGAGCACCGGCAGCCGGCCAATCAGCTCGGGAATGAGGCCGAAGCTCTTGATATCCTGGGCCGACACGTAGCGCAGGAAATTCTGCGTGTCCACGTTCTCATCCAGGTTGGTCTTCGAGAAGCCCATCGGCTTGGTATTCAGGCGGCCCTTGATAATGCGGTCAATCCCCGAAAATGCCCCGCCGCACATAAACAAAATATTTTCGGTATTCACCGAAATCATTTTCTGGTCGGGATGCTTGCGGCCACCCTGCGGGGGCACGTTGATGTGCGTGCCTTCCAGTAGCTTTAGCAGCGCCTGCTGCACGCCCTCACCACTCACATCGCGCGTGATACTGGGGTTGTCGCTCTTGCGGGCGATTTTGTCAATCTCGTCGATGTACACAATGCCGCGCTCGGCGGCTTCCAGGTTGTAGTCGGCCGCTTGCAGCAGTCGTGTCAGAATGCTTTCCACATCCTCACCCACGTAGCCGGCCTCCGTCAGCACCGTAGCATCAGCGATGCAGAAGGGCACTTGCAGAATCTTGGCCAGCATGCGGGCCAGAAAAGTCTTGCCCGTACCAGTTTCGCCCACCATAATGATGTTCGACTTCTCAATCACCACTTCGTCATGCTGCGGAGTCTGCATCAGGCGCTTGTAGTGGTTGTACACCGCCACGCTCATCACGCGCTTGGCCTCGTCCTGGCCCACCACGTACTGGTCGAGGTGGGTTTTAATTTCGCGGGGCTTAATGAGGTTGAATTTCGGCGTGCGCGCCTCGGCTTGCAGCTTGGTTTCCTCGCTGAGAATGTGCTGGGCCTGCGCCACGCACTTCTCGCAGATGTGGGCATTAATGCCCGATATCATCACCGCGACGTCGCGCTTGGGCTTATTACAAAAGGAGCAGGCTATTTCCGGCATCGGGAGCAATCAAAAAAGGAAGCTATTTTCAAAAAGAAAACGGCTACAAAGATAAGTCGGTAGCCTAGCATTGCGCGGGCCACCGTAAGGAAACCAAGCTGGGCGTAGCGGTTGCAAAGCGGCGAAACAACCCGAAAGTTTCCGCCAGCGCTCCCCGCACCTCCACTGCCCTAAAAAGCAAGAAGCTCCGGTTGACCAACCGAAGCTTCTTTTCTTTGCCTAGCGCATCATCCGTAAAAGCTGCGGAATCAGCTGGTAGTCGGATTAATCAGGCAACTAAGCAGCCGATTTTTTCTCCAGCACTTCGTCAATCAGGCCGTACTCTTTGGCCTCATCAGCGCGCATCCAGTAGTCACGGTCCGAGTTGTCGTGAATCTCCTGGTACGTTTTGCCAGTGTGGCTTGCCAGAATGTCATACAGCTCTTTCTTGAGCTTCAGAATCTCGCGGGCCGTAATCTCGATGTCCGACGACTGCCCCTGCGCCCCACCGCTTGGCTGGTGAATCATCACGCGGGCGTGTGGCAGTGCCGAGCGCTTGTCCTTAGCCCCACCGGCCAGCAACACGGCTCCCATCGAAGCAGCCAGGCCGGTGCAAATAGTAGCTACATCAGGGTTCACGTACTGCATGGTATCGTAGATACCCAGGCCAGCGTACACCGAGCCACCGGGCGAGTTGATGTACAGCAGGATATCCTTCTTAGCATCAACCGACTCCAGAAACAGCATCTGCGCCGTCAGGATGTTGGCCACGTAGTCGTCCACAGCTGTGCCCAAAAACACGATACGGTCCATAATCAGGCGCGAAAACACGTCGATTTCGGCAAAGCGCGTGGGGCGCTCTTCAATCACCGAGCGGGTCATGCCCGTGGGCAGCATCATGCCGGAACGCACCTGGCCTTCCATGTGCTGCAAATACTGGTCAACTCCCAATCCGCTGAGGCCTTGGCCTTTAACGGCAAACTTGCGAAACTCTTGTTTATTCAGCATGGGAAAAAATGTGTGGTAAGCTTCAGCTTGCCGTGTTCAAAAACAAAAGACGATTTAATGGCTAAATGTTGTGGCCAAAATGCACCGAGCTTGCCCGTAGCAACGGCCAATACTACAACGCACAACACCAACAAAAAAGCCTCTACGCGGTGCGTAAAGGCTTTTTATCTCAACCAAATCGAAAGCTTAGCCTTCGTTCTGGTTGCGGAATTCTTCAGCCGTTACGGGCTCTTCCGTAACAACAACTTTGCCACGCAGGGCCTCCACTACTTTCTCTGCCAGAATGGCCTCGTACTCCTGTACGTAGTTTTTGCCGTTGTCCTGCTTCATGTAGTTGTCGGCAAAACCCACCATACCCTGGCGCATCTCGTCGGTCAGCTGCATGTTGCCGCCAAACTGGCCCAGAATCTTGTCCAGCACGCGGTCGCGGATTTCATCGGTCTCCACTTTGAGGCCCATGTCTTCCACTACTTTGTTGCGGATGAGGCTCCACTTCAGCTCGCGCTCGTAGTCGGTGTAGTGTTGCTCTACCATGGCGGCGTCCAACTTGCCTTCGTTGGCGCGCACCAGCCACTTCTTGAAGAACTCAACCGGCAGCTGAATCGTGGTGGCGTCAATCATGGCGTCCACCAGGCGGCGGTTCACCAGGTTGTCGGCCTCCCGGTCGTAGTTGCCCTGAATCGTCTCGCGCACCTTGGCGTCGTAAGCCTCTTTCGAGTCAACTGCCTCAGGACCAAATACTTTATCAAATAGCTCCTGGTTTTCCTCCGGGGCAGCCGTGCGATTGATTTTCTCAACGGCCAGTTCGTAGTCACCAGTAGCACCAGCGGCCTCTTCCTTGCTCAGGCCCGAAAAGCTGCGGATGGCACCCGCGTCGCCACCAAAGGCATCGCTCAGGTCAAACGTCAGCGTGTCGTCAGCCTTCACGCCTACAAAGCGCTCCTGGCCGTTCTTCACCTTGTTAATGGGCAGCAATACCGTCTGGCCTTCGCCTTCGGCACCGGCCTTCTTCAGCTTGCCAAACAGGTAGTCGTCGGCCTCCGAAACCTCGGGGTTGGTCGTTTCGCCAAACTGACGGGCAATCTGCTCGTTGGTTTCGGTCAGCGTTGCCTCGTCAAGGGTAATGGTGGGGCGCTTCAACTCTACCTGGTTTTCAGCGGGCAGCTCGAAGTCGGGCAGCAAGCCCAGCTCAAACTTGAAGTCGAACTCCTTAGCGGTGTCGAAATCCACGTCGCTAGCCACTGGCAGCGGCTCGCCCAGAATCTTTACGTTGTTGTCTTTCAGGTAGCTATCAACCGAACTGCCGAGCAGGCGGTTGATTTCATCGGCCAGAATGCCTTTGCCGTACATTTTGCGCACCAGGCCCGAGGGCACTTTGCCGGGGCGGAAGCCCTTGAACTGCGCCTTTTTGCTGGTCTCCTTGATTTGCTTTTCTACGGCATCGCTGTAGTCGGCTTCTTCGAGGTGCACGTTCAGCAGCCCGGTTAGCTGCTCCTCATTGCGGTCAAGCGTAATATTCAAAACGGTGGGAGCAAGCTGGTGCTTGCCAGTCGGAAAGGTTAAAAAAAAGGCCCCCAACTACCTAGCCAGGGGCCTGTTCAACAGAAAAGTGCGGATGGAGGGACTCGAACCCACACACCGTAAGGAACTAGAGCCTAAATCTAGCGCGTCTACCAATTTCGCCACATCCGCAAGTTGAGGCTTGCCCGTCGCCATTCGCTGCGGGGCCGCAAAGGTACTGACTATTTGCTAGCCGCGCAAATGTAGGGTAAGCTTTAGCTTGCCAAGAAATGTGTGGTAAGCTTTAGCTTGCCGTTTTGGCGCTTTTTAACGCCTGCCCGGCAAGCCGAGGCATACACCATCCTACCCCCGGCAATCTAAAGCTTACCGCACACTCGCCACCTTTTGGCGCGCCAGCTTGTTATTTGCGCTACCATGCCTCCCGTAATTGACCTCGAAGCCGAACGCCAGGAAATCCTGCGCCAATACCGCCGCCTGTTGCGCACGGCTAAGCCGTACCTGCACGACGGTGATACCAAGCTGATTAAGAAGGCGTTCAACCAAAGCCTGGAAGCGCATAAGGATATGCGCCGCAAATCTGGTGAGCCTTACATCCTGCACCCGCTCGCTGTGGCTCAGATTGCAGTGGAGGAAATCGGCCTGGGCACCACCAGCATTGTAGCGGCCCTGCTGCACGATGTGGTAGAGGATACGCCCACCGAAATCTCGGATATCGAGCGCGATTTTGGCCACAAAACGGCGCGCATCATCGACGGGCTCACCAAAATATCGGGTGTTTTTGAATACGGTTCCAGCGAGCAGGCGGAGAACTTCCGCAAAATGCTGCTCACCCTGAGCGAGGATGTGCGCGTGATTCTCATCAAGCTCGCCGACCGCCTGCATAATATGCGCACGCTCGATTCGATGCCGCGCCACAAGCAGCTCAAAATCGCTAGCGAAACCATCTACCTCTACGCGCCGTTGGCCCACCGCTTAGGACTCTACGCTATCAAAACGGAGCTGGAGGACCTACACCTGAAATACACCGATACGGAGGTGTATGCTGAGCTAAAAGGCAAGGTCAAGCAGAGCCAGAGCGCCCGCAACCGCTTCATCAAGGAGTTTGTGCAACCCATTGATGATGAGCTCAAAGCGCAGGGATTCAACTATGAGATAAAGGGCCGGCCGAAAAGCATCTACTCGATTCTCAAGAAGATGCGTAAGCAGAACGTCACCTTCGAGGAGGTGTATGACCTGTTTGCCATCCGGGTCATCCTAGATGTGCCGCCCGAGCAGGAAAAGGCCGCTTGCTGGCAGGTGTATTCTATTGTCACGGACTTTTACCAGCCCAACCCCGACCGGCTGCGCGACTGGGTGAGCACCCCCAAAGCCAACGGCTACGAGAGCCTGCACACCACCGTCATGTCGCACCCCGGCCAGTGGGTGGAAGTGCAAATTCGCTCGCGTCGCATGGATGATATTGCCGAAAAAGGCTACGCTGCCCATTGGAAATACAAGGATACCGGTAGCCTACAGCCCGAGTCCACGCTCGAAGCCTGGGTCAACCGCGTGCGCGAAATGCTGGAAACTAACAACTCCAGCGCGCTCGAATTTATGGACGAGTTCCGCCAGAACCTGTTCGTGAAGGAGGTATACACCTTTACGCCCAAGGGTAAGCTCGTTATTTTGCCTGACAAAGCTACGGCGCTCGATTTTGCCTTCGATATTCACACCCACATCGGCCTGCACTGCCTTGGTGCCAAAGTCAACCAAAAACTGGAGCCCTTCAGCTACCAGTTGCGCAACGGCGACCAGGTCGAAATCCTGACCTCGCACAAGCAGCGCCCCACCCCCGAGTGGCTCACCTACGTGATAACGAGCAAGGCCAAAACCCGCATCAAGGACTTCCTGCGCGACGACAAGCGCGCCAAAACTGACGACGGCAAGTTTATCCTAGAAAAGCGCCTAGAGTTGATTGGCGTCGAAAACACGCCCGATAACTTGCAGCGGCTGCTCACTTATTTCAACGTGGCCACCGCGCAGGATTTTTACTACCGCTTGGCCGTGGGCCAGCTCGATGGCCGCGAAATCCGCGATTCCCTGTTCAAGGTGACCACCGCCGCCCGCGCCGATTCAGTGCTGGAGCGTAAAACCTTCGACCACGAAGTGCAGAAAATCCGGGGCGTGCGCGCCGACATGCTGGTGGTAGGGGAGCGCACCGACAAGTTCAACCACAGCTTGGCACGCTGCTGCAATCCCATTCCCGGCGACGATGTATTCGGTTTTGAAACCGAAACCGGCCTCATCATCCACCGCACCACCTGCCCCCGCGCCGTCGACCTCATGTCGAACTACGGCAATCGCATTGTGCGTGCCAAGTGGACCGACCAACTGGAACTGGCCTTCTTGGCCGGCATCCGCCTCAAGGGCTCCGACCGCGTGGGCATCGTCAACGACGTCACGCGCATCATCTCCACCAGCCTCAAGGTGAATATGCGCTCCATCACCGTCGATTCCAACGATGGCTTCTTTGAGGGCCAGATTATGGTATTCGTCAACGACACCGACCATCTCAATAAGCTCATCCAGCGCCTTAGTAAAGTAAATGGTGTACTGCAAGTTGAGCGTTTTGAATCCTGATGATATCAGCCCCGCTCGTCCACGGCACCCAGGTAAACGCCCGCACCCAGTGCGTGCATTACCACTCAGAGCGCGATATCATCGCCATCAAATTTAAGTGCTGTAATACGTTCTATGCCTGCATTCAGTGCCACGAGGAACAAGCTGACCATCAGTCTATTGTATGGCCAAAGGCAGAATATCAGGAAGAAGCTATCTACTGCGGTAATTGCCGTAGCACCCTCAGTATAAGTAGCTACTTGGCATGCGCTAATACCTGCCCGGTTTGCCAGGTCGCCTTCAACCCCGGTTGTGCCAATCATTACCACCTCTATTTCGAGCGCTGAAACCTAAGCCAGCCTTCATCGCTTACGTAGGGTAGATTATCTCGCGCTTATATCCTCTTTAATACAGTGAATACCTCCCACCCGACACCGGCTACCGAAGCCGCCCAGGGAGCCGGTGGCTCTTCCGAAACTGGCTACGCTGCTCGCCACACGCCCAGCGCCTCCAGTCAAGCCACCCTCAACACCGACCGTCTCGAAGAAGTCAAAAAAATCTTCACCGCCCACCTCGAAAATAAAGGCCTCCGCAAAACGGCCGAGCGCTACGCTATTCTCGAAGAAATTTACGTGCGCTCCGGCCACTTCGATGTGGAGGAGTTGTACGCCGGTATGAAGGAGCGCAACCTGCAAGTGAGCCGCGCCACCGTCTATAACACGCTGGATTTGCTAGTTGAGCAGGGCCTCGTGAGCAAGCATCAGTTTGGCCGCAACCTTGCGCAATACGAGAAAAGTTACGGCTATCGGCAGCACGACCACGTTATTTGCACTGAGTGCCACAAGGTAGTCGAGTTTTGCGACCCGCGTATTCACGGTATTCAAACCATGGTGGGCGACTTGCTAAACTTCCACATTCTCCATCATTCACTAAATTTGTACGGTATCTGTGGCGACTGCCGCGCCAAATCCGCCGCCCATCCTGCTTCCGAGCCGGCCAAATAGCTACATGAACACCCTCAGCACGCTAGACAACGGCATTCTATTCCTCACGCTCACCGGCGACCTCATCGGTAGCATCGATACCGAGCAGCTGTTATACTCCGTGAATGAATACCTGGGCGAAGCAGTCATCCACTGCGCTGTTGACCTCTCCGACGTCCGCTACATCAACAGCACAGGCATTGGAGTCTTAGTTTCGCTCCTCACTAAATTTCGCAGCCGCGGCGGCGAAATGGTCCTTATTAACCCCGCCGACCACCCTAAAAAAATGCTGGCGCTTACCAAGCTAAGCAATATTTTCACCGTAGTCGCCGACGCCCCCACCGCCCGCCAACAGTTGACCGTAGCCGCCTCCTAGGCGGCTATTTTTTTGTGCTAAAGCTCCGGCAGGTCTAAATATTAATCACTTAAAATACCACCAACACCCGAGTAATTAGTGCCCGATTATCGAAGAGATATTGATAATTGCTAATTGCTCACTGATAATTGAAATCATGCCAGTAGACGTATTAGTAGGCCTCCAGTGGGGCGACGAAGGAAAAGGTAAAATTGTCGATGTCCTCGCCCCCACCTACGATGCCGTAGCCCGCTTCCAGGGCGGCCCCAACGCCGGCCACACCCTCACCTTCGACGGCACAAAGCACGTGCTGCGCCAAGTGCCAAGCGGTATTTTTCACCCCCATATCCTCAACGTAGTGGGTAATGGTGTAGTCCTCGACCCCGTAGTATTCCGCGAAGAGCTGCAAAAACTCACCGACCGCGGCGTCGATTGGAGCAAAAATCTCTATATCTCCAAAAAAGCGCAGCTCATCCTGCCCTCGCACCGCGCCCTCGACCGCATCAACGAAGAAGCCCGCGGCAATACCAAAATCGGCAGTACCCTCAAAGGAATTGGCCCTACGTATTCCGACAAAATCGGCCGGGTTGGCCTGCGCGTCGGCAACATCCTACTACCCGATTTCCAAGAGCGTTATAAGGAAGCAGTAGCCCACCACGCTAGCATCGCCGCTCCTTATAATAAGGAGTTGGAAATCGAAGAATTCGAAGCCGAGTTTTTCTCCGCCATCGAGTTCTTACGTACCCTGCAACTAACTGATACCGAGTATCTCCTCAACGACCTGCTCTCCCAAGGCAAGCGTATCCTCGCCGAAGGTGCCCAAGGCTCGCTGCTCGACATCGACTTTGGTACGTATCCCTATGTCACCTCTTCCAGCACCATCTCGGCAGGCGCCTGCACCGGCCTGGGCATCTCGCCCCGCCACATCGACAAAGTGTATGGTATTACTAAAGCCTACTGCACCCGCGTGGGCAGCGGCCCTTTCCCCACCGAGCTCGAAGACGAAGTAGGGGAGGAGCTCCGCAAGGCTGGCCGCGAGTTCGGCGCCGTCACCGGTCGCCCCCGCCGCTGCGGCTGGATAGACTTACCCGCTCTCCGCTACGCTATCATGCTCAACGGCGTTACCGAGTTGCACCTCATGAAAGCTGACGTGCTCGACGGTTTCGCCGAAATTCAGGCCTGCACCCACTACCGCAATGCCGCCGGCGAAAGCACCACCCGCCTGCCCGACCCCGGTGAGTTCCACACCGTCACTCCCGAGTATCAGGTTATCCCCGGCTGGAATACCGACCTCACCCAGGTTACCGACGCCGCCCAGTTCCCCCAGCAGTTGAGCGACTATCTGGCTTTCCTCGAAAAAGAATTGCAAGTGCCCATCCGCATTGTCAGCGTCGGCCCAGATAGAGTGAGCACGATTATGCGCTAGGTAAATAGCAGGTAAAAAGTCAGCCCAGGATGCTACAGGAAGTAGTCATCATCACGCAACTCGATTGGTTACAGCTCCGCTCTTGTGCTCCTGGGCAAAGCCATAGGCTTCCCAACTGCTTCAACTCCTACCTGAAACTGCTACTGCCAATTAGAATAGACCACAACATCCCACTGGCAGAACACTCCTCTAGGCGCAGTACTACTCCAGAGGTGAATGCCCGGGCTGCGTTTTGGCGGAAATACGACATAGGTGGCCCATCAGCAACCGATGATAAGCTGACTCCTGTAAAAGATAGTGAGTTAGCAAAAGTCCGCAATGTTCCTTATAATAAGGATTTTACAACTGAAAACATTGCCAAAAAGTGTAGCGAATGGCCGCCCAACCTCCGAGAGAGTAAGGAGTTGACTGAACATTTCATTCAACTTCTTACGCAGGCACTTAGTCTAATAACGCCCACCTACTTTGCTGGCACAGTAGAAAACGGCGATTACCATTGGTAGATGGCCTTCCTGCCGACTGGCTATGTACGCTTCCCTTGACTTCCTCCCAAATACTAAGCCGGTTGAAAGTGGAGCATCAGGCGTTCTGAAGCTCGACAGTAGTGGCGGCAGCCACTACCTCATCGGGCGTTAAATTCTGTAGCGAGCTGTGCGGTCGAAAGCCATTGTATTCTTGGCGCCAGTGTTCGATTTTCTCCTGCGCGTCGGCCAGTGACAGAAACCAGTGCACGTTCAAGCACTCGTCGCGGAAGCTGCCATTAAACGACTCAATGTACGGATTATCGGTCGGTTTGCCCGGCCGCGAGAAGTCCAGGGTGACATGCTGGTCATAGGCCCAGCGGTCGAGCGCTTTGCTGATAAATTCACTGCCCTTATCGACCTGGATGCGCTCCGGCACCACGCCTAGCTGCTGGTGTAAGCGTTGCATCACGGCCACTACGTCTTCGCCTTTGAGCGACTGGCCGACGTGAATGGCCAGGCATTGGCGACTAAAATTATCGATTATAGTTAAGGCGCGGATTTTACGGCCATCGAAGAGGTTATCGGCCACGAAGTCCATGCTCCAACTCTGGTGCAACTTACCTAGTGGGAGCCGCTCTAATCGGTGGGCAGCTGCCCGGTTACGCCGCGGGCGCTTGCTGCGTAAGTTCAAGCCTTCCAGGCAGTACAGGCGATGAATACGCTTGTGGTTATCCATCCAGCCCTCTCGACGCAGTAGGATATAAAGGCGCTGACTACCCTAGCGTACACGCACTTGCGCCAGTTCGCGCAAGCGCTGGCGCAAAACGGTATCATCGCGTCTACATGCTTTATAAGCGAAGCTGGCGCGCTGCAAGCCAATGACTCGGCAGGCACGGCGAGCCGAGATGCGATAAGCGTCAATTAAGTGTTGGGCCGCGTGCCGACGCTGCACGGGCCTTAAAACTTTTTTTTGAGCACGTCCTGTAGCATCTGCTTGTCGAGGCTCAGGTCGGCTACGAGCTGTTTGAGGTGCTGATTTTCCTCTTCTAACTGCTTGAGCCGCCTCAATTTGGGCACACCCAAGCCGCCGTATTTTTTCTTCCAGTTGTAGTAGGTGGCTTCGCTAATGCCCATTTTTCGGCACACCTCCGCCACGGTGATGCCGGTGTCGGCCTGGCGCAGGGCAAACACGATTTGGGCTTCGGTAAACTTGGTCTTTTTCATGGCATTGTCTGGGGTTTTAAGGTACGACAAGTGCCCGATTTTCTCTACTTTACCCTGGCCTAGTTTAATGGGAGGAGGTCAAAGTACAGCTAGAGCTAGGCAACGCCACTGATTTGCTCTATGTGTATCAGCGTGACGGATAGTTTATAGGTCATGTATTTGATAGTGACCATAGCTAGTGCCTGAGTTACATGGAATTTACTGATTACTTAATCTTAAGTTGCTCAATCGAGGTAACATACAAGTTAATTGAGTGCCCAGAAGTAAAGCTTTCTCATTTGTGAGCTTTAAGACGAAAATAATGGCTCAAAGAATTTTTCTTCGACATCCTCAGTCACTTACATCCTCTGCTAAACGTATTTCGCAACCTGCCCCTTGTTCGTTCCTAAAGTCCTACTACCTTTGCAGTCCCAAAACGGCAAGAGGCCTACTGGAAACCTGGAAGTCGCATTTCTCTCAAAAGAAATAAAATATGTTAAGCCTCTAAGTTAGGCGGCAAGCGATGTCCACTATATCGCTTGCGCGAGACGTAGAAAAAAGAAATTCTTTCAGGCTCTTGCAAAGCAGGGAATGCTTTCTGTATCTTTGCACCCCGCTTCAACTGGAGGCGGCTAGGCAACCAAAACAGCAGAAAAAGCCACCAAAACTTTTCTGTTTAAAATTTGGAAAGTCAAAAAGTTTACTTACCTTTGCACTCCCAATCACAAACAAGGCTGGCAAACGGCCAAAAAACGAGTCGCTAAGTTGACTTACACGGTTACTTCAATTGGAAGTGACACACGTTCTTTGAATGACGGAAACAGACAAAATAGTAAGTATCTTACTAGCTTCGGCTGGTAGGAAACAAGCGAAATCGAATTAGACGAGCAAACGTCAAACTACGAGCAAGGAGCGCATCTCGACATCAGCCATGGTTCGCCATGGTGCAGGAATATTTTACAATGGAGAGTTTGATCCTGGCTCAGGATGAACGC